>WHTV01000079.1 GCA_009377535.1 Kiloniellaceae bacterium
CGATAACGGTGAAGCTCTCCGCGGTCAGCGCGTCGTCGAGCGCGGCCTGCAGCTCGGCGCGGCTGGTGACGGTGTGGCCGAGGCCGCCGAAGGCGCGGCCGATGGCTGCGAAGTCGTGGGCCGCGAAGTCGACGCCGGCGTTCCTCATCTGGCGCTGGCGCTGCTTCAGCTCGATGAGCGCGAGGCTCGCATCGACGAAGACCACAACGATGACCCGCGACCCCAGCTCGGCCGCGGTGGAGAGCTCGCCCGCCACCATCAGCAGGCCGGCATCGCCGGTGAAGGCGACCACCGGGCGCTCCGGCTCGGCGAGCTGCGCGCCGAGCGCCAGCGGCAGGGCGCCGCCCATGGTGCAGAAGGCGGTCGACTGCAGCAGGCTGCGCGGCTCGTAGGTGCGCCACATCTGAGATAACAGGATGCGGTGGGCGCCGGCGTCGACGGTGGCGACCGTCTCCGGCGGCAGCGCCTTGCGGCAGACGTCGATGACGGCGGCCGGCCCCCAGGCCTCGTCCGTCGGGAAGGCCGCGGCGAGGCCCGCCTGCAGCTTGTCGACCTCGTTGCCGATCCAGGTCGCCTGCGCCGCCACGCCCTCGCCCAGCATCTCCAGCGCCTTGGCCGTATGGGCGATGAAGTTGAGGCCAGCCTGGTGCATGTAGTGATGGTTGGGCGCCGCTGCGATGTCGATGACGTGGGTCGCCTGCGGGTCCCAGACCTCGCGCCAGCCGGTCCGCATCTCGATCGGGTCGTAGCCGAGGCAGAGAATCAGGTCCGCCTGGCGCACAAAGGGCAGCAGCAGGGCATCGGCCTTGGGCGAAAGGCCGGCGCCGCCCAGGCAGAGCGGATGCTCCTCCGAGACGATGCCCTTGGCCTTGTAGGTGGTGACGAAGGGCACAGAGAAGGTCTCGCAGAAGCTGAGGATCGCCTCGCCGGCCTCGTCGGCCAGGGCATCGAGGCCGACGATCATCAGCGGGCGCCGCGCCTCTTCGAGCCAGAGGCGCGCGCGGGCCAGGTCGGGACCCGGTGCCGGCACGACCGGACTCGCCGGCGGGCGACGGCGCAGGATATGCGGCACCACCACCGCATCGGCCACCGACATCGGCACGTCGATGTGCACCGGCCCCGCGCGGCCTTCGGTGGCGATGACGACCGCCTTGTCGGCGATCACGTCGGCGCCCTCGGCGGTGAGCCGAAAGCTCGCCTTGGTGATCGGGCGCATAACCTGTTGATGGTCGAGGATCTGGTGGGTGTAGGTCAGCGCCTCGGTCTCGTCGAGGCAGCCGGTCAGCACGATCAGGGGCACCCGGTCCTGCCCGGCATTGGCGATGACGTTCACGCCGTTCAGCGCCCCCGGCCCCAGGGTCGCCACCAGGATGCCCGGCGCGCCCGTGCGTTGCCACACCCCCTCGGCCATGAAGCCGGCGGCGTTCTCGTGCTTGGCCAGCACGAAGCGGATGCCGGCCGCCTCCAGCGCGTCCACCAGCGTCAGCACCTCGCCCCCCGGCATGCCGAAGGCGGTACGGCACCCCGCCTCATAGAGACGCCGCGCCACCAGGTCGGCGGCGCGGAGCTTGTGGGATGTCATTGAAGCGACCTCGTTTTCTGCTTCTTGGCCCGCCTTCCTAGCAGCTATACACACCGCTGTCGTCCCGGCACTCGTTGCCGGGACCCATGCCTGCGGCTGGCAAGGATGCAAGCGTTGTGGGCCCTCGCCCCGTGCCAACGCCAGGGGGTCCCGGGGCCAAGCCCCGGGACGACAGCGGGGGAGTGGCACCGCCTCGCCTACTCCCGTCACTGGAGTGCGACAAAAAGAACAAACCGGCACCATCGCCCTTCACCGACCCCCTTGCGGGAGTCTATGTTAGGCCTCTGCCACTCAAGCCTCCGCCGACCGCGAGTTCTCTGATGCGAGCCCCTCCTGAGTTCCTGAAGTTTGCCGCCTGCTTTCATCAGGACGTGTTCGATCTTCAAGCCTCTCATGAGGCAGTCATTGATAGTGCCTTGGGAGGATTGTCGAGTAGGGAGCAGGAATCGCTGCGGGATTTCCTTCGTTCCATCACAACGTCTGACGCCAAGGACGATGAGCTGGCTGAGCTTTGGAACTCCACCCAGTCGGACTTTCTCATGCCAAGCTCCGGTGGCGCGCGAAAGTTCTACCATGTGATCATGGACAGGATCGTGCTTTGAGCCAACCTGCCCTTCTGCCCGAGACCCAGCTTTCCGCTCTGCCGCCGCGCTTTGCAGCGTGGTTCCGGGCGCGCGGCTGGGCGCCGCATGGGCACCAGCTGGCGATGCTGGCGGCGGCCGAGGCCGGGGCCTCGGCCCTGCTGATCGCGCCGACCGGCGGCGGCAAGACCCTGGCGGGTTTCCTGCCCTCCCTGGTCGAGCTTGCCGGGCAGCCCCACGAGGGGCTGCACACCCTCTACATCTCGCCCTTGAAGGCGCTGGCGGTGGACATCCACCGCAACCTCACCCAGCCGATCGAAGAGATGGGCCTGGAGGTTACCTGCGAGACGCGCACCGGCGACACCCCCCACAGCAAGCGCCAGCGCCAGCGGCGCAAGCCGCCGGGCATCCTGATGACCACGCCGGAGTCCCTCGCCCTGCTGCTGTCGTATTACGACGCGCCGCAGGTCTTCGGGAGCCTCAGGTGCGTGGTGATCGACGAGTTGCATGCCTTCGCCGGCACCAAGCGCGGCGACCTGCTGGCCCTCGGCCTCGCCCGCCTGCAGAGCCTGAGCCCCGGCTGCCGCCGGGTCGGCCTCTCGGCCACGGTGCACGACCCCGACTGGCTGGCCGCCTGGCTGTCGCCGACCGCCTCGCCGGAGGGCGTGCGCCGGGTCATCGGCCGCGACGGCGCCGAGGCGGTGGTCGAGATCCTCACCACGCGGGAGCACCTGCCGTGGTCCGGCCACATGGCCGTGCATGCGCTGGCCGAGGTCTACCAGCGCATACGGCAGGCGGGCACCACCCTGGTCTTCGTGAACACCCGCGCCCAGGCGGAAATCGTGTTCCAGGAGCTCTGGCACCTGAACGACGACGCCCTGCCCATCGCCCTCCACCACGGCAGCCTGGCGGTGGAGCAGCGCCGCAAGGTGGAGGCTGCCATGGCGGCGGGCAAGCTGCGCGCGGTGGTCGCCACCTCCTCCCTCGACCTCGGCATCGACTGGGCCGCCGTCGACCTGGTGGTGCAGATCGGCGCGCCCAAGGGCTCGGCCCGCCTGCTGCAGCGCATCGGCCGCGCCAACCACCGGCTCGACCAGCCGAGCCGCGCGCTGCTGGTCCCGGCCAACCGCTTCGAGGTCCTGGAGTGCCGTGCCGCCCTCGAGGCCGTGAAGGCGCGCTCCCTCGACGGCGATCCGCCGCGGCCCGGCGGACTTGATGTGCTGTCTCAACATATCCTCGGAAGCGCTTGTGCCGGGCCCTTCGACGCCACTGGGCTCTACCAGGAAATAATCTCAGCTTTTCCCTATAAGGGTCTGACACGGAAGGATTTTGACCGCACGCTGGATTTCGTCGCCACAGGCGGCTACGCGCTCAAGAGCTATGAGCGCTATCGCCGCTTGGGCCTTGATAAGGAAGGCTTTTACCGGGTTGCTAACCTTGCGCATGTGAAACGCTACCGCATGAACGTCGGCACCATCGTGGAGGCGCCGGTCTTGAAGGTGCGTCTGAGAAACGGCCGCGTACTGGGTGAGGTGGAAGAGTATTTCGTAAACGGTCTGCTGCCGGGCGACTCCTTCATCTTCGCCGGCCAGCTGCTCGCCTTCGAGGGTATGCGGGAGAACACCGTGGTGGTGAGTCGTGCCGCGTCAGGCGACCCCAAGGTGCCCGTCTACGCCGGTGGGCGCCTGCCGCTCTCGACCCACCTGGCCGAGCGGGTGCGCGGTATCCTGGCCGACCCGGAGGCCGGCCACGACCTGCCGCCGGCCGTGGCCGAGTGGCTGCGGCTGCAGCGCTGGCGCTCCCAGCTGCCGCCCGCCGACGGCCTGCTGGTCGAGTGCTTCCCGCGCGCCGACAAGGAATTCCTGGTGGCCTACTGCTTCGAGGGCAGGAACGCGCACCAGACCCTCGGCATGCTGCTGACCCGCCGCATGGAACGCGCCGGCCTCTCTCCGCTCGGCTTCGTCGCCACCGACTACGTCATCGCGGTGTGGAGCCTGAAGGCGGCCGAGGACGTCGACGCCCTCTTCGACGAGGACATGCTGGGCGACGATCTCGAGGAGTGGATGGCCGAGTCCTCCATGCTCAGGCGGACCTTCCGCAACGTGGCGGTGATCGCCGGCCTCATCGAGGCGCGCGCGCCCGGCCAGGAGAAGTCCGGCCGCCAGGTGACCTTCAACGCCGACCTCATCTACGACGTGCTGCGCAAGCACGAGCCCGACCACATCCTGCTGCAGGCGACCCGCGCCGATGCGGCCGGCGGCCTCACCGACATCGGCCGGCTGGGCGACATGCTGAGGCGGGTGAAGGGCCGCATCCGCCACCGCCGGCTCGAGCGCATCTCGCCCCTTGCCGTGCCTGTTTTGCTCGAAATCGGCAAGGAGCAGGTCTACGGCAGCGGCCTCGACGAACTGCTCGACGAGGGCGCCCAGGCCCTCATCGCGGAGGCCACCGAGGGCCTGGAAGTCGGACGCGGCCAGGCGGAGCTGCCGCTATGAGCGACAGCCTGCACAAGGCCGGCCGCCTGCTGGTGAACGGGGTCGAGTTGCAGGCCGACGTGAGCGGCGCCCTCCTCTGGCCCGCCCGACGCCTTGCCGTGGTCGCCGACCTGCACTTCGAAAAGGCCACCGCCTTCGCCGCCCGGGGCCAGCTCCTGCCGCCCTACGACACGGCGGCGACCCTCGACAAGCTGGAGGCGGTGATCTCCCGCCACCGCGTCGAACGGGTCATCTGCCTCGGCGACTCTTTCCACGACGACGACGCCGTCGGGCGCCTCGACCCGCGCCAGGCCGCGCGCCTGAAAGCACTCGTCGCGCGGCGGGAGTGGATCTGGATCGCCGGCAACCACGACCCCACGCCGCCGGCCGACTGGGGCGGCCTGGTGGCGGAGGACTACTGCGAAGGCGCCCTCACCTTCCGCCACGAGGCCGAGCCGGCCGCGCGCGGCGGCGAGGTCTCCGGCCACTTCCACCCCAAGGCGGCGGTCGTGCTGCGCGGCAGACGCATCACGGCGCCCTGCTTCGTCACCGACGGCCGGCGCCTCGTCCTGCCCGCCTTCGGCGCCTTCACCGGCGGCCTCAACGTGCTCGACCCGGCAATCTCCGGCCTGTTCAAGAAGGGCTTCCAGGCCACCCTGCTCGGTCGCCGCGGCCTCTTCGCCTTTCCCCGCCAGGCGCTGGTGTGATCAACAACTTGCCCCTCGCCCCGGCGGAGAGAGGGTCGCGTAGCCTTGGCGAAGCGAGCTTGGACGGAGCTGGGTGAGGGGCGGCTTTCAGGCCGGAGTGCTACAACCGCGGCCCGGGAATGTCGATGGCGAAGGAGGCCAGCTGCTCGGTGATGAAGTCGAAGGCTTCGTCCACCGAATCGGTGCGGAAGAAAAGCTCCAGGTCCTCGGCGTTGATAGTGCCGTAGCGCTCCAAGGCTTCCAGGTTGATGACCTCCGACCAGTAGCGGCTGCCAAAGAGCACCATTGGCATCTGCTTGCGGATCTTGCCGGTCTGCACCAGGGTCAGCAGCTCGAAGAACTCGTCCAGGGTGCCGAAGCCGCCGGGCATCACCACCACCGCTTTGGCCAGGTAGGCGAACCAGAACTTCCGCATGAAGAAGTAGTGGAACTCGAAGTTCAGCTCGCGGCTGATGTAGGGGTTGTCGATCTGCTCCATGGGCAGCGAGATGTTGAGACCGACGTTGAGGCCGCGCGCCTCGGAAGCGCCGCGGTTGGCCGCCTCCATGATGCCCGGCCCGCCGCCCGAGCAGACCACGAAGCGGCGGTCGTCCTCCGGCAGGCTCTTCGACCACACGGTGAGCCGGCGCGCGAGTTCGCGGGTCGCCTCGTAGTAGCGCGACATCTCGAGATTGCGCTGCGCGACGGTCAGGTCGGCGCCCTCATCGCGCGCCTCCTTGAGACGCTGCTCCGCCTCCTCGCGCGGCAGGATGCGCGCCGAGCCGAAGAAGATGATGGTGTCGTCGATCTTATAGTGCTTGAAGCGCGCATTGGGCTCGATGTATTCGGAGAGGATGCGCAGCGCGCGTGCGGAGGCGCTCTCCAGGAAGTCCAGATTGCGGTAGGCCTTCTGCGGCGCCTTGCCCATCGGCTGGCTGACGGCCGGATCCACCGCTTTGTCGTCTTTAGTGCGTTGCGTCATCGCTCTCGTACCTTGTGGCTCAGCACCACTCTAGCCGGACAATTCTTGCTGAATCGTTCCTCACCCGCGACGGCGGCCGGGAATCATCTGTCCTGCGGAGTCCGGGTGCGACCGCGTTGCCGCGGATTTCTGTGGGCCCCTACTGGTCCATTTCCCACTTGCGGATGAAACTGCGGGCCAGATCGCGCCAGCCGATGTTGGTGGTGACACCGTGGTTCGACGCGCCGGTCACCAAGAGGCCGCCGTCGCTCCACAGCAGCACCCGTCCGCTGCGCTCCGACTCGGTCTTGCGGTCGAAATAGCGGGTATTCTGTATCGCCAGGGCCTCGATGTAGGTGATGCAGACGTCGCCTTCATAGCGCAGGGTCGTCGTCTTCAGCTGGACCCAGACATGCGCCGACTCCTGCACGACGATGCCCTTTTCGGTGAAGGGCTGCTGGAAAGAGTCGAGGATCAGGTTGGCGTCCAGCCCGCAGCCCCGGGCCTGTTCGCTCAAGGGAGCGACGCTCATCTGCACCACGTTGACCGCTGCCAGCGGGCCACCGATCATGGGGGCTTGAGGCTGAACTTCCGTTTGGGCCCCCGCGACGGATGCCAGCGCCGTCGAGAGAAGGACGGCAGCGAGGCAGCTTAGCAACGGCTTCATATTGGACTCCTTAAACCTGTTCGCGGAACGACCGCGGCGGAGTATGCCACGCGACATCCCTCTCATGGATGCAAAATGTGGCGAGGGCGTGTGCTGGCGCGACGCCGGCGGGAAAAGCCGCTACCCTGGCGGCGATGAACCCGGCCGGAGCACGGCGCGACCGACGTCCTGCAGCCCACCTCAATCCTCTGGGGCAGCGCCGCAACAAGGAGCACGTCATGGCAAACGCCCCCAAGCGAACTGGCTCCCCAGCGCTCAAGCTTTGCCTGACGGCGGGGCTGCTGCTGCTCTTGGGCGCCTGCGCCGCGCGACAACCGGCGCCTGAGGCCCCCGGCCGCCCCGCGGCACCGCCGGCCGCCGAGGCGCCGGCGTTGGGCGGGCGCATGACCGCCGATGCCCGGGAGTACCCCTGGAGCGCCCTCGGCCGCGTCAATCTTGCCGGGCAAGGCTTCTGCACCGGAGTCCTCATCGGCCCGCGGCAGGTGCTCACCCAGGCCCGCTGCCTCTATGCGGCACGCGAGAACCGCTGGTTCCAGGCGCGGGAGCTGCATTTCATTGCCGCCTATCAGAAGGACAGCTTCCTGGCGGACTCCAAGATCGCCGACTTCGCCGTGGCGCCCGGATTCAGTCCTCAGGGCGGCACCAGCCTCGCCAACCTGACCAACAACTGGGCTCTCGTCACCCTGCAGGAGCCGATCGGGGGGCGGACGGGCTGGCTCGGCCTGGAGTGGGACAGCAGCACCCTGAAGGCCGCGGCCGATCGCGGCGAGGCCGCCTATCTGCGCGCCGGCTACCGCAGCGACTGGCCACACGCCGTCAGCCTGCACTTCGGCTGCGCCGCGCCGCAGGGCGGCCTGGTGAACCCCTGCGAGGCGACGCCTACGGAGCTCGCGCTGCCGACTTTCGTAGTTTCGTCGGGCGAACTGCGCGTATTGGCCGACTTCTATCTGCACTCGGCCAGCCAGGGCGGCAGCCTGGCCACTCTCACGGCGACCCCCATCCGCAACAACCGCCTGGGCCGCGCCCAGGCGCCGGCGCGCGACAGCCTGATCGGCCGCCAGCCGACGGCGACGGCCGCGCAGCTGCTCGCCGCGCTCGGCTACGACGTCTCCGGCGGCAAACTCGGCGAGGCGGTGGCCGCCTTCCGGCGCGACAATGCCCTGCCACCCGGGGAGGCCATCGACTTCACCCTGCTCGCCGCCCTGGTGAACGCCGCCGCCCGCAGCGGGCGTTAGCGGAAGAAAAAATTCGGGAGCGGTCGTGAAACCGCCCCCGTCAAGTTCTCTGGAGGAAAATGCTGCTTGAGCGCAAGTCGCTGCGCCAAGCGGCGGGCCCGGGGGACTTGCCCCGGGCCCATCAGCCGTGGCTGATCCCTTTGCCGGCCTACTGCCAGCGCTTGATGATCTCCTCGTAGGCAATGGTCTCGCCCTCCGGCTTCTCGTTGTCGAGCTTGGCCTTCGGGCCGTTCGGCTTGCCCAGCCATTCCGAGGGGTCCTTCTCCTCGTTGAGGCGCGGGCCGCAGCCGCCGTAGACCTGGGCCTGCTCGTCGGCCGCCTGCATGCGGGCCATCACCTGGTCCATCTCGCTGGCGAGCCGGTCCATGGCCTCCTGCGGCGTGAAGGCGCCGGAATTCACGTCACCGATCTGCTGCCACCAGAGCTGGGCCAGCTTCGGGTAGTCGGGCACGTTGATGCCGGTCGGCGACCACAGCACGCGGTCGGGCGAACGGTAGAACTCCACCAGGCCACCGAGATTCGGCGCCCGCTCCGTGAAGCTCTCGTGCCGCACGGAGGAGTCGCGGATGAAGGTGAGGCCGACATGGCTCTTTTTCACGTCGACCGTCTTCGACACGACGAACTGGGCATAGAGCCAGGCCGCCTTGGCGCGTTCGAGCGGAGTCGACGTCAGGATCGTCCAGGAACCGGCGTCCTGATAGCCGAGCTTCTGGCCTTCCTTCCAGTAGGGGCCGTGCGGGCTCGGCGCCATCCGCCACAGCGGCTTGCCGGCTTCGTCGACCGTGTTGTTGCCTTCAGATTGCGGCGCCACCATCGAGGCGGTGAAGGCGGTGTACCAGAAGATCTGCTGGGCCACGTTGCCCTGGCTCAGTGCCGGCAGCGACTGATAGAAGTCGTAGCTGGCCGCACCCGGAGGAGCATACTTGCGGAGCCACTCGTCCCACTTGCGGATGGCGTAGACCGAGGCCGGCCCGTTCGCCTCACCACCGCGGCTGACGCTGGCGCCCGCCGGGTTGCAGGAGCCCGCCTCCATGCGGATGCCCCACTCGTCGATGGGAATGCCGTTCGGCGAGCCCTCGTTGCCGGTTCCGGCCATCGACAGCCAGGCGTCGGTCATGCGCCAGCCGAGGTCGGGAGCGCGCTTGCCGTAGTCCATGTGGCCGTAGACGCGGACGCCGTCGATCTCCTTCACGTGGACGCTGAAGAACTCGGCGATGTCCTCATAGGCCGACCAGTTGACAGGCACGCCCAAGTCGTAGCCGTAGATCTCCTTGAACTTGGCCTGGAGATCCTCCCGATCGAACCAGTCCTTGCGGAACCAGTAGAGATTCGCGAACTGCTGGTCGGGCAGCTGGTAGAGCTTGCCGTCCGGCCCGGTTGTGAAGGACTTGCCCATGAAGTCGTCGAGGTCGAGCCCTGGGTTGGTTACGTCCTTGCCCTCGTCGGCCATGAAGTCGGTGAGGTTGACGGCAAGCTGAAGGCGCGAATGCGTGCCGATCAGATCGGAGTCGTTGATGTAGGCGTCATAGAGGTTGCGCTGCGTCTGCATCTGAGTCTGCACGGCCTGCACCACCTCGCCCTCACCGAGGAGCTGGTGGTTCACCTTGATGCCGGTGATTTCCTGAAACGCCTTGGTCAGGGTCTCCGACTCGTAGCTGTGGGTCGGGATCGTCTCCGACAGCACGTTGATCTCCATGCCCTGGAACGGCTCCGCCGCCTTGATGAACCATTCCATCTCGGCAAGCTGATCGGCTCTTGAGAGCACGGAGGGTTGGAATTCGTCATCCACCCACTTTTCGGCGGCTGCCATGTCCGCCCTGGCGGCGCCCGTGCTTGCCACCATGGCAAGAACCGTCGCCGTCGTTAGAAGATACCTTCTCATGCGAAATCCTCCCTTGCGTTCTTGTTGACGACACTCAAATGCGGCACCGAACGCCGCACCTACTCAAAAAGCCACTAGACGTAACGAAAAACGAGGACCGAATAGACCAGCGACAACCCCAGCGCCCACCACAACGGCCCGGCCGCAAGCGCCAGCCAGCCGAGATGGATGAAGGCGCTGCCGAGAAGCGAGATGAACAGCCGGTCGCCGCGGGTCGTGTCGAGGCCGAGCACGCCGTGGCGCGGGGCGCCGCCGGGCTGCTTGATCTCCCACAGAGTCATGCCGGCCAGCAGCAAGGCGATGACGCCGAAGAACGTGGCTGTCTCCCAGGTCCAGGCCATCCACGAGAGGCCCATGCTCATACCCTCCCCATCGCGAAGCCCTTGGCTATGTAGTTGCGGACGAAATAGATCACGATCGCGCCCGGAATAATGGTGAGCACGCCCGCCGCCGCCAGCAGGCCCAGCTCGTAGCCCGAGGTGCTGGCCGTGCGGGTCATCACCGCGGCGATCGGCTTCGCCTCCACCGAGGTCAGCGTCTTGGCCAGCAGCAGCTCGACCCAGGAGAACATGAAGCAGAAGAACGCCGTGACACCGATTCCGCTGCCGATCAGGGGCATGAAGATCTTGGTGAAGAAGCGCGGGAAGGAGTAGCCGTCGAGATAAGCCGTCTCGTCGATCTCACGCGGCACGCCGGAGATGAAGCCCTCCAGGATCCACACCGCCAGGGGAATGTTGAACAGGCAGTGGGCCAGCGCGACGGCAAGATGGCTGTCGAACAGCCCCAGCGCCGAGTAGAGTTGCAGGAACGGCAGCGCGAAGACCGCGGGCGGTGCCATGCGGTTGGTCAGCAGCCAGAAGAACAGGTGCTTGTCGCCGAGGAAGCGGTAGCGCGAGAAGGCATAGGCGGCCGGCAGCGCGAAGGAGACCGAGATCACCGTGTTCAGGCCGACATAGATGATGGAGTTTATGTAGCCGTTGTACCAGGTCGGATCGGTCAAGATCTTGACGTAGCTGGCGATGGTGAAGTTGGCCGGGAACCACGAGAAGCCGCCGAGGATCTCGTTCGTGGTCTTGAACGACATGTTCAAGAGCCAGTAGATCGGCAGCATCAGGAAGATGATGTAGAGCGTCGGCACCAGCCAGCGGTGCAGTCTCATTCCTTCTCTCCCTGCATGATGATCGTGTAGAACAGCCAGCAGACCAGCAACGTCATCAGGAAGTAGATGATGCTCATGGCCGCGGCGACACCCAGGTTGAACTCCCCGAGCGCGGCTTTCACGAGATCGATCGACAGCACCGTCGTCGCGTTGCCCGGGCCTCCGCCGGTCAGCACGAAGGGCTCGGTGTAGATCATGAAGCTGTCCATGAAGCGCAGCAGGATGGCGATGGTCAGCACGTGCTTCATCTTCGGTAGCTGGATGTGGCGGAACACCGCCCAGCGCGAGGCACCGTCGATCTGCGCCGCGCGGTAGTAGTTGTCGTCGATCGACCGCAGGCCGGCGTAGGCCAACAGCACCACCAGCGAAGTCCAGTGCCAGACGTCCATCAGGATGACCGTGAACCAGGCGGCGGTCGGCTGCTGCGTGTAGTCGTAGTTGAAGCCAAGCCAGTTGAGGCCGTAGCCGAGCAGGCCGATGTCGGGCAGCGCGTAGATGTTCCACATCGCGCCGACCACGTTCCAGGGAATCAGGAGCGGCAGCGCCATCAGCACCAGGCAGACAGAGGCCCAGAAGCCCCTGCGCGGCATCGTCAGGGCGATGGCGACACCCAGCGGGATCTCGATCACGAGAATCGTGAAGGTGAAAAGGAACTGGCGCTGCAGGGAGGCGTGGAAGCGGCCGGAATGCAGCACCTCAGTGAACCAGCGCGTCCCCTCGAAGAAGAAGACGTTGTTGCCGAAGGTGTCCTGCACCGAGTAGTTGACCACCGTCATCAGCGGCACGATCGCGTTCAGTGCCACGATGAACAGCACCGGCAGGACCATGAACCAGGCCTTGTTGTTGAGCGTCTTCTCCATGGCTCAGGCGCCTCCCCGCACCAGGTGGGAATCCTGGTAGATGTTGATGCGGATCGGGTCGATCACCGCGCTGGCGCCCTCCGGCACCTCCGCACCCTCGGGCAGCACGGCGTCGAAGCTGTAGCCTTCCAGCTTGGCGCGCACGATCTTGAAGCGGCCGATGTCCTCCACGCGCGATACAGTGATCGGCAGGCCCTCGCCCGGCCGGGCCAGGCGCACGAACTCCGGCCGGATGCCGAGTTCGGTGCATCCGCGGAGCTCCGGGTAGCTGCGCTTCAGGACGATCTCCCTGCCGCCGAGGCGCAGCCGGTCGCCGGCCACTTCGCAGGGCAGCACGTTCATGCCGGGCGAGCCGATGAAGTAGCCGACGAAGGTGTGCGCGGGCTCGTCGAACAGCTCCGCCGGAGTACCGATCTGCACCACCTCGCCCTCGTACATCACCACCACCTTGTCGGCGAAGGTCAGCGCCTCGGTCTGGTCGTGAGTGACGTAGATCATGGTGTGGCCGAAGCGGCGGTGCAGCTCCTTCAGCTTGGTGCGCAGCTGCCACTTCATGTGCGGGTCGATGACGGTCAGCGGCTCGTCGAACAGGATCGCGTTGACGTCGTAGCGCACCAGGCCGCGGCCGAGCGAGATCTTCTGCTTCTCGTCGGCGGTCAGACCTCTGGCCTTACGGTTGGCCTTGCCGGCGAGGTCAAGCATATCGAGCGCTTCGGTGACGCGCCTGCCGATCTCGCCCTTCGGCACCCGGCGGTTGACCAGCGGGAAAGCCAGGTTCTGGGCCACGGTCATGGTGTCGTAGATCACCGGGAACTGGAACACCTGGGCGATGTTGCGCTGCTCCGGCGCCCGGCGCGTGACGTCCTCCTCGTTGAACAGGATGTTGCCGAGCGAAGGCACGAGCAGTCCGGAGATGATGTTCAGCAGCGTGGTCTTGCCGCAGCCCGACGGCCCCAGCAGGGCATAGGCGCCGCCGTCCTCCCAGACGTGGTCGATCTCCTTCAGCGCAAAGTCGGCATCGGTCGTGGGACGCGGCAGATAGGAATGGGCGATCTTGTCGAGGGTGATGCGCGCCATGCTCAGGCCCTCCCTGCGGTCTGCCGCACGGCGGCGGCGGGCGCGGCCACCAGGCGGTCCTCTGCGTCGAACACCAGGAAGCCGGTGGGATCGAGGAAGACCGCCACCCGGTCGCCGATCTCCAGCCGGTACACGCCGTGGGTCAGCGCCACCCAGCGAGAGCCGCCGTGCTCGACGTGGACGAAGCTCTCCGAGCCGGTGATTTCGGTGGCGGACACCGTCGCCTGCACCTCGATCGACTCGCCGGGCGGCCGATGCAGCAACAGGTGGTGCGGCCGGATCGCCACCTTGTAGAGGCCGTCAGCGAGCGTCTCGGTCCCCGTGGGCGTCGCGATCGACTTGCCGTCATAGCTGAGCCGGCCGCCGGACTTCTGCATCGGCACCACGTTCAGCGGCGGATCTGAAAAGGTCTGCGCCGTGACGAGGTCGCAGGGGCGGCTATAGACATCGATGGTGGTGCCGACCTGCGTGACCCGCCCTTCCGACAGCGTCGCCGTGGCACCGCCCAGCAGCAGCGCCTCATGCGGCTCGGTGGTGGCGTAGACGAAGATCGCACCACTCTCCGCGAAGAGGCGCGGCAACTCGACGCGCAGTTCCTCGCGCAGCTTGTAGTCGAGGTTGGCCAGCGGCTCGTCGAGCAGCACCAGTCCGGCGTCCTTCACCAGGGCACGGGCGATGGCCGTGCGCTGCTGCTGCCCGCCCGAGAGATGCAGGGGCAGGCGCTCGAGAAAGGGCGTCAGCTTCAGCAACTCGGCGGCGCCACGCACTTTGCGGTCGACGGTCGCCCCGTCGGCCCCGGCCACCCGCAGCGGCGAAGCGATGTTCTCGTAGACCGACAGCGTCGGGTAGTTGATGAACTGCTGGTAGACCATGGCCACCTTGCGCTTCTGCACCGGCACGCCGACCACGCTCTTTCCGTCGACCAGGATGTCGCCGTCGGTGGGACGGTCGAGCCCGGCCATGAGCCGCATCAACGAGGTCTTGCCGGCGAGGGTCGGCCCCAGCAGCACGTTCTGCGAGCCCTTTTCCAGAGTCAGGTTCACCTCGCTGATGTGAAGCTCGGCGCCGACGCGCTTGCTGACGTTGCGCAACTCCAGAGTCATCAGGCGGACTCCTGCCGTTCGCGGGAACCGCGGCTGCGGTCGAGCCATTCCTCGATGTTGCGCTTGGTCGCCTCCGAGACGTGCAGGCCCATCTTCGAGCGCCGCCACAGCATATCGTCGGCGGTCTGCGCCCACTCGGCGCGCATCAGGTAGCGCGCTTCGGCGGCATAGAGGCCGTCACCGAGATGCTCGCCGAGACCCGCCACATCGCTGGCGCCATCGAGCAGACGCTCGGCGCGGGTGCCGTAGTTGCGCAGGTAGCGCCGCGCCAGCGTCGCCGGCAGCCAGGGGTGCGCCTGGCGGAAACGCTCGAGGCAGCCTTCGAAGTCCGCATTCGGCATGTCGCCGCCCGGCAGCGCGGCGGTGGCGGTCCAGGGCGGCCCCAGCGGACCGAGGGCCTCTTCCAGCTTGGCCAGGGCGTGCTCGGCCAGCTTGCGGAAAGTGGTGATCTTGCCGCCGAAGATGCTGAGCAGCGGCGCCTGGCCGTCGCCGTGGTCGAGCTGCAGTACGTAGTCGCGCGTGGCCGAGGACGCGCTCTCCGCGGCATCGTCGTAAAGCGGGCGCACGCCGGAATAGGTCCACACCACGTCGGCGGGGCCGATCTTGCGCTTGAAGTAGACATTCACCGCGTCGCAGAGATAGCGCGTCTCCTCCTCCGTGATCGCCACCTCGGCCGCGTCGCCGGTGAAGTCCACGTCGGTGGTGCCGATCAGGGTGAAGTCGTCCTCGTAGGGAATCGCAAAGACGATGCGCCCGTCCGGGTTCTGGAAGATATAGGGAAAATCGTGATCGAAGAGCTTCGGCACCACGATGTGGGAGCCCTTCACCAGGCGCAGCGACTGCGCCCTGTTGAGGCCGGCGCGCTGTTCGACGAACTCGGCCGTCCACGGCCCGGCGGCATTGACCAGGGCGCGCGCCAGGACCTCGCGCTGGCCGCCTTCGCGGCGGTCGCGCAGCACCACGCGCCAGTGCGCGCCCTCGCGGCGGGCCGAGAGGCATTCGACGCGGGTCAGCACCTCGGCGCCGCGCTCGGCCGCATCCATGGCGTTCAGCACCACCAGGCGCGAATCCTGCACCCAGCAGTCGGAGTAGACGAAGGCCTTGCGCAGGCCGGCCTCCAACGGCGCCCCCGCCGGGTGGCGGCGCAGGTCGATGCCTTCGGAAGCCGGCAGCAGCTGACGCCCGCCGAGGTGGTCGTAGAGGAAGAGGCCGAGCCGGATCATCCAGGCCGGGCGCAGCCCCTTGTTGTGGGGTAGCACGAAGCGCAGCGGCCAGATGATGTGCGGCGCGGCGCGCAGCAGCACCTCGCGCTCGATCAGCGCCTCGCGCACCAGGCGGAACTCGTAATACTCGAGATAGCGCAGGCCGCCGTGGATCAGCTTGGTGCTGGCCGACGAGGTGGCGCTGGCGAGATCGTTCTTTTCGCAAAGCAACACGGAGAGGCCGCGCCCGGCGGCGTCGCGCGCAATTCCGGCACCATTGATGCCGCCGCCAACCACAACGATGTCCAGAACTTCGGGCATTTCCGAAAGCCTGCCTCCCCAATAACCGCCCGTTTTCGGGTCTTTCCAGCCTAGCGGCCGGGTTCCTGTTCTGCCGGAAGCATAAAGGAGGTCCGCGCAGCCGCGCAATCGGAAATTTTCATTTCCGAACATTCTTGGTCAAAGCGTTGGAACATGAAGTCCTTGCCGCCGAAGAATTGGCAGCAGACAGCCATTCCGACCGAACATCGGCGTCAGGAAATGAAAATCCGGGAGCTGCGCGGCGCTTGCGTCGGCGTGCCGGGGCGGGCCGGTCAGTCCGCCGGGGCGACGTGGAGTTCGACCTCCGCCGCGGCGAGGATGTCCAGCATCGCCTTGGGCGGCACGCGGTCGGTGAAGATGGCGTCGATCTCGTCGATGTGGCCGAGGCGGACCATGGCATTGCGGCCGAACTTGGTGTGGTCGGTGGCGAGGAACACGCGGCGGGAGTTCTTGATGATGGCCTGGGCCGCGCGGACTTCGCGATAGTCGAAGTCCAGCAGGGTGCCGTCCTCGTCGATGCCGGAAATGCCGATGATGCCGAAGTCGACCTTGAACTGCTGGATAGTGTCGATGCTGGCCTCGCCGACGATGCCGCGGTCACGGCTGCGCACGACGCCGCCGGCGACGATGACCTCGAAATCCGGCTTTCCGCCCAAGATGTTGGCAACGTTGAGATTATTCGTGATGATGCGGAGCCCGTTGTGGTCCACCAGAGCCTTGGCCACCTCTTCCGTCGTGGTGCCGATGTTGATGAAGAGGGAGGCGTTGTCGGGAACCTCCGCCGCCAGCACGCGGGCGATGCGGGTCTTTTCTTCCTGGTGCAGCACCTGGCGGGTCTGGTAGGCGAGATTCTCGACGCTCGACGCCAGGCCGGCGCCGCCGTGGTAGCGTCGCAGCAGTCCGAGGTCGCAGAGCTGGTTGATGTCGCGCCGGATGGTCTGCGGCGTCACGCTGAAATGCTCGGCCAGCGCCTCGATGGCGACAAAGCCGCGCTCGCGCACCAGGGCGATGATCTGCTCCTGGCGCTGGTTCAGCTCGCTGCGCGGCGCCCCCGCCAGCTCCGACGTCTCTGAAGGTCTCACGGTTGCGATCGACTCCCCTGTCCTGGCCGCGCGAGTATAGGCCAGGTCAGTTATTTTCGGAACCGAAAATCGCGAACATCCACCGACGCCGTTCTGTCAGCAGACCGGCGGCTATGACCGATACGCAGTTCTCATTTCCGTCAGGCTTCCTATATTGGGGGTCGCGACTTCCCGACAACTTGGGGTGGCGGGCCGTGGGCCCCCTCCCGCCCGACCCGCAGGAACCCGCCATGGCAGAGTTAGCGCCCCTCGCGCCGAAGCAACCAGCAGCCCTCGCTCTCAGCGAATACAGCGTCGCGGTGGAGCCCAGCACCAAACGGGTGAAGGTGGTGTTCAACGGTCAGGTCATCGCCGACAGCCGCCGCGCCCTGGTGCTGAAGGAGACCCGCCTGCCGGCGGTCTACTATCTGCCGCGCCAGGACATCGCCATGGAGTTCCTCAAGCCCAGCGACCATCACACCTACTGCCCCTTCAAGGGCACCGCCACCTACTGGTCGGTGGCGGTCGGCGACAAGGCGGCGGAGAATGCGGCCTGGAGCTACGAGGACCCGATCGAGGACGGCCTCGGCATCCGCGGCTACATCGCGTTCTACTGGAACAAGATGGATGCCTGGTTCGAGCAGGCTCAGCCGCTCGAGATCCACCCGGGCGAGACGGCCACCGACACCGGCAACCCGCTGAGCGGCTGGCTGCTGCGCGAGGCCTGGGAAGCGACCTCCTCCGCCGAGCTTGTCGACCGCTTCGCCCGCCAGCTGGTCGAGGCGGGCTTCGGCATCTATCGCCTCACGGTGATCATCCCGACCCTGCACCCGCAGCTCGCCAGCAACGCCTTCGTCTGGCGGCGGGGCGAGAGTGTCGTCGACGAGCGCGACCTGCCGCACTACAGCATGCTGTCGGAGGCCTACCTGAAGAGCCCGCTCGTGCGCATCTTCGCCGGCGAAGGCGGCATCCGCCGGCGCCTGGAGGGACCGAACCCGCCGCGCGACTTTCCCATTCTGGACGACCTGCTGACCGAAGGCGCGACCGACTACGTGGCCATGCCCATGCGCTTTTCCAACGGCAAGATCAACGTGCTGAGCCTGGCCAGCGAGCGGCCCGGCGGCTTCACCACCGAGGAACTCGGCTGCATTCACGAGGTCCTGCCGATCTTGAGCCGCCTGCTCGAGGTCCACGCCCTGCACCGCACCTCACGCTCCCTGCTCGACACCTATCTCGGCGCCCACACCGGCCAGCGCGTGCTGAACGGCCTGATCAAGCGCGGCGACGGCGAGGATATTCCAGCGGTCATCTGGTACTGCGACCTGCGCGGCTCCACGGCGCTCGCCGACACTCTATCGCGGGCCGACTACCTCGACCTGCTGAACCGCTACTTCGAGGCGGTGGGCGGCGCCGTGCTGGAGCGCGGCGGCGAGGTGCTGAAGTTCATCGGCGACGGACTGCTCGCCATCTTCCCGATGGACAAGGTGAACCCCTGCGACGACCCCGGCCAACTGTACTGCGCCGCCGGAGCGGCCCCTGAAGACGACGGCATGTACTGCGGCAAGTCCGCCTGCACCCGCGCCATCGCGGCGGCGCGCGACGCGCTTCTGCGCATGGCCGAGGTGAACGCCGAAATCACCGCTCTGGGCCGCGAAGAGCTCCGCTTCGGTCTCGCGCTGCACCTCGGCAACGTGACCTACGGCAACATCGGGTCGGCCAGCCGGCTCGACTTCACGGTGATCGGCCCGGCCACCAACGAGGCCGCGCGCATGGACGTGCTGACCAAGGAGTTGGGCATCGGCGTGCTGGTCTCGGAGGAGTTCGAGCGTTTCGTGCCCGGCTCCCTGGTCTCCGTCGGCCGCCACAGCTTCCGCGGCGTCACGCAGAGCCGCGAGATCTTCACACTGCCGGAGTTGCTGCAGGTCCCGGCGGCCTGACGGAACCTAGCCTCCCGCGCCACGTTGCCAGGTTATCGGCAACGGCAGTGGAGGCGGAGCGATGCTGCTGCCCCAACTCATCAAGCGTATGTTCTTTCCCCGGCGCAGCGCGGAAGGCCGTGTCGATCCGGCCGACTACGGGCCGGGCGCCGACACCGCCCCGGCACGCAGCGGCAAGGACGCGCTGAAAGCGACCGTCGACACCCAGAAGGAAGAGGCTACTCGCTCCGATAGCGCTCCTCCTCCGCATAGTAGTCGTTGAAGCCGACCGCCTCGCGCAGCGTCGCGAAGTCGAGGAGGTTTTCCGGGTGGCGGCCCGCCTTGAAGGCGGCCAGCGCGTCCTGCATCGCCTTCATGGCCGCCGACAAGAGCGTCAGCGGGTAGGCGGCGAGGCTGTAGCCGATCTCCTGCAGCACGGCAGGCGGCAGCAGCGGCGTCTCGCCCTGCTCGACCATGTTGGCGAGCGTCGGCCGGTCGGTCGCCTGGCAGAAGGCGCGCATCTCAGCCTCCGACTTCGGCGCCTCGAGAAAAAGGATGTCGGCGCCGGCCTGCGCGAAGGCCTCGATACGGCGCAGGGCTTCGTCGAGGCCGTCGGTGGCCCGGGCATCGGTGCGCGCCAGGATCAGGATGTCGGCCCCTTCGTCGCGGGCGTCGGCGGCGGCGCGCACGCGCGCCACGGCCTCGCCGCGCTCGACCACTGCCTTGCCGCGGGTGTGTCCGCAGCGCTTCGGCCAGACCTGGTCCTCGATCATCACCGCGGCGAATCCGGCCTGGGCATAGCCGCGCACCGTGCGCTTCACATTCACCGGATTGCCGTAGCCGGTATCGCCGTCGCCGATGACGGGAATGGTGGTGGCGGCGCAGATGTTGCGGCCCTGATCCACGATCTCGCCGTAGGAAATCAAGCCCGTATCCGGCAGGCCGAGGCGCGCGGCGGAGACGGCGAAACCGCTCATGAAGGTGACCGGGAAGCCCGCCTGCTCGATGAGCCGCGCGGAGAGCGCATCGAAGCAGCAGGGCATTACCGTCAACTCGGGCCGGGCGAGCAGGGAGCGCAGCACTGCGGCGCGGCTGGCGCGAAGGGCGCTCTGGGTCATGGCAGGTACCTCGCTATCGACGGAACGGGATCACAGCTTGAAGGGAATATAGAGCGCGATGTCGGGCAGCCAGTAGATCACCACCACCGCGGCCAGCATGATGAGGATGAAGGGCCAGACGCCGGCCACCACCTCGCCGATCTCCGCCTTGCCGACGGCCTGGATGACGAAGAGGTTGAGGCCCACCGGCGGCGTGATCAGCGCGCACTCCACCATGATGACGAAGACGATGCCGAACCAGATGGCGTCGATCCCCAGCGGCAGCAGCGAGGGCTGCAGCACCGGCATCATGATCAGCATCATGGAGAGGGCCTCCAGGAAGAAGCCCATGAGCAGCAGCACGATGCAGATGATGAGGATGAAGACCCAGGGTTCCGCAATGTTGCTGGAGATCACGAAGGAGATGTCCTGCGGGATGCGGTAGAGGGTGATCGCCTTGCCGAAGATCTTGGCGCCGGCCAGGATGAGGAAGATGGTGACCGTGGTCTGCATGGCGTCGATGGCGGCGTCCCTGAAGCCCTCCCAGGTCAGGCTGCGCAGCACCACCCCCGTCAGCAGCAGGGCCAGCGCGAAGCCGATGCCGGCCGCCTCGGTCGGCGTGAAGATGCCGAGGTAGAGCCCGAGGATGATGATGACCGCCAGGGCCATGGTCGGCAGCGCGCGGCGGGTCGCTGCGACGCGCTCGGCGAAGCCGGCACGCGGCATCGGCTGGTAGGCGCCGCCGAAGCGGGCGTAGATCACCGAGAACACGATGAAGGCACCGGCCAGCATGAGGCCGGGCCCGATACCCGCGAGAAAGAGGTCGATGATGGACTCTTCGGTGATCACGCCATAGACGATCATCGGGATCGACGGCGGGATGAGGATGCCGAGCGTGCCGCCGGCCGCCAGCAGACCGAGCACGAAGCTGCGGTTGTAGCCGCGCTGGCTCATCTCGGGGATCGCCACGGTGCCGATGGTCGCCGCCGTCGCGACGGAGGAGCCCGAGATGGCGGCAAAGATGGCGCAGGACACCACGGTGGCCACCGCCAGCCCGCCCGGCCAATGGCCGACCCAGCTCTGCACCGCGGCGTACAGATCGCGCGCCACGCCGCCCTTCAGCAGCACGTTGGACATCAGCAGGAAGAGCGGCACCGCCAGCAGGATGAAGTTGTCGGTGGTGCTGTAGAGCCCCTGCGCCACCATGACCGGCGAAAAGCCGCCGAGCACCAGCATGGCGAGCCCCAGCCCGCCCAGCGCGAAGGCGATCGGCAATCCGCTGGCGAGCAGCACCATGAGGCCGATGAGGATAAGGACTGCTGTCACCGGGATCCCCGCCCTAGCCCGGATTTCTCAAACTATGGCGGAGCGTCATCGCGTCAGGAAGCCCGCTG
>WHTV01000007.1 GCA_009377535.1 Kiloniellaceae bacterium
CGATCAAGGTCCCGAGCAGCGCGCGGCCGAGTTTCGCGCCTATGCCGCAGCGCTCTGGACCTTGATAGCGACTGCAGCCGACCGAGGCGCCTTCGTTCGTGTGGCGCAGGCCGAAATCGCTCCTCTCCTGCACGGCTGGTGCCGCCACCACGCCAGATTCGCACTTGCGATGCTGGCCGATGACCATCAGCGAGCGAAGTACGAGAGCCAACTCGTCGAGGCAGCGCGCCCAGCTTTGACGGGTTCACTGGGGCTCCCACCGACGCGTGAGCAGCATCTGGCCTACCTGTCCCTCATGGAGCTCGGAGCGCGGGGCCTCCTCGCGGAGAAGGCGTTGGCTCTTGCGGAAGAGCTTGTACGGGCAGACGAGGTGGATCTGTGCCCTGACACGCCGGCCCCAGCGTTCGTTAAGGCGGTCGCGCCCACTCAGCGCCTGCCTCAGAGCCTCATTGCGGCGCTCGTGGCCCGCATGCACACGCCACCAGCGCAGCATGACTTCGGCCCTTTGTGCGCCTTCGCGACCTTGTCCGCCAATTCCAGATTTCTCGATGCGGACGTGGGCGGCCAGCTACAGCGATGGGCCACCGAGAACGCCCGCGAGGAGCGCACAATGAGCGACTTCCATCGTGGTCTCGGCTATTTGGCGGTCTGGGGCGGCCTTGCCGCAGCACACCGCGATATCCTCGTCGCGCGCCTATCCCCTTCATCTCGATTCCCGCCTAGCGCCGCCAACTATCGTGGAGAAATGGTGATCGCAGCCGGTGACGAGGATGCTCTCGTCGGTCTCGGCCGGGCGGCGCAGGTTTCGGATCTGCCCAAGGACATTGTCGAACGACTCGCTAATGCTGCGATGGGGCGCCCGCTATTGCAAGGCCGCCGCGAGATCCTGTTGGGACTCGCCGCGCAGTGGTATCAGGCTACCGGCATCAATGGTCTCCCTGGAGCAATTACTGATCGGATCGAGGCAGCGCGGGGGAGCGCAACGCGCCGCTCTCTCGAGGTGGAGGTGGCTGCCGTTCATCTCGCGACACTAACCGAGAGCAGTCGAAGGCACATTGTCTCTGCTCTCCTCGATGCCTGGCGCGCGACTCACGAACCTGAGATTCGGGTTAGTCTGGCGCGTACGGTCGCCAGAGCCACAGCGCATCCCTTCCCTTGGATGTCGCCTTGTCTCAACCCCACTCGCAAATTGCTGTTCAGGCGTGCGGAGAATGCGGACTCGAGGTAACGCCGCCGACACCTCATCCGCAACAAGGCCGGAATTAACGCTACGCTGGCTGAGATCGCCGGTAGGACTGGATGTGTCGCCGGCGCAGGCTGTAGTCGACGCCGAGGGCCCAGCACTTCAAGAGCGCGAAGAACCGGTGCACCTAGGCGGGCAGGCGGTGCGCCTGGGTGCCAGGTCCATTCCCGATCGGCCCGTCGGCCCCGGCCGGCGGTCGACGGGCGCTACAACTGACAGGTGATGAAATTCGCCTGTACGGCCCCGAAATGGCTACCACAGATGCCCGCTCGCTCCGGGCGCTGCTATATGTCAGGTTGTAGTCGCTGAAGTCTCGACTTGTATCGCAGCATCGACAAGTGGAGCGACTTCTTTGATTCATCTGGAAAAGCTCGGCTTTCTGCTGCTGATCACGGTCGGCGCGCTGATTTACGCCGCCGTGCGAGGCAACCCCCACCTGAAGCGCGCACGCGCCTGGGCGGAATTCCATCTCGTTTCGTTCGTCGCGATCCTGCTGGTCTGCCTCGCCTCGATCCTCTTCATCGTCATCGTCGCGATCTACGCGACCGTCGATGCCGACTTCGCGGAGTTGCCCGTCGTCCGGCAGATGAACACGCCGATCTTCGTGAAGATCCCGCTGGGCCTGCTGTGCGGCGCCCTCTTCGTCGAACTGGCCGCCGCGGCCAGGACCTCGGCAGCCTGGTGGCCGACGACTCCTCCGCGCTCGAAGGCTGCCTCGGTGAAATGCTGAGGGCGCAGGGCGTGCCCCAGGATCTGGTCTCGCAGGTCGTCGAGCAGCTGCGGTTCGATACCCTGGCGGCTCAGGGTTTAGTGCTCGCCCGACAGGCCGACCAGCGGGAGATCGATCCGGAGATCGCGCCCCACATCGACCAGACTTTCAAGAAGGACACGACCTGCGAAGCGCAGCGCGTTCTCCTGAAGGCTTGGCGCATCCGCCGGGTCGCTGAGCCGAAGAACGGCGACGCCCCGGAGACCGCCTATGCCGAGAAGATCTACAAGATCCGCCGGATCCTGGAGCAGATCAACCGCTCCGGCGTGGAATGCTTTACCTGACCCGGAGGGCCCGCCGAAGAGGCCCCGCAATCACTGGGTGGAGACTGCAATGAGCAAGTTCTGGATGGCACTGCCGATCGCCGCGATAATGATCGCCGTGATCGGGAACGACAATGAGCTGCTGGCCCAGACCGCCCGCATCCCGCCGCCGTGACCGGACGACAGCGACCTCTCCGCGCGCTACCTCGTCCAGGGGGTCCGGTAGAGGCCGATCCCGGTCCTCGGCCGTGGCCATTGGGCCCGGAAGGCGGCCGGCAAGAAGGACGAGCGGCCGCCGCGCCTTGCCGTCACCGATTCTGGCGAACCGATTGTCATCCGTGGGAACCGGCTGCCCGGCCTGCCCGAGGCGGGTCAGGGAAGCGCAGCAACGTGCCAGGGAAAGGGAGGGCCGGCCGAAGAAGCGCCTTCCACTCCATCGCCGAAGGGATTTCATCCAGCATAACGATGGCAGCCCGTCCTAATCCGGCTTGACTACTGCGCCACACGCAGAGGAGGACTACTCGATCTTTCAATACTATCTTGATCAGAGCGGACTGCCTCTAACGCTGCTCTGGTGCAGCGAGTACAAAGGGGACTTTGCGCGGGTCTGCAGGGATGCGCGCGAGAGGGCAAAAGCCGATTCTCGTCAACGCAAGCGAACGGCTTTGGGCCGTCCAGACAGGGGAGCTTCGGTCTAGTCCAGATTCAGCAGGTAGGCGGTGGAGCGGCCACCTGCCTCGCTCGGGCGCAGGGCGCCCAGCTCAATCAGCTCGTTGATGTCGCGTTGTGCGGTCGGTTGCGAGCACTTGCCGAGAGCAGCCCATTTCCTGGTCGTGATTTTGCCTTCGAAGCCATCGAGGAGGCGGTTCAGCACCTTGGTCTGGCGCTCGGAAAGGGCCTTGCCCTGCAAGTTCTGCCAGAAGCGCTGCTTGGCGAGGACCTGCTCGATCGTGGCCTCTGCTTCATCGATGGCTGCAACGAAACACTCGAGGTACCAGACGAGCCAGTCGGTGATTTCGAGATCGTTCGACTGAGTACTTTCGAGGATCTCGTAATAGGCCTTTCGTTTGTTGCGGATGGCGCTCGACATGGAATAGAAGCGATGCGGGCTCGCTTCGGCCTGGGCCAGCGCCATGTCGGCCATGGCACGCGCCATGCGGCCGTTGCCATCATCGGTCGGATGGATGGTCACGTAATAGAGGTGCGCAATACCCGAGCGCAGGATGCCGTCAAGCCCGGCTGGCGGGGCGTTGAACCAGGCGAGGAAGCGATCCATTTCTGCGGGCAAGCGCTCGGCGGGCGGCGCCTCGTAATGCACCTTCTCGCGGCCCAGGGCGCCGGAGACCACCTGCATAGGGCCCTCTTTGTCCAGTCGCCAGCCTGCGACGGTGATTTTATGCATGCCGGAATAGCCGGTCGGGAAGAGAGCGACATGCCAGCCGAAGAGACGCTCGGCCGTCAGCGGCTGGTCATAGTTGTGCGTGGCATCGATCAGCATGTCGACGAGGCCTTCGATCCGGCGGTCGTCCTTGCTGGCGCCGGCATAGGGAATACCAAGCCGGCGAGCGATGGAGGAGCGCACCGAATCTTCGTCGAGGTGTTCGCCTTCGATTTCCGATGTGCGCAGAGCATCCTGACTCAGGGTGCGCAGGCGCGCCTCGTCAGAGAGTGGCCGGATGACATTTCTCATCTGTCCAAGCACCTGGCCCTGGCGGCGGGCAGCCTCGGCCAGGTGGTCCAGGAGCCGGGCCCGGTCCCAGGTGAAATTCGGCCAGTTGTCGTGTTGCCAGATATACAAGGTTTGGTCTCCTCAGGGATGAGGAGAATCCTGACGATTTTCTCCTCACTTTCTGAAGAGAATATAGCGCATCCTGATGAGATTGGCAAACCACTCTAATCAAAAAATGATCAGAATAAGGCCCTCAATCTCTTCACGCGCGCGCCTCCCTGCCTCCTGACGGCCGCCCTTCGCCTTATGACAGGAAAAACCGGGGTCTTTGAGGACGCGGGGGCGCTGGCCGATCAGCTGCCGGCCGCGGCCGGCGAGCGCGGACCGCAGGCGCCGGCAACCCTGGCCGCGCGGCGTCCCTGGCCGACGGCCTGGATCGAGGCGCTGGCGGGCTTCTTCCGCGAGCCGCGCACGCCGCAGGCGCGCGCAGCGCCCGAGCCCCGTTGACTCACCACTACCTGGCCCTTCGCCGAGGGCGAACCGCACCCTCGGGAGCGCTCAAACCTAAGGTGCCAAGTCTTGCATGCGAACATATCCGGTCCAAGGTGGCCGAAAGTTGGACGGTCCGGCAGATCAGCGGATAAATCGTCCAACTCGTTCTTCTTTTGTCCCTGGAGGAAATACGCGCTAAACACTTGATTTCAAATGGTGCCCCTGGCCTGACTCGAACAGGCACGCCCTTGCGGGCAACAGATTTTGAGTCAGTAGAAATACGTTTCTAGGTATTTCGCCCGTTTTCGCTGATGCTCCATTTTCCCATATAATTCAGGGATATATGCGTTGCATACCGCGAATGGGATTCGTAGACTTTCGCCCTGATTCGCTGTTTCGTGCTTACCTATTGCTTACCCGGACCGGAGTAACGTCCTCAAATGAGACTTAGCCTAACCCGCATTAATGCCCTTTCCGCTGGCGCCAAGGAGTTTATCGAGTGGGATGACGAACTGCCCGGCTTTGGCGTTCGCGTGAAGCCCAGTGGGGTCAAGAGCTACGTTCTCCAATACCGGAATGCCGATGGGCTGTCCCGGCGCAAGACCATCGGCCGACATGGCGTCCAGACGGTCGAGGAAGCGCGCAAGGCCGCGAGAAAACTCAAGGCAGCGGTGGAACAAGGCGAGGACCCGGCCGCCGATTCCCGAGCGCGAAGGAATGCCCCCACTGTGGAGGCCCTGTGCGAGAGGTATTACGAAGAGCACGCCAAGGTCCACAAGAAGCCCCGCAGCGCGAAGGAGGACCGCCGGCTTATCGACAAGCGGATCAAGCCGGCGATCGGCACCATGAAGGCTGCAGCGGTCACCCAGAATGACGTTACGAAGCTTCATCTGGCTTTGCGGAAGACGCCCTACGAGGCCAACCGCGTACTGGCCCTCCTCTCGAAGATGTTCAAGCTGGCGGAGGTATGGGGAATGCGCCCGATGGGCTCCAATCCCGTCTTGCACGTGCAGCGTTATCCGGAAAGAAAACGCGAAGGCTGCCTTGACCCAGAAGAGGTTGGCCGGCTTGACGCGGTGCTCAGCAAGGCGGAGCAGACCCGCGAGATTCACCCCACCTTGATCGCTGGCATCCGGCTCTTGTTCTATACCGGTTGCCGTCTGTCCGAGTTGGTTTCGATTCGGTGGGCCTGGGTCGATTTGTCGGCCGCTTCAGTCCGTCTGCCGGACAGCAAGACCGGCCCCAAAACAGTTCATCTTGGAAATGAGGCGCTGCCCATCCTCACAAATCTTCCCAGGCAATCGGACTACGTTTTGCCGGCAATCAAGAACCCTGAGGCACCTCTGAGCGGCGCTACACTCGATCATGCTTGGCGGCGAGTCCGTAGCAAGGCAGGCCTTCAGGGTTACCGCCTCCACGATCTGCGCCATACCTTCGCATCCTGGGGAGTCAACGGCGGCGAGAGCCTGCCCATTATCGGCGCGTTGCTCGGTCACCGCGAAATGCAGACTACTCAGCGCTATGCCCACCTTTCGCAATCGCCCCTCAAGAAGGCCGCAGATGACATCAACGCCCGCATGCGGGCGGCGATTGAAGCTGCGGAGAATCGTCAAAAGGCGGCGACAATAGCCCCAGCAATTGACTGAAGGTGGGCCGAGTTGAGGGCAAGACGTCCGGCTGCACCTGGTTTCTGGCTATATCCGCGCCCAAACCGGAAAGCGGTCGTCTGCTATCATCCAAACGCGAATCGCTGTTTGCCTAAGTCGTCGGGCACGCGCGCCCACAATGCTCAAGTACTCGTTGGCCAGAGTGAAGCGGCACTTTGCATTCAATTCGTTTCCTCTGCTATGGCCCTAAGTTTAACGACGTATTCTGCCCCAAGCGGCGCTCCAACTGCTTCCGAAGTTGCGAGGAGAAGCTTTGCGATAAAATTTTGATCATCATTGGGCATCGCCAAAACTGCGTTGATGGCGGGCACGGTCTCACGTGGCCGGGAAAGACGAAAAGACTCTTTGGTAATTATTCTCTTCCATCCTGCCCGCTGCCACCTGGCGAGATAGGACGTCAGAAGGCGCTTGAAGTGGGAATAGTTGATCCGTTCGAAGAAGCGCAGTCCGATCACCCAGAATTCGTACGGTTCTATGTGCTGTTTCCCAAGAGTCCTTTTGATAATCTCAACAATTAATTGGTCGAGTTGGCCGAGAGGAGATGGCCTTCCGTGCCAATGACTAAAGACTGCCGCGCTGAGCTGCGCGGATTCCATTTCGCTGCCGAAAGCGGTTTCGAGATCGGCCATAGCCTCTGGACGGCCGGCCAGAACAGCTCGAATTCCAAAAGCAAGAATGGCATCAGTTACCACTTGTTCGACCGCAGGATCGATAGGCGCTCCCTTTTCTAGCGCAGGCACCTGCCCTCTTTCGGGAGACAGCGGATCAAAGCGCGTCTTCAGCCGTTCCGCATTCTTGGAAATGTGTGCTGCACTCTCGACATACTTAATGAAGTGGGTCGGAAACCGATCGGAATCTAAGCTTTCAATATCCGCTTGCAAAACCCTTGAGCGAAGCTCGAATTCCATAATAGGAATTGGGCCGTGCAACAGTTGACCGCTGAGACCCCTCGCAATCCCCTCATCGAGGCCTGATCCCGCTTCGGTTATTGCCAACAAGTACCAACTCAGATCAATGGGGCCGAGCGGCAGTTCCCGAATAGCTGGCAAGGGATCAGGATTACTGCAGGTCCCAGGCTGCATCGTAATCGGATCCCCACCAATTTTAACGTCTATCCCTTCGATGCGCGACTGCGCCCATAGCACAGCATGACGAATGACGCGGTGGCAGTAGGCAGCGCGCAGTGTTGTGTCTGCATCGACAGCCGCCAAGGCCTCTAGGGCTTCCGCAAGCCCTCTCAACGCTCGGCCCACGCCCCCTGCCTCTAGGGCAGCCACCGCAGCATCCGCACGAAGTCCGACCGTCATAACACGCATGTCATCAGTTTCGGCGAGGCTGCCCGCGCTGTGCGCTTCGAGAAACCATTTCTCGGCTTGCGGCCACTCGTCACATTTTGCTGCACTAATTGCCGCCTCTCGCAACGCAAAAGCGCGTTCAATCGGGTTGTCGTGACCAAGTTGATCGGCTATCCCGCGAAGAATCCCAAGCGCCATCTCGTGCTGATCGTGCCGCCAATATACCTTGGCACGAGCGCGAGAAAGGATCGGGTCATCCCCTAGAACCGCCTTTGCATCATCAAGAATCGCCAGCGCCCCTTTCGCATCATCTAGATATTCATCATGCATGACTGCTCGCGCCACCCAGCATTGCACGGTGAGGGGGCGAATGCCCCAATCGCCCGTCTTCTTCGCCATGCGCTGATAGCGGACCGCGGCATCCGACGCATCTAAGTCCCCCCTACGCTCCTGCGAGACCCACGGCCCGTTGATCGATAGGGAATAGTCGGAGAAACTCTTGTCGATAGGTGTTAGCCAGATCGGCCGCTCGCTTGCATCGAGTTTATCGAGTTCGTCAATGATGTATTCCAACCGATCGACGGAAGCGAGACCAGCACTGCCTATGCCAAACAGCGCACCGTAGAACTCCATGCGATTCCCGTCAGGCGAACTTTCGATATTGGCTTTTAGACCACTCAGGAATTGTTCAGCTTCGACCATGCTCCTAAAGCGACGAAGAAGGTTGATCCAGCCATCAAGGTAATTTGCAACACCCATCGTGCCGAGGATGGCCATAAGCGCCATTGATTCTGAGCCATTCTTCAACTCGCCCGGTGGCAAACTGCTTATCTCATTAAGCAGCGCCGCCACAACCTCGGCCGCCCTTTCCCCTTCACCCGCCGCGGCAACCACCTTAAATTGCGCGGTCCTAAGAAATATCGAGGCGGCAAGGTTTTCTGGGAAGATCGGAGCATCAGTCCGGAAGTGGTGAAGAAGGATTAGCTGCTCAGCAAGAAGCTCAATTGTGCGAACTCCTGCTGTCAACACAGCTTGAGCGACCATGGTCAAACAGTATGGCGATTTTCCGGCGATCGCGTGCATCAGTATTGCATCGATGTCTACAGCATCAATCCCGCTCTTCCTAAGCATCTGGAGCGCGATTTGTTCGTGGATACGTGTCTGCTCATCGGCGACCAGCACTTCACGCCCGCACCCGCTAGCCAGCGGTGAGACGCGGTAAAGATCCCTACCGATTGCTTCAATCCACGGACCAACAAGTTGATCCAAGGATTCGCCCGGGCGGGATAACTGCGGCGACAATGCACCAATTACAATCGCGAGTGACCGATTGAAGCGCCCAATGGCAATGCTTAATCGGTAGAGGAGAGTCCGCGTTTCATCTGGGAGCGCGGCGATCAAGTCTCGTCGCGCTTCATCGCGGGCTGTGTCGATGTCATCGGAAGTTATGCCGCGCCCGATTACATCACCGATCTTCTCGTCTGGCCACCCGCGCGCAGCCATCCCACTTGCAAAGGCATGCGTAAGTTGGGGGTGACCACATGCACCTGCCAAGTAGGCGAGCCGCCCCCATTTGTTGGGGTCCCCCCCATAGATGCTAACAAGCGCGTGAGCTTCTTCTTCCGTAAAGTAAGGGCAATCGACTACGCATCGATGATCGAGCCCAATGGCCGACAATGCCTTTGAGGATGGGGGCCGATAACACGTTACAAGCGCTACACAGTCCCGACGGCGCAATGCCTCCATCACTCGACTGAGCGACAACGCAACTCCCGGATCGTCAAGTTGATTTAAATCTTCAAGGATAAATACCGTATATTTGATCCCGCCTATTCGGGCGAATAAGGCATCAAGGCGGCTTCGTGCTTCAGCAGCCTTGGCATCCCGAAAGTCCGCTATGACAAACGCGCCAGCGAGCGCGCGGGCCACCGCCCGCGAAACGCTTGACTTTCCAAGTCCGCTGCCACCTACGATAACGCCAGCACCAAATTGCAGGAGAGCGTCAGCCGCCGACGACTCGACGGCACTTCGGGGTACTACCGCTTTCGGGGCGGGAAGCGTGTCGCTCCTGATGAGCCAGCCAATCTCATCGCCGGGAAGAATATTGCCGATGCCTGTGGCGCCGGCAAGCGGTCTAACTAATCCTGATGCGAGTTGCCCAAGTGCCTCGACCATGGCACGCGGCATCATGAGACTGGTTGCCGCATCTATTGCTTCGTAGAGTTCGGCGCGCGTAAGAACGCGATCCCGGGGCGTTCTGATTACGCTTTTTTTCAACACCCTATAAACCAATACATCGGCAATCCGCCGCGCCTCTGGAGCGGGAACATTGAATTTGTCTCGGCCTACGACGATTAGATGCTGTTCCAGCTCTTCGCGAAGTGTTGAAAAATCGGGCTTACCACAAGCCCAATGTATCTTCATGAGGAGGTCGTGGCGGAGCGCATCGTCATTTCGAGCCTTGACGAACTCTCGTACCGCTTCGGGGAACTTCTCACTTTCCAACACTGCGCGGATTGGCGCAGCGTCCGCTCCAGCGGCCGCTTTCCGCCAATATTCCAACCCGGCCATCCCTGACAGGCGGTCAGCGGTCGCTTTCTCAATCGCTATTTCAGATGTGGTGAAGTACCGAAGCTCAACCCGGAGGCCAGGATTACGCTCGACAAGGTCGACAAACGCGGTGACCGCATCGCGGATGCTCCCGCTATTCAAGGTAACTGATCCAGACCTTTCTGTGTCCTTAACTTGAACGGCGTTGAGCACGCCTTCGGCTACAGTCGCATAGTCTTCGGCGACCTCCAGAAAGAGACGTCCCTTGTCGTCTAGATCGAGCCATGCAAGGGCCGCAGCCACAACCTGATACGAATACCCTCTTAGCGAATCGATCGCCTGGCGAGCAGCATCGCCCTCGGGGAAAGGTTCCGGAGTACTACCTGAGGTAAAGAGATCATCGATTGTCATTTGTACCTAGAGTGCCATCAAATGGCACTTCTGTCTTCTTCCTCCCTCTGAAACCCCTGAACGGCCAGCACGGCGCGCGCTGCCTCTTTGTCGGCTTGCTCGCGCGATAGTCCGCCCTCGAATTCCACAATTGCGGCTCGCTCCTCGAATTCCGCAATCAGATCGCTTTCCGCAGGCGTAACAGGTGTGCGCGGTGTAATAGGTCCCCCACTATCAAGGATTTTCAAGGGCTCTGCGCCGCTTGGGGCCGTTACACCGCCCGGGTCGGGCGGTGTGCAAGGGTGTGACGAAACGGCGTATTTGCCGGCTTCCGCAACACCTTGCACACCCTGCGACGGGCCGCGTGTAACCGGCGCCAACCGCACGGATGGGGCTGAGAGGCCCGGGTGCAAGCCGGCCGTTACACCTTGCACACCCGCTACACCCTGGCTCTTGGGGGCGGGCGCGGCCCAACGCGCGAAGAGGTCACGCATTGGCATCGCCCTCCAAGATTCGGCCGGACACCCGGTAGACCCTCACCGGCCCGTCCGAGCCCGGCAACCTCACTGGTGTGGTCGATTTGCCCGCGGAATCGGGCAGGAGATACCCCCTGTTGCGCAGCACGCGCGCGACGGATTGGGGGTCGAGCCCGGCCGCAATCTCCCCTTTGAAGACGGGCGGGAAGATCAAGAATTCACTGCCGTCCGTAGTCTGGCGGCTGAAGCCGGCGCGATTGATCGTCGGTCGCCCAGGGTCCGCGCCGTCGAGCTTGGTGAACCGGCTTTCACCGTGACGGGCCAGGAAGTCGCGGACCCGCTCAAGGGCCTCTCTCTCTTCCGCTGGGAGCACTCCGCCGCGCTGCTCCAGCCAGTCCCTAAAGCACCGCTCAGCCGCCCCAGTCGACTCTCCATCCGACCAGGGCAAGATCCCCATAACCGTTGCCAGTTCGCCGGCGGCGGCAACCAGCCCGAAGCGCTGCGCTACGCGCCTAACCTGGCCGTCGGCGTTGTTGGGGCAGATGTTCGAAACAAAGCGCTCCACGGCCTCTCGAACCTTCTCAGCTATCGCGTCGCTGTCATTGGCGACCTTCGCAACGAAAGCCCGGATCGGTGTGCCGTAGAAGCTTCCGGAGGCCTGCTGAAGGCGATTTGCGAGGGCAGCGGGCCCTTCCATGCCATGAAGGTCTTCGAACAGCCCCAGCCCAGCCCCGGCGTCCGCCTGGAGATCAACCAGCCGCGTTTCCTGTCCCGCCTGGATACGCTTTCCGGCTTCATTCAGCTTGTCGGCCAGCGACAGCTCCCCGGTGGAAAGAAACAGCAGCTGCCAGCGCGCCGGTGGGCGCGCCATCCCGTCTTTGCGCGCTCGGCTCTTGCCTTCGCCGTTGGCCAGCATATAGGCGGCTGCACCGGCTTCGCGCCCGTCAACCTGCCCCAACTCGTCCAAGCACAGGAGGGCATGATTGTGAGCCTGGGCCGTGCCTTCCAAGCCGTTGGCGGTTGCCCGCCAAGTGCGGATATAGGGTTTGCTGCCGCCGCCCCACATGCCGCCGGCAATCCGCAAGGCGGTTGTCTTGCCAACACTTGAGGGGCCGCGTAGATGGAAGCCGCCGCCCTCTTGCGAAACGAACGGCAGCAGCGGCGCAGCAAGCGCTACCGCCGCCGCAAAGGCCAAGCGGGAGTTGCCGACACAATAGGACCCGATTTCACGTTGCCAGCCAGCGAGGTCGCCCGCCGGCACGAAGGCGTGATCGAGGGGACTCTCGGTCTGGAGCCGAACCGGCTCGCCCCCCGCGCCATACGTCCGGTCAGGCAGGACATAGCAGCCGCCATGCCAGCCAATCCGGGGCACACATCGCAATCGGGCGGGCGGCGCGGTCTGAGCGATGTAGTCGTGCAGCCGGGTCTTGCTCTTGGCGCCGCCGGAAAGCGACAGACCCAGCGCCAACAGCGTTTCGCGATAGCTCGAACCGTCGCCAGCAAGCATCGCCATCGGCATTGCCCATTCGTGGGCCGCGCCATCGCGGTCAATGACGCGCAACAGCCTGCCCCACTGCTGCCCCGATCCGTCCCGAGTGTCCGCCAGCACCTCCAGGCGCGAGCAAACCGGCTTCCAATCCATATCGCCGTCGTCGGTTTCCTCGCCGTACTCGACCCCGCGGGTCGTCAGCTTGAAAGGCCAGCAAACCGAAGCCGCCGGATCGAGGAACTCGAGCAGCCGATCTTCCTGGCCGGCGGCCTCGACCAGCGTTGCAAGCTGATCCGCCTGCCAGTCGACCGGCAGCGGGTCAGCCAGGTCCCATTTCTCCGGGAAGTCGGCTGGCACCGATACGATACCTATGGAAAGCGCGCCGGCCGCCGCCGCAAGGCGGGCAACCGTCTTGGCGTAGGCCTGCCCCTCATGGTCATTGTCCGGCCAGATGACCACCGTTCGCCCTGCCAGCGGTGACCAGTCGGCCTTGTCGGCCGCTTTGGCGCCGTTGGGCGACGTTGTGCTCACGTAGGTGGGGAATAGGGCCGCAGCGGCATCAGCCGCCTTCTCGCCTTCGACGACCAGCACCGGCACGTCCGGACGTGCCGCGAGTCGGTCAAGGCCGTAGAGAGGACGGGGAGTCAGCCAACCCTTCGAGCGCCATTCCTGGTGCCCGCCGGGCGCCTTACAATACGTAAGCGGTCGGAATTCCTTGCCGGCGGGAAGGTCAACCCGCCCTACGTAACCTAACGTAAGGCCCGCAGCGTCGCGGTAGGTGTACATAGCTACGTAACGTAAGGTCTGCCCACCTACGTAAGCATGAAGGGGCGGCTCTGGCGCTTCGGCGGGGACGGGCATAACAGGCTGCCAGTCCTCCATCTTCGACCCATTGCCCTTAGATACGTCGGCAGCGCCCAAGTCCTGGCTCGGCGCTGCCGGCTCAAACATCGCCTCACGATCCATGCCGCACCCCCAGCATGTCGGCCAGCCGCCTAGCGGCCTCCCCCTGTCGAAGGCCTGCGAGATAGGCTGCGAGCGAGATCACGTCACCGCCGGCATCGCCCGTGGCGAAATCCGCCCATTTCCCAGAGGTCAGATTGATCTTGAACGATCCTGGCCTTTGGTCGGTCCTGTTGGGGTTCCGGGCAACCCACTCATTGCCTAGCAGGCGCCCATCCGGCAGCCACCGCGCCACTAGCTCCGGGAGCCGCTGAAGGGCGGCTCGATTGATTTCCGGGAAGTTGGGGCCCGGATTTTCGCTGCCTCGCTTAGACATGCTCGGAACCCTGGTCAGAGGTAGTCCGGCGCAGGTTAGTCTCAGCCCAGGCAATGAGGTCGCGGCGACGATAGCGGACTGCCTTGCCACCGATTTTGACGTAGTGTGGCCCCCCGCCGCTCACGCGCCAGCCCTGCAGTGCGCGGACCGAAAAGCCAATGAAGGTTGACGCCTCGCTTTCGGTCAGCAGCCGATCCAAGTAGTCCGGATCACGTGCCAGGTTTTCGGAGATATGTTGGAACATGGTGTTCGCCCTTCTGCTTGCTGTTGCGATGGGCGAACGCTAGGCGGCAAAACCGCCAACAAATATTCCAACAAATTGGATCGGGTTTATTGTTTCTTGGAGGCTCGGTCAGCCTTGAAAGAGCCTGACACAACCTGCCGGATTGTCTCATCCGACAAGTCTTGAAAGACCCCGGCCCGATCCGGATAGGCCTCACAAAGATATGCGCGGATTTCAGGATACAGCCGCTTCATCGGCGCTTCGAAATCGACCTTCCCGGCAGCCTTCAGCGCCTCATAGGCGGCGAAGACTTCCGATTTGACCGAGGGGCGCCCAACCGGCCTGGGCTCGCTCCTGTCGCCCCCTGTCGGTAGGAGCAGCTCGTCGACTGCCTTGGGCTCGATAAGCCGCACCGAGACGAACTCCAATCCGCTGCCGGACACCTTGCAGCCATCCCAGTCGATCCTGCCACCCCAAACGTCCGATGGAATCAAGGCAGGCGCGTCAGCGACGTGGCGGGGGACAACAAACCCGAGGGCAAGGACCTCGCCGGAACGAATGCCGGCGACCGTATCGGCCTGCATGCGTTCCCACGCCGCTCGCAACTTGGCGTAGTAGTCTTGATTTGGCTTCATCGCCGCAAAAATTGCGAGGAGGCCGGTGCTGATATCCGGGGCAGGTTCCGTTGGCATGCTGAAGCCGGGAGGCTTGGCCGCGCACAGCTCGCGATAGGTGCGGATGCGAGCCGGCTTGGCAAAGCGTCCGGGACTGGCCTGTAATGTCGCGGCAGCCTGCCAAAGCGATAGCCGGGCATCAGGCGTGAGGCGTCGAACGAAATCAGGGGAGAAGGCGGCGGACTTCGCCAATTCGCTGCTTACCTATTGCTTACCCGGCGCCTTCTGCTTACCTGCGCTGCGCCACTCAAAATTCGCAAGCCATTGTTTTTATTGGTGCCCCTGGCCTGACTCGAACAGGCACTCCCTTGCGGGAAACAGATTTTGAGTCTGTCGCGTCTACCAATTCCGCCACAGGGGCCCCGAAACTCCGGCCCGAAGCCTTGGCGCGGGCCGGAGAAAGGGCCGGAGACGGCGGAAACCGCCGCGATCCGGCCGGAGCGCATCATAGCCGGGGCGGCGCGCTTGGCAACTGACGACTTGCCTTTCGCGGCCGCAAAGCCGGCGCATCGGGCGCAGCGCAGGGCCCGCTCGCGCTTTTCTATAGCACTGATTTGGCAGACACGTTTAAATGCAATGTGCAAGTGCTACGTTCAGATTTGTGCCATTTGCCGGGAGACTCTCGCCCTGTGCAGCTTTGCGAGGAGCGGGCCGGAGGAGGCGAAGTGCAGTCGAACGTGGCAGGCAGACGCTAGGTAGAGCACAGAGTCGGAACTTTAATGGTGGATGGGCGCGAGGGTTACGCTCCCCGCGCCTCAGAGGGAAGGACCTGGCATCGCGACAGCGGGACGTACGGCAGATCCCGCCGGTTTGCCTTCACCGGGCATGTGAGTCACCGGCATGTGGGTCACTGATTGTGTGGCGCACTGGGCAGTTAAGTGGTTTCTCACGGTAACGGGTTCGGAGATTGCGGACAGGCGGAACACCGCCGCCGAACTCCACTGCATTGCGATGGCTGCAGGACGTAGGAGAGGGACTCCCTTGCTTGTCTTGGAGTAGCCGTTGTGATGAAGAATGAACATGATTTTGACAGGGACGAAATCACTCACCGAAATGTGAAGGCCGTGGTCAAGTGGTTCAACGTGACCAAGGGCTTCGGCTTCGTACAGTTGAGCGAAGGCGCCCCCGACGCCTTCCTGCACATCTCCGTAGTGGAAAGAACCGGCAACCGCGAACTGTATGAAGGCACTGCCATCGTGTGCGACCTGATGCAGGGCCGCAAAGGATTGCAGGTGGCCGAGATCCACAGCGTGGAAGCGGGCGCCATGCCGGCGTTTTCCTCCGGCCACAGCCCTCACGGCGGACCAGGCGGACAGAGCGGCGGCGGCGCCGAGGTGATCGAAGGGACCGTGAAGTTCTTCAACACAGAGAAGGGCTTCGGCTTCGTGATCCCGGATAACGGCGGCAAGGACATCTTCGTCTCAGGGCGCACCCTGGAACGTTTTGGCTTGCCGGCGCTGCAGCCGAACCAGCGTGTGCGGCTGCATACCCGCATGGGCCAGAAGGGACCGATGGCCGAGCAGGTCGAATTGCTCTGAGGTCTCGCCGGCGCGCGGCACGGCACCATCCCCGCCCCCGGGAAACGAACATCGTTTCCCCTGGCCGGCTGGACTGAGCGCTATTGCAGCCGGCTCTCCTCTTCCTCCGGCAGGTCGGCGGGCGGCAGGTTGCAGGGGCCGGCCTGGTGATGCACCAGCTTCCAGCCTCCGCCCTCGCGCACGAAGACATTGGTGGCGGCCAGCAGACTCTCGCCGATCAGCTCGTAGCAGGTGACGAAGGCGGCGTCGCCGTAGCGGTGCGCCCTGGCGCCGCGCATCCCTATGCCGCCGGTATCGGGATTGGAAAGGATCGCCGCCCAGCTCTGCATCACCTGCTCGCGCCCGCTCAACGAAGGCCAGCCCGGATGGGTGCAGGCCACCGAAGCATCTCGCGCCCAGAGGTCTTCCATCGCCGCCATGTCCTTCATCTGGAAGGCGAGGTAGAAGGCCTCGTTGGCAAAGAGGATGTCGGCGTGCTCCTGCATGGCTCTCTGCTGGGGGTCGGGATGGCCCCGCAGCCTAACATGATCGCTGCCCGGTTGCCCCCGTCAACTGGCCCTGCTAAAGGGGGCTGCAGCGGAACCCCTGGCGCCCGGCGTTGCGGCGCCGGCAGGACGGAAAGGGTCTGATCGGGCGTGCTGCGGCGACTCTACGATTGGACCATGGACCTGGCCGGCCACCGCCACGCGCTGGTGGCGCTGGCCGTCATCTCCTTTGCCGAGTCCTCGTTCTTCCCGATCCCGCCGGACGTGCTGCTGATCCCGATGATCCTGGCGGCGCGCCAGCGCACCTGGCTGATCGCCACCGTCTGCACCGTCGCCTCGGTGGTCGGCGGCGTCGCCGGCTATGCCATCGGCGCCCTGCTGTTCGACACCCTCGGCCAGCCCATCGTGGTGTTCTACGGCTACCTCGACCGCTTCCAGGAGTTCCAGGTCCGCTACGAGGAATGGGGGGCCTGGATCGTCGCCGGCGCCGGCTTCACACCCTTCCCCTACAAGGTGATCACCATCACCTCGGGGGTGATGGACCTCGACTTCGGCGTCTTCATGGCCGCCTCGACGATCTCACGCGGCGCCCGCTTCTTCCTGCTGGCGGCACTGCTGTGGCATTTCGGCCCGCCGATCCGCGCCTTCATCGAGCGCTACCTGCCGCAACTCACCATCATCTTCTTCGTGCTGCTGCTTGGTGGTTTCGTCGCCCTGCGCTATCTGTTCTGACGCAAGCGGAGCCCGACCGTCGCATGACCCTGTCACAGCTCTTCCAGCATCCACGCATCCTGCCGGGCCTGCTCGTGCTCGCCTGCCTCGGCGCCCTCGGCAGCGCGCTGGCCTCGCAGTACTGGGGCGGCCTTTATCCCTGCGTGCTCTGTATCTACCAGCGCTACGCCTATGGCGCTGCCATGGCGGCCGCCGCCCTGGCCTTCCTGCTGGCGGGCTCGCCGCTCGGCCGTCGCCTGGGCCTGGTCGGCGCCGGGCTCGCCTTTGCCGCCGGCAGTGCCATTGCCCTCTTCCATGTCGGGGTCGAACAGAAGTGGTGGCGGGGCACCGCCGAATGCCACGCCCCTCAGCTGCCGGAGAATGTGACTGTCCAGCAGCTGCGCGAATTCCTGCTGAACCAGCCCTTTGCGCCCTGCGACAGGGTTCCCTGGGAGCTGTTCGGCATCTCCATCGCCGGCTTCAACGTCCTGGCCTCCGCCCTGCTGGCCGCGCTAACCTTGTGGGCAGCCTTCACGTTCGGCCGCCGGAAGGAGGAACGCCAGGGATGACGCCAGAGAAGAACGGCAGCAAGAGCCCGCCGCCGCAGGACGCGCCGCCAGCAGCCGAGACGCCGCCGCGCGGCACCCTGCCCGGCGACCTCGACCCCGAGGCGCGCCTGGCGCGCATCATCCGCGTCGACCACGCCGGCGAGTACGGCGCGCGGCGCATCTACGAGGGACAACTGGCGGTGCTCGGCAAGACCGCCTGCGCGGCGACCCTGAGGCACATGCACGCGCAGGAACTCGCCCACCTGCGCACCTTCGAGGATCTGCTGGTGCAGCATCGGGTGCGCCCGACGGCGCTGCAGCCGGTCTGGCACGTCGCCGGCTTCGCGCTCGGCGCCGCCACGGCTTTGCTCGGCGAGAAGGCGGCCATGGCCTGCACCGTTGCGGTCGAGGAAGTCATCGACGCGCACTACGCCGGCCAGCACGGGCAACTCGGGGACGATCAGGCGGCGCTAAAGGACGCCATCGAGACCTTCCGCCAGGAAGAACTCGAACATCGCGATATCGGGCTGAAACACGGCGCCGAGGAAACTCCGGGCTATGAGATCCTGACCGGCGCGGTGAAGGCCGGCTCGCGCCTCGCCATCTGGCTGTCGGAGCGGTTCTAGGACTCCAACTCGCTGTCCCAATAAAGAAAATCCCGCCAGCTTTCGTGGAGGAAGTTTGGCGGAAAGCAGCGGCCGTTTTCCTGCAGTTGGTAAGTCGATGGCTCCTGCACCGGCCTCAAGAGCCTCATGCCGCTCTCCCTGAGCAGGCGGTTTCCCTTTACCAGATTGCAGTCCTGGCAAGCGGTCACGACATTCTCCCAGGACGTGCGCCCGCCGCGCGAGCGCGGAACGATGTGGTCGAAGGTAAGATACTCCGCCCGGAAATCGTCGCCGCAGTACTGGCACTCGAAAGAGTCGCGCAGGAAGACGTTGAAGCGGGTGAAGGCGGGCCGGCGGTCCAGGCTGACGTACTGCTTCAGCGAGATCACGCTGGGCAGCTTCATCTCGAAGCTGGGTGACCGCACCACCGTGTCGTATTCCGAGACGATGTTCACGCGCTCGAGGAAGACGGCCTTGATGGCGTCCTGCCATGACCAGAGCGACAGGGGAAAGTAGCTCAACGGACGAAAGTCTGCGTTGAGCACGAGAGCCGGATAAACTTGCGCAGCACCGGTCATGCCCGATCCATCCTTCCTCTGCGTCTGCCCTTCCTCTGTGCCTGCACGGTCTTTTCAGGTCTCGAATGTCGAACCCTTGGGACGCGCTATAAATACTAAATGCCGCTGGGACATACAAGATATTGGGATTGTCTCCCGTCCGCCCTGGCAGCGAATTTCATCGAAGCGTCATCTGCAGCGGCGCACCGGCGCGATCCTCGGCCGCTGCCTAGAGGGCAAAAACCCTTGATTCGAAAGAGACAGGTAAGCCTTACCGGCATTTACCGAACTACCGTCGGAATTCAATCTAAGATTTTGTTCATTCGCCTTAACATAGAATTTTAACCAGTTTGATCGATGACTCTGGGCGGGAAATTCCACAAAAGGACGCTGTCCTGGGAAGAAGGGGCTCTGCGCGGTCATGTTTTTGTTCAAAATGTCGAGGTCCCGGAGTTCGACGCCCGCCCGCCGGCTGCTGGACCAACTCACCATCGCGCGCAAGCTGCCGTTGGTGATCACCATGGCTGCACTGGTCTCGGCCTCCGCCGTCGGTGCCACCAGCTACATGAAGGCGGCGTCGAACATGCGGGCCGAAGCCGAGATGAAGCTGACTGCCCTCATGCAGGTCCGGCGCACCGCCCTGGCAACCTATCTCGATACCATCCGGCAAGACCTGCGCCTCCTCGCCTCGAATGAGACGGTCCTGCGTGCCGCCGCCGACCTCAGCAGCGCCTGGCATGAGTTCGGCCCCGAGGCAGAAAGTCGGCTGCAGCAGTCCTACATCACTGACAACCCGCACCCGACCGGCCAGAAGGAAAAGCTCGACCAGGCCGAGGATGGTTCGCTCTACGGCGTCTACCACGGCCACTACCATCCGTGGTTCCGCCAGGTCCTGCGCGAGCGCGGCTACTACGACATCTTCCTCTTCGACGTCGAGGGCAACCTGGTCTACACGGTGTTCAAGGAGCTCGACTTCTCCACCAACCTGATGACAGGCCGGTGGCAGGACACCGACCTCGGCAAGGTCTTTCGGGCGGCCCTTGCCAATCCGAGCGCGGAGCATCAAGCCTTCTTCGACTTCGCGCCTTATGCGCCCAGCCACGACGCCCCGGCAAGCTTCATCGCCGCGCCGCTGATCGACGGCGAAGGCAAGCTCATCGGCGTCCTCGCCTTCCAGATGCCGATCGACAACCTGAACGGCGTCATGCAGGATGGGGCCGGGCTGGGCGAATCCGGCCAGTCCTTCATCGTCGGCAGCGATCTGCTCATGCGCAGCGATTCGCGTTTCAGCCAGGAAAGCACGATCCTGGCGCAGACGGTGGACAACGATGCCGTCGTCAAGGCCCTGAGCGGCGCGGACGGCGTCGTCGAGCTGGTCGACTATCGCGGCCATCCGGCGCTGACCGCCTTCGGTCCGCTCGACTTCCTGGGCGCCCGCTGGGCGGTGATCGCCGAGGGCGAGAGCGAGGAAATCTTCGCCAGCGCGCGATCAATGCGCAACGACAGCATCCTCATTACCTTGATCACGCTACTCGTCGTCTCGGCTTTGGGATACCTGATGTCGCGCGGCATCGTGCGCCCGCTCTCCGCCATGACCGCTGCAATGCGCGAGCTGGCCGGCGGCAACAAGGAAGTCACCATCCCGGCACGCAGCCGCAGCGACGAGCTCGGCGACATGGCCGCGGCCGTCCAGGTCTTCAAGGAGACCGCGATCGAGGCCGAACGCCTGACCACCGAGCAGGCGGCACGCGAGGCCCGGGCCGAGGTCGAGAAGCGCCAGGCCACCCTGAAGCTGGCCGACGATCTGGATGGCAGCATCAAGACCGTGGTCGATGCCGTTTCCGAGGCGGTTGGGCGCATGCAGGCGGCGGCCGAGAGCATGAGCCGGAGCGCCGGACACACCGACCAGCAGGCATCGGCGGTGGCCACCGCAGCCGAGGAAGCCTCAGCCAACGTGCAGACCGTCGCCACCGCTTCAGATGAACTGGCCAGCTCGATTCAGGAGATCAGCCGCCAGGTCAGCCAGTCGACGGAGATCTCGCGCGAAACGGTCGGCATCGCCGACCATGCCAATGACACGGTCCGCAGCCTGGCCGAAGGCGCCCAGAAGATCGGCGACGTGGTGAAGCTGATCAATGACATTGCCGAGCGGACCAACCTGCTGGCGCTCAACGCGACCATCGAAGCCGCCCGTGCCGGCGAAGCCGGCAAGGGCTTCGCCGTTGTGGCCGGCGAGGTCAAGTCCCTGGCCAACCAGACCGCCAAGGCAACCGAGGAAATCTCGCAGCAGATCGGCGGCATGCAGAACGCCACGGCGGAGACGGTCAAGGCGATCGAGAACGTGCGCGGCTCGATCGACCGCATCAGCGAGGTCTGCGGCAACATCGCCTCGGCGGTGGAAGAGCAGAATGCCGCCACGCTGGAAATCTCCCGCAACGTGCAGGAAGTCGCCCAGGGCACCAAGCGCGTGACCTCGAACATCCGCGGCGTGACCGAGACGTCGGCAGAAACCGGCCAGGCGGCCGGCCAGGTCGCCAGCGCCACCCAGGAGCTCTCGGCGGAAGCGCAGCGGCTGCGCAGCTCGGTCGAGGGCATCCTCGCGTCGATGCGCGCGGCGTGATGTCCGGCGGCGTCAAATCTAACCGCGATCCTGCCCGCGGCGGCGGCCTGAGGCGAGCCTGCTCGCCCAGGCACGCGCGCGGCGGATAAATGCCTTCGCCACCTCGCGCACCCGCGGCGAGCCGCCGGCCAGGAGCAGGACGCCGAGCGGGACCATCCAGAAGCCGAGCACCGGCAGGAAACCGAGGACGCCACCGACGATCAGCAGGAGCCCGATGCTCCAGCGCAAGGGCGCCCAGGCCCGCACGGCCCAGCTGTAGAGGGGATTTGGCTTCTGCATGCTTGGTAGCGGCTCCTCCGCAGCCCAACGCCTACCCGGAAAGGTTCGTTCCGGCGTCGGGCAGGGTCTCCGGAAAGAGGTACTGCACCAGGGCCGCGACACAGAGCTGCAGGCCCTCCTGGTCGATGCCGTGGCCGAGGCCCGGCCGGCGGTAGGCGGCGGTCGGCACTTTGTTGGCCTGCAAGACGGCCTCGGCGGCGGGCATGGCCTCGAAGGGCACCACCGGATCAGCATCGCCATGCACCAGCAGCACCGGCGGGCGGCTGACGATCTCCCCCGCCAACACCTCCGGCTTCACCAGCGCACCGGAAAAGCCGACCACGAGAGCGCAGGCCTTGGGCCGCCTGAGCGCCGTGTGCAGCGCCATCATGGTGCCCTGGGAAAAGCCAACCAGTGCCAGGCGGTCATCGCCGAGTCCATGCGCGGCCAACTCGGCATCGAGGAAGGCATCGAGCATCGGCGCGGCAGCGCGCACGCCCGCCAACATGGTCTCGGGCTCGCGGCTCTGCAGGCTGAACCACTGGCGTCCCATCGGGGCCATGTCGCAGGGATAAGGGGCGTTGGGCGACACGAAGGCGGTATCCGGCAGCAGCGGCTCCAGCATCGGCGCCAGCGAGATCAAGTCATTGCCGTCGGCGCCGAGGCCATGTAGGAACGCCACGAGGGCCCGTGCGCCCCTGCCCGCCGCCTTGCCCTGCCGCGGGCCGTCCAGATCCATAATGCCGCTCACCGCCGAACCATCCTTCCGTATCGAGAGAAAATCTATGCTGTCCGCTTCACGATGCGGCCGAGCGCCACGCCGGGATGGCGGTAGAGATGCCAGAGAAAGCGCGCCGCCGTGCTGCGGTGGGGCCGCCAGATCTCACCCAGGGCCAGCATGGCCTTGGGATCCGGCCGCGACTCCAGCTTCTTCAGATGCTGCGCGGCGATGCAGAGCGCAAGGTCGCCGGCCGGCAGGACGTCGGGCCGCCCCAGCGCGAAGAGCAGGTAGATCTCGGCTGTCCAACGGCCGATGCCCTTGATCCGGGTGAGCGCCGCGATGGCCGCCTCGTCGTCCAGCCCGGCCAGGCCGTCGACGTCGAGGCCGCCGCCGGCGATCTCCTCGGCCAGGATGCGGCCGTAACGCATCTTCGGCCGGCTGAAGCCGACCGCGCGCAGGTCGTCTTCGGTTGTCTTGAGGAATTCCTCGGCGGTCAGCGGCGCGACCCGCGTTTCAAGACGATCGATGATGGCGCGGGCCGACTGCACGGATACCTGCTGCCCGGCGATCATGCGGATGAGGCCGGCAAAGCCGGGCGCGCTGCCGCGTTCCGGGGGCAGGCCGCAGCGCCCATAGGCCTCGGCGATGTCGGGGTCGCCGGCGGCCAGGGCTTCCATCGCCGGGCGCAGGCGTTCGTCGGGAATCGGTTCGGGGATCATCGCTGGACTTTAGCCGCCATCTGCCGTACCGCCAATCGGATGTCGACACTCGAGGTCACCCGCTTCGCTCCCTCGCCCAGCGGCCTGCTGCACCTGGGCCACGCCTATGCGGCGCTCTTCGCCGCCCGCGCCGCCGCCGGCGGGCGGGTGGGAGGGCGTTTCCTGCTGCGCATCGAGGACATCGACGGCGACCGAGCGCGGCCCGAATTCGAGGCGGCGATCTTCGCGGACCTGGCCTGGCTCGGCCTTGCCTGGGAGGAGCCGGTGCGGCGCCAGTCCGATCACCTCGCCGACTACGCCCACGCACTCGATGCCCTGCAGGCGCGCGGCCTGGTCTACCCCTGCTTCTGCAGCCGCAAGGAGATCGCTGCGGAGATCGCCCGTGCCGGGGCCGCGCCGCACGGTCCCGCCGAGTCGGTCTATCCCGGCACCTGCCGAGCTCTGGATGCCGGCCTGCGCGAAGCGCGGTGCGCCGCCGGCGTTCCCTTCGCCCTGCGCCTCGACATGGCGCGCGCCCTTGCCGAGGCGGAGGCGGAGAATGGCGGTGCGCTCACCTGGCACGACCGCGCCGGCGGCAGGCAGTGCTGCGATCCGCGGCCGCAAGGCGACATCGTGCTGGCCCGCAAGGATGTCCCCGCCAGCTATCATTTGAGCGTCGTGGTCGACGACGCCGCCCAGGACATTACCCTGGTGACCCGCGGCGCCGACCTCTTCGAGGCCAGCCATGTGCACCGCCTGCTGCAGCAACTGCTCGGCCTGCCGGTGCCGCAATACCATCACCACCGCCTCGTCACAGATGGGCAGGGCCAGCGCTTGGCCAAGCGCAGCGCCGCCCTCGCTCTCAGTGCCTTGCGCGAGGCCGGCCGAAGCCCGGCTGAAGTCATCGCCATGTCCGGCATCGAGGAAGATCTGACGCCATGACGGAGAGGGAAAGCATGGCCCGGCAGAGTTTCGCCGAGTTCTCCGCCGCCGAGGCCGCCTGCACCGATCTCTGGACTACGCGGAAAAGGACCTGCTGCAGCTGGCCGCCGAGTTCACTGTTGCGCAGCGCCTCATCGACAACCGGCGGCGAGCGCAAACCGCTGCTGCCACAAGGCTAGCCGCCGAGCTCGGCGAGCTGGGCCGCCGCCGCGCGCAGCACCGGCACGTGGCTCTTCGCCTGCTCGATGGTCATGCGCATCAAGGGAGCGTGCACCGCGAGGGCCGCGAAGAAGCGGCCGGCCGCGTCAGTCACCGGTACGGCAACGGCGACCATGCCTTCGAGAAATTCTTCGTCGTCGGTGCCGACCTGGGACTTGCGGATCTCGTCGAGGGCGGCGCCCAGCTTGTCGGCCTCGGTGATGGTCTTGGGCCCGCGCGCTTCCAGCGTCAGGCTGCGCAGCAGCGGCGCGCGCAAGGCCGGTGCCAGAGTGCTGAGGAAGAGCTTGCCGCTGGCAGTGCAATGCAGAGGCACCCTGGTACCGGCCGGCAGCTGCAGGCGCAGCGGCCATTCCGACTCGACGCGGTCGAGGTAGACCATCTCGCCGTCCTTGGGAATGGAGAGATTGCAGGTCTCGCCGATGCGCCGCGCGGCCGAGGCGAGGATGGCATGGCGTGCCGTCGCCAGGCTGGAGCCGCCGATCAGGCTCTGGGCCAGCGCCAGCAGCCGCGGTCCTGCCACCAGCCCGCGCCCGCCCAGCTCCTTGCGCAGATAGCCGTCGGCCTCCAGCGCCGAGCAGATGCGGTAGGCGGTGGCCTTGGGCAGGCCGCTCTGCTCGGTAATCTCCTGCACCGAAGCGGGATGGTCCCTACGCGCTACCAGCTCGAGCAGTTGCAGGACGCGCGCCGAGCGCGATTTCGCCGCCTTGGGCTTGGCTAAGTATCCGGGTTCTCTGCTCATAGGTGTCATCTGCTACACCTTCCGCCGGACTTTGCGCAACTTCCGACGACCCCTACTGCAGCTGATAGACGCCGGCGCCCTTGTTGACCAGCAGCAGGGTCGAGAGCTCCGGCAGCAGGGCGATGAGCAGCCAGGCGACCATCAGCGCGCCGAGATAGGGCAGCGTGTAGCGCAGCAGGCGGAAATAAGGGATGCCGGTGATCCCGCTGGCCACATAGAGGTTGAGGCCGTAGGGCGGCGTGATGAAGCCGATGGCGTCGCCAACCAGGAAGATCACCGCGAAGTGAATCGGATCGACGCCGATGCTGGCGGCGATGGGCGCCAGGATCGGCGCCAGGATGATGGTGTTGGGGAGCGACTCCAGCACCGTGCCGGCGACCAGCACGATGGCCATGCAGGCAAAGAGCACCGCATGGTAGCCGCCAAGCCCGCTCAGCATCTCGGTGACGAAGGCGTTGGCGCCGAGCAGCGAGAGAATCTGTTGCATTACCACGGAAACCGCAATGAGCGGCGCCAGCAGGCCGGTGATCTGACCCGAGCGCATGATGATCGACGGCAGTTCGGCGAAACTGAAACCGGGGATGATGAGGCGCTGTAGAAAGCCGGCATCCTCCGGCAGGGCGCCGGGCGACCCCTCGCTCGGCGGCAGCAGGCGCTGCGCGATGGGATACATGAGGAGCCCGGCCAGCATGCAGAAGCCGGCGGTGATGCCGGCTGCTTCGGTCGGCGAAAAAGCGCCGGTGTAGATGCCCCAGATGACCAGCAGGATGGCGAAGAAGCCGAGCCAGGCGCCGAGCGCCATTTTCAGCGTCCGCAGCAGACGGAACTGGATGAGATGCCCCCAGCCGTTGCGATGGCAGATGAACCAGCAGACCGCCTGCATGGCGATCACCATGAGGCAGCCGGGGATCAGGCCGCCGATGAAGAGGTCGCTGATCGACAGGTTCATGAGGAACCCGTAGACGATGAAGATGATCGACGGCGGGATGATGATGCCGACCGTGCCTCCGGCTGCCGCCGTCGCGGCGGCGAAGTTCGCATCGTAGCCGCCCTTCTTCATCTCCGGAAACATGATGGAGCCGATTGTGGCGGTGGTCGCCGAGTTGGAGCCGGAGATCGCCGCGAAGAGGCCGCAGGCGCCGAGCGAAGCCATGGCGAGGCCGCCGCGCAGCCAGCCGAGCACCGAGTAGGCGAAGTCGGAGAGCCGCTTGGCGATGCCGGCCGACTTGATGAGGTCGCCGGTCAGAATGAAGAGCGGCAGCGCCAGCAGGCCGAAGAAGTTCAGGCCCTCGTAGAGCGTCACGCCGATGTTGGCGAGGGTGAAGTCGATGACCAGGCTGACGCCGACCACCCAGAAACCGATGACCAGGAAGATCGGCACGCCGAACGCGAAGAGGATCGTGACGCCGATGGAGATGAGGGTAACCCAGAGCCCGTCCATGTCTTCCTCAATCCCCGAAGATGTTGGTGTTGAGGTTGAAGGGCCGGCCGGCCCGGAAGTCGCCGAGATCGCGCCAGAAGTTCTGCAGCACGCGGACGATCAGCAGGCTCCAGGCAAAGGGTGTCGCCATGTAGAACCACCACTGCATGACGTCGTCGGTGCCCTGCACGATGGCGAAGTTGTCGTAGGAGAGCCCTACCTGCTCGCCGGTGTAGAAGATGACGATGGCGGCGAAGACGATCCACAGCAGGGCATCGAGGCAAAGGCAGGCGAACTGTCCGCGATAGGGCAGGCGCAGGCGCAGCTCGTCGAAGCGCAGGTGGGCACGGATCTTCACGTTGTAGGCACAGCCCAGCCAGACGATCCAGAGGAAGAGGTACACCGGCACCGTGGTGCTCCAGGGCACCTGCTCGTTGAACAGGAAGCGCCGGATCACCTCGACGAAGATGATGCCCGCCATGGTCACGTAGCAGACCAGGATAATGATCTTCTCGACGTTTGTGTCGAGCCACCGCAGAACCGCCATCTTCCTCTCGTCAGCTTGACCGGCGTGCCATTCCGGCGGGCGCGGACGGGCCGGCAAAGGCCGGCTCGGCCCCGGGCCGAAGTCCATCGGAACTCAGGAAAAATCCGGCGGGGAAAGGGAAAGCTGAACTTTCCCCGCCGGTCTCGGGGCTGCCTGCCCTTACGCCTTCCACCAGCGCCGCGGCTCGACGTTCTCCGGCAGGGTATCCTTGGGAATCTCGCGGGCGATGTCGTAGATGGTCTTGTAGGTGTCCATCCCGCCGGCCCAGTCGTTCAGGCGCTCGCGCCACTGTTCCCAATCTGCCGGTTGGAACTCCGGCGAACACATCTCCTCGGCCTCGCGCTTGGCGGCCTCGCTGAACATGGAGACCCGCGTGCCGGTCCTGGCGAAGATGGTGTTCGGCAACTGTGGATCGGAGAAGCCCACGGTGTTGACCAGCGCCGCCTCGTTGGCCGCCTGCACGTGGACCTGGGTCAGGTAGGCCGACTCCATCACTGCGTCCTGCAGTTCGCCGTCCAGCTTGTCGAAGGTGGCGGCGTTCATCGCCGTGTGCTCGGTGCCGCAGAAGAATTCCAGGTTGAGCACCTGGGAGACTACCGGCGCCATGTTGGCGTAGGCGACCGCCGAGGCCCAGGTCTCGGCGCCGTCAATGAGGCCCTGCTTCAGGCCGTCCAGGGTCTCCTCCCAGGCGATCGGCGTCGGATTCAGCTTCATCTTCTCCATGGCGATGCGGCCCAGCTGCGTGCCGGTGACACGGTTCTTGGTGCCGGCCAGCTCGCCGATGCTGGTGACCAGCGGCTTGTCCTTCCACTTGAGGCCGAGCTGGATGCCGCGCAGCTCCGCATGGCTGAACAGGAAGTGCAGGTTGTGGCGCTTGCGCAGCGGCTCGCGCAGCACCTTCTCGCTGCCCGGATGGTAGAGGAAGTAGTACTGCGCCGCGCGGCTCGGGAACAAGTAGGCGTAGTCGAGCACGTTCAGGTAGGGCGCACCGCCGGCCGAGTTCTGGGTCGAGGCGGCGAAAATGTCGACGATGCCCTGCTGCGTCTTCTTCACGCAGTCGAGCTGGCCGCAGATCTGGTTGCTGCCGATGAACTCGACGCGGATGGCGCCGTCGGTGCGCTCCTCCAGGTCGGCGGCGAACTGCAGGCAGCCGGCGCGCTCGATCAGAAGATTGCGCTCGTTGAAGCCGGCGGCGCCAAACTTCAGCGTAACCTTGGGTTCGGACTTGAAGCGCTTGTCATAGGTCGAGTTGGCGGCCTCGGCGAGACGCGCCATCGAGACCAGCCCCGTCATCGAGCCGGCCGCCAGCAAGGTCGAGGTAATGCCGTACTGCCGGGTCAGGCGCAGCAGGTCACGGCGCGATAGGTGCTTCAGTTTGTCGCTAAGCATGGTTCCTCCCATTTCCCCAGGGGGCGTTGCCCCTCGGCCGCTTCTTCTGCGGAGTTCTCATTAAACGAGATTTATAGTTTCATTATTGCGATTGCGCCTGCGGAAGGCAAGCGATATGTAATATTCGTGCCTTACGACAGTGCAATGCGTTCGATAGTTGTCTTCACCGAAGGGGCCGGGACTTGATCGCAGCAGATCGGGCGGGCGCGCCACGGCGGACGGACCGCCGCGTCGCGTCCACCGCGCAGGATGCCGGCTCTGCCGGCGCTTACGACTACATCGTGGTCGGCGGCGGCTCCGCCGGCTGCGTGCTGGCCAACCGGCTCTCTACCGACCCCGCCAAGCGTGTGTTGCTGCTGGAAGCCGGCGGGCGCGACTGGAATCCCTGGATCCACGTTCCGGTCGGCTACTTCAAGACCATGCACAACCCCAAGACCGACTGGTGTTACAAGACCGAGCCGGACAAGGGCCTCAACGGGCGGCGGCTCGACTGGCCGCGCGGCAAGGTACTGGGCGGCTCCTCCTCCATCAACGGCCTGCTCTACATTCGCGGTCAGAAGGAGGATTACGACCACTGGCGCCAGCTCGGCAACGCCGGCTGGTCCTACGACGACGTGCTGCCCTACTTCATCCGCTCGGAGGACCAGGAGCGCGGCGCCGACGACTACCACGGGGTCGGCGGGCCGCTGGCCGTGTCCGACATGCGCATCCGCCGCGCGCTCTGCGACAAGTTCATCACGGCGGCCGGCGAACTCGGCATTCCGCCGCGCCAGGATTTCAACGGCGCCGCGCAGGAAGGCGCCGGCTACTTTCAGCTGACCGCCAGGAACGGCCGCCGCTGCAGCACCGCCGTCGGCTACCTCAATCCGGCGCGCCCACGCCCCAACCTGGAGATCGTCACCCACGCGCAGACCGAAAGGGTGCTCTTCGACGGCCGCCACGCGGTGGGCGTCACCTACCGTCGCAAGGGCAGCCCGCGCGAGGCGCGTTGCCGCGGCGAGGTCATCCTCGCGGCTGGCGCCATTGGCTCGCCGCAGATCCTGCTGCTCTCGGGTGTCGGCCCCGGCGGCCAGCTTCAGAGCTTCGATATTCCGCTGGTGCATCACCTAGCGGGCGTCGGGCGCAACCTGCAGGATCACCTGCAGGTTCGCATGGTGTTCAAGACGCGCGGTCCGATCACCATGAACGACCAGGTCCACAATCCCTTCAAGAAGATGCTGATGGGGCTGGACTACCTGCTGTTCCGCCGCGGCCCGCTGACCATGGGCGCGAGCCAGGTCTGCGTCTTCGCGCGCACTACGCCGGAGGCGGCGACGCCGGACATCCAGTTCCACCTGCAGCCCTTGAGCGCCGACAAGCCGGGTGAAGGATTACATCGCTTCTCCGCTTTCACCTCCTCGATCTGCCAGCTACGCCCGGAGAGCCGCGGCGTCATCGAGCTGCGCAGCCCCTTCGCACAGGACTACCCGGCGATCCACCCCAACTACCTGGCGACGGTGAAGGACCAGCAGGTGACCGTGGCCGGCATGAAGATGTCGCGCGCCATCGCCGCCACCGAGACCCTGGCGCCGCTGATCGACCACGAGCTTTCGCCGGGCGCTGAGACCGCCAGTGACGAGGATCTGCTGGTGGCCGCGCGCAACCTCAGCCAGACCATCTACCACCCTGTCGGCACCTGCAAGATGGGGCGCGACGAGACGGCGGTGGTGGACGAGCGCCTGCGCGTGCGCGGCCTGGAGGGCCTGCGCGTGGTCGACGCCTCGGTCATGCCAACCCTGGTCTCCGGCAACACCAACGCGCCCACCGTCATGATCGCCGAGAAGGCCAGCGACATGATCCTGGCGGACGCGAGGCCCAGTGGCGCGGCGCGGTCCAATTGATGTCCTACATTTTGGCCATGCTCGGGCTTGACCCGAACATCCATGGCGCAGCGCTGTGACAGTGGCGCAATGGAGCCTCGGGTCAAGCCCGAAGGTGACGACTGGAGGGAAGGGCGCTAGTCCTCGAAGCGGCCGGAGAGGCCTTCGACGATAGCCTGGTAGGCTGGCTCGACCTCGGGCGCGAGGATGCCATGGCGCAGCGCGAAGTGCAGGTTCACCAGGGCGACGTTGAACTTGAAGTCGTCGCTGTCGCGCAGCCGCTCCAGGACCTGGCCGACCGGCCAGAGGGAGAAGGACTCCACCTCGTCGTCGTTCGGCTTCGGCACAAAGTCCGCCGGCAGCTCGAGATCGAAGCAGAAGGCGAGGTCGTTGCGCAGACCCTCTGCGCGCTCGCAGATGTAGCGGATCGCGCCGACCGGCCGGGCGCAGGCGGCCAGTCCGGCCGGCACGCTGGCCTCCTCCGCCGCTTCCTTGATGACGTTGTCCATCAGCCCGAGGCCATAGGGCTGGCCGCCGGCCACCAGGTGGTCGAGCTTGCCCGGCGCCACCGTCTTGTGCTTCGCCCGCTTGCCGACCCAGAGCTGAGGCCCCTCGGCGGTGCGGACGTAGCCGTTCACGTGCACGCCGTAGGCCAGCACGCCGAATAGCGGTACCGCGCCGCGCTCCATCCTGAACAGCGGCGCTTCGCCCCAGCGCCTGGAAATGCCATAGTCCTCGCCCCGCCACTTGGGAATCTCGCCGGCGGCGTGCAACTCGCGCAGCGCCTCCTCGAGGATCGCCGAGCGCGTTTCGAAGTCGCCGTAGCGCGCCGGCAAGGCCACGGCCGCATCGGAGACCGCGAAGACCCTGGGAAAATCCTGCAGGCGCCGGGCAAAGCCATGCGTCACCCAGCCGAGCGGCCGGGCCTCGCCCTCCAGCACGAAAGGGCGATAGTTTTCCGGCTGCCAGCTGTGGCAGGCCTTCAGGCGATCGAGGTAGCTCATGGCGCGGAAGGTAAGGGCTGCGATGCGGGATGGCTATCGGCTTTTGCGGTTCCGGGGACAAGAGTCGTGGCCGCGTGCGCCCGCAGCCGGTATAGCTGGAAACCGAGCGGTTACCGGCCTCAGACCACCAGGGGAAGGCGTTTCATGGACTGCAGTGAATTGAACTGGCGCGTGGAGGAAGCCTGCATGAACGCCTGGCCAGCGTCGCGACAGCTGCTCCTCGGCGGCTGGCTGCTGCGCGCATCGGGCGGCGACGTGCGCCGCGCCAACTCAGTCAATCCGCTGCGCGGCGGTCCGCGCGATCCCGCCAAGGTGCTGGCTGCGGCGGAGTCGGTCTACGCTGCGCTGGAACAGCCGACGATCTTCCGCACCCCGGATATCGCCGAGGGCATGGCCGAACGCCTGGCGGAGCTTGGCTACCTGGCAGAGAGCGAGACCGCGACCCTGTACTGCAACCTTTCCGGAAAACCGGGCGTTTCCCAGGGAGCGGCAGAACTGACACCCACACCGAGCCGGGAGTGGCTGAGAGCCCGTGCCGCCTTGAGCGCGGTGGACGCCGAAGGATCGCAACTCTACGCGGCTATGCTGGCCGGCATCCTGCCGGCGAAGGCCTTCGCCGCCGTCCGCCACGAGGGGGAGATCGCCGCCCTGGCCTATGCCGTCGTCCATGACGGCCTGGCGGTGATCGAGTCGGTGGTCACCGACACCCGGTGGCGGCGGCGCGGCTATGGGCGGCGGGCCATCGGCGAGCTGCTGGACTGGGCCCGGGCAGCCGGCGCGCAAGGCGCCTGCCTGCAGGTTCTTGCTGACAACACGCCCGCGCTTGCGCTTTATCGGACGCTCGGCTTCGACAGGACGCTCTACTGCTATCGCTACCTCCGCAAAGGAACCATCGGTCAGCGGCAGGCGAAGGTCGCCTCGTAGCCGCTAGCCTCTCTGTCTTCGTCGACCAGGTAGGCGTCCTGGTCGTAGTGATCATCACAGTAGTCGTCCGCCTTTTCCGCCACCTCGTCGTAGTCGTCGTCATCACTGTAGGTGTAGCTGACGGTCGGCTCGGTCGCCTCCGTCTGATAGGCGGCGCAGCCCGGCAAGAAGGCCAAAGCCAGCGCGCCGGCGGTCAGGTATAGCACACGCATGGTCGTCTCCTCTGCTGTGGCCCCCTGCAAATCTACAACGCTGCGGGCAGGGTTGAGTTCCGGTGACGGCCAAGGCACCCTGCGGTCGAAAGCGCCGACGCTGGCGGCGACCTTCGGCTGCAGTATGATTTTTTTGCCGGCTGCTTGTCGGCTGGAGGCATACTCGTTCGTCCTCTGGGTGACGCAGGAGGGGTGCTCGATGCTTTATGCTATTCTCTGTTACCACGACGAGGCTGAGGTCGACTCCTGGTCCAAGGAAAAAGATGACGCTGTGCTCACCAAGCGGGCGCAGGTGACAGACCCGCTGGCAGCCCAGGGAAAGCTCGGCCCCGTCGCCCGCCTGATGCCGACCACGGCCGCCACCACGGTCAGGTCGGGCCGCGAGCCCCTGGTCATCGACGGCCCCTTCGCCGAAACCAAGGAGCAACTTCTCGGCTTCTACCTCGTCGACTGCGCGACCCTGGAAGAAGCCATTGACGTCGCACGTGGTCTTGGGCGGGACGAAACGGGCGGCTTCGAAATTCGCCCGCTGCGCCTGTTCCAGCCGGCGGCATTTCCCTCGCCAGCGTTCCTCGAGTGACATGACGTGACGGATCTCGCCTGGATCAACACCGCTCTCACCTCCGCGCGGCCGCGGGCGCTGGGCGCGTTGTTGCGCTATTTTCGCGACCTGGACCAGGCGGAGGAAGCTTTCCAGGAAGCCTCCCTGCGTGCGCTGAAGAACTGGCCGGTGAATGGCCCGCCGCGCGATCCGGTTGCCTGGCTCACGCTGGTGGGCCGCAACGCGGCACTCGACGATCTCCGCCGCCGCAGCAAGAGCCAGGCACTGCCTCCCGATGACGTCATCTCGAACCTCGGCGACGCCGAAAGCGACCTCGCCGAACGGCTCGACAGTTCGCACTACCGCGACGACGTCCTGCGCCTCCTGTTCATATGCTGTCATCCCAATCTGCCGGCTACCCAGCAGATTGCACTTGCCCTGCGCATCGTCTCCGGCCTCTCGGTCACGGAGATCGCCCGCGCCTTCCTGGTGAGCGAGAGTGCGATGGAGCAGCGCATTACCCGGGCCAAGCGCCGCGTCTCCGCGGCCAGCGTCGCCTTCGAGACGCCCAATGCCTACGACCGGGCCGAGCGGCTCGGCAGCGTGGCGGCGATGAACTACCTGCTGTTCAACGAGGGCTATTCGGCAAGTGGCGGCGAGGCCTACATTCGGCTGCCCCTCTGTGAAGAGGCGATCCGCCTCACCCAGCTTCTGCTTCGCCTCTTTCCGAGCGAACCCGAGATCATGGGGCTGGCCGCGCTGATGTTCCTGCAGCATGCCCGCGCGCCGGCGCGCCTGGACGAAGACGGCAGCATCGTGCTCCTGGAGGACCAGGACCGCCGCCTGTGGGACCGCGATATGATCGCCGAAGGGCTTGTGCTGGTGGAAAAGGCGCTGCGCCACCGGCGGCCGGGGCCCTACCAGGTGCAGGCTGCGATCGCTGCCGTGCATGCCCAGGCCAGCCGGCCGCAGGACACCGACTGGGCGGAGATCGAACTGCTCTATGCCACTCTCGAGCGCCTGCAGCCGTCCCCCGTCGTCACGCTCAACCGGGCCGTCGCGGTCGCCAAGGTGCGCGGCCCACAGGCAGCGCTCGACATGGTCGAGCCGCTCGCCGAACCGCTCGCCGGCTATTTCCACTTCTTCGGAACCCGAGGCGCTCTGCTCATGCAGCTCGGCCGCAGCGAGGAGGCGCGCGTGGCCTTCGACCGCGCTATCGCGCTCGCCAACACGTCCGCGGAGGCCGCCCACATCCGCCAGCACCTCGACCGCCTGATGGCAGACAGCGCGCAGGGCCGAGGCGCTGCAGCCTCGACGTAACGCCCCCTACCGCCCGCCGCCGGAGCCGGCCAATAAGTAAAGGAGACTGCCATGAAGTATCTCTGTCTCGTCTATGGCGAGGAGAAGGATCTCGACGCCTTGCCCGAGAACGCCTGGGACGTGCTCGTGCGCGACTCGCTGTCCTACGACGAGGCGCTACGCCGCAGCGGGCACTATATCGTCTCGGATGCACTTCAACCCGTCAGCACGGCCGCCAGCCTCCGAGTCCGCAACGGCCGGCTGTCGGTAACCGACGGTCCCTTCGCCGAGACCAAGGAGCAACTGCTCGGTTTCATTCTCATCGAGGCCAGGGACCGGAACGATGCCATCGAGGCCGCCGCGAAAATCCCTATGGCGGGACTTGGCACCATAGAAGTGCGGCCCGTGCGCGAACTGGAGGAGCCGCGTAACGACTGATCCCAAGAAAGCGCTCTTGAGGCGAAGTACCGCGCGACCCGGCCATCGCTCCCAGCCCTCTAAAAAGAATCCGACGGAATGTCGGACGGCCGGCTGCTCTTTCGTCCTTCGGGAAATGTCATGAAGAGGGAAAGCTGCAAATCATGATCAGCACTCGCCGAGCCTTCACGAAAGCCCTTGTCGTCGCTGCTGCGATCATTTGGACGGGCCTGCCCGCGCCGCTGCCGGCGCAACAACGCAGCGACCCGGCGGCAGCTGAGCTCGGAGCGGGATTTTCTTCCGCGACGGCCGACGTAAACGGCACGACGCTCCACTACGTGCGCGGCGGAACCGGGCCCGCTATAATCCTGCTGCACGGCTTTCCCCAGGACTGGTACGAATTTCACCAGGTCATGCCGCGACTGGCAAAGAGCTTCACCGTAGTCGCCGTCGACCTGCGCGGCATCGGCGGATCCCGGGCCACGCCCGGCGGCTACGACGCCGCGAACCTGGCCGAGGACATCCGCCAGCTCGCCCGGCAGCTGCAACTGGAACGCAGCTACCTCGTCGGTCACGACATGGGCGGCATGGTGGCCTACGCCTTCGCCCGCCTCTATCCGGACGAAGCGCGCGGCGTCATGACGCTCGACGTCCCGCTTCCGGGCATCGAGCCTTGGGAGGCGGTCAAGGCCGATCCGTTGCTTTGGCACATCAATTTCCACCAGACGCCGGACCTGCCGGAGCTTCTGGTTGCGGGGCGACAAGCGCTCTATTTCCGCCATTTCTTCGATCTCGGCACCGTCGACAAGGAAGCCATCGGCAGTGAGGCTGCGGCGCACTATGCCAGGGCCTATGCCGCGCCGGAGCAGCTGCGGGCAGCGTTCGAGTTGTATAGGGCCCTGCCGGCCAACGAAGAGTTCAACGCGGCCCAGCGGGGTGCCATAGACCTGCCGCTGGTGCTGGCCGGCGGCGACCAAAGCTTCGGGCCGCTGCTGCCGGGCCTCGCCGAGACGCTGCACACATTCGGTTGGAGCAACGTCTCCGTCGAGATCGTCGAAAACGGCGGACACTACCTGCCTGACGAGCAGCCAGCGGCAGTGGCCGCTCTCATCGAACGCTACGCAGCGATGTAGAGAGGTCAGCACCGCAATACAAAGGAGGAGAAAATGACCAATCTCGCATTCGAAACCACCAACCCACCGCATCTCGTGGTGTCGCGGGATGAATGGCTGAAGGTGCGCAAGGCGCACCTCAAGAACGAGAAGGCGCTGACGCGTATGCGCGACCTCGTCGCTGCCGAGCGGCGCGAACTGCCCTGGGTCAAGGTCGAGAAGGAGTACGTCTTCGATACACCGGCAGGCAAGCAGACCCTGGCCGAGCTGTTCGGCAGGAACAGCCAGCTCATCATCCACCATTTCATGTTCGGGCCCGACTGGGAGGCCGGCTGTCCGAGCTGCTCCCTCGAGGCCGACCATGCCGAGGGCGCCATCGTGCATCTCGAGCATCACGACGTCAGCTATGTGCGGGTGTCGCGGGCGCCGCTCGAAAAGCTGGAAGCCTACAGGAAGCGCATGGGCTGGCAGGTGAAGTGGGTGTCGTCCTACGGCAGCGATTTCAACTACGACTACCACGTGTCCTTCACCAAGGACGACCTCGCCGCAGGCAGGGTCGACTACAACTATGCCATGGTCGAAGGCTACGACGAACTGCCGGGCCTGAGCGTCTTCTACAAGGACGAGAACGACGACGTCTTCCATACCTACTCCAGCTACGCGCGCGGCAACGAGGAGGTGAACGGCGCTTTCATCTATTTCGACATCACGCCGAAGGGCCGCAACGAGAAAGAGATCATGGACTGGGTGCGGCGCCACGACGAGTACGATCGATGAAGGAGGAGGTCATGCGCCTTCGGGGAAGCTGCCACTGCGGCAAGATCGCCTACAGCCTCGATGAAGAGCCGCCGACCGAGGCGATCGAGTGCAACTGCTCCATCTGCCGGCGCAAGGGTTCGCTGCTTGCCGCCTTTGCACCGGACAATTTCCATCTCGAAACGCCGCGCGACGACATCGCCGTCTACACCTTCGGCAAGCAGGCCATCCGCCATCAGTTCTGCAAGACCTGCGGGTGTACGCCTTTCGCCGAAGGGACAGGCCCCGATGGCGAGGCGATGGTGGTGCTCAATCTCCGCTGTGCGGATAATCTTGACCCTTCGGCGATCAAGGTGACGCAGTTCGACGGGGCCAGCCTATGATGCAACCGGCGCCAGGCAGGCAACCGCGCGGCGTCGCTCATCGGAGGACGTCATGAACGATCATAACCTCGAGCGGGCGCTGTTCCGCGCGCTGTTGGCGCTGCGCATCACGCTCGGACTGTTTCTGCTCCAGTGGGGCGTGGAAAAGTTCGTTGTCCCGGAAATCAACGTGGCGATCTGGGGTTACTTCTACGGCTTCTCTGTGCCGCTGGCCCTGGGTTACCTCTTTGGCGCCGTCGAAATCGCCATCGCCTGTTGCCTCTTTCTCGGCGTTTTCCGTACTGCAGCCTACGGGGGCGCACTGGTATTGCATGCCGTGAGCGTGCTGGTGTCCTGGCGCCAGCTCATGGACCCCTGGGGTGACGACGCGAACCATTTGTTCATCGCCGGTGTTCCGGTGTTGGGTGCCCTGGCGGCGCTCTTCCTGCTGCGCCACTGGGATCGCGGAGTTGTTGCGAGCCAAGCTTCCCCGAAGGCTCAGGCTTGACGCCTGAGGTGTGGCTCTGCGACTCGGTCGATGCTCCAAAGTGAACAGCTTATCCGGTGAGCATCTGAGTGTAGCGCCGCTGCATCTCTTCGGGCTCGATCTCTTCGAGGGAGTGGCCGATCAGCCAGTCGTAGCCGAAGGGATCGCGCAGGGTGCCGGAGCGCTCGCCGTAGAAATGATCCTGGGGCGCACGCAGCAGGCGCGCGCCCGCAGCGACCGCCTGCTCGATCATGGCATCGGCGTCGTCAACATGCAGGTGGATAACGAAGCTGCTCGGCGCATCGGGATCGGGCGCGTGGATGCCGAACTCGGGAAACTCGTCGGAGAGCATCAGGGTGGTGCCGCCGAGCTCCAGCTCGATATGGCCGATGCGCCCGCCAGGCTCGACGAGGCGGAACTTCTCGGTAGCGCCGAAAACCTGCTTGTAGAAATCCACTGCCCGCTGCGCCGACCTGGCGCGCAGGTAGACGAAAAGTTCGTGAACAGCCATGGGCATCTCCCGCTTGGAAAGGGCTGGCAGCATTGTCGACCAGGCCGGCGCCGGCTGTCTTGAAGGAATTCGACCTAGAGCGGGACATGCCGCGGCGCGGCAGGCGCGCGGCGGCGGTAGGCGCCGGGCGAAAGGCCGGCCAGGGCGCGGAACTCGCGGGCGAAGTGCGCCTGGTCGGCATAGCCCTCGGCGGCGGCAAGCTCGGCCCAGGCGATGTCCGGCTCGGCAGCCAGGCGATCGAGCGCACACCCGAAGCGCTGCACGCGGCACCAGGCCTTGGGCGCCAGGCCGACGGCTTCGCGAAAGCGCTGGGTGAAGTGGCGATGACTGAGGTTGCAGGCGGCCGCCACCGCGGCGACCGGCACGTTCCCCCGCAAGCCTGCAAGAGCAAAGGCGATGCGCGGGTCGACGCGCCTGAGTGACGGCAAGCGCGCCTGCAGGGTGGCCTCGAAAAGGGCGAGGCGACCGGCCGGGGAGCCTTCCTCCACCAGGCGCCCACGCAGACACTCGACGGCGGGCCTGCCCCAGACGTCGTCCAGAGCATGGTGGGCGCCGATGAAGGCGCCGGCCGGCGCGCCGAGGAGGAAGCCTGCAGCGCCCGGGCGCAGCAGCGCGCCCACGCTGGCAGAGGGAATCGAGACATCCTTCAGATAGGGCGCGGCGCGCGCACCGCCGATGACCGCCGGGCTGACGCTGAAGCCCACCGCATCGCTGACGTCGCAGAATACCCGCAGTGGCCGGTCGTCGAGCCGCACTACCAGGTGCAGTGCACCGGTCGGCAGCACCAACTCGCGGCCGGTTCCGGCTGATGCGGGCGCGCCGCCGTCGGAAGCCCAGAGCAGTTCGACGAAAGGCCGCAGGGCGGTGATGGGGGCGCGGCTGAGAGTCATGGCGGTCAGCATAGAAGGTCAAGCCGGCCTTGGGGAGCCCTCACCGTACGGCGCCCGAACAACCGGGTCAGCGGCAGACGAAACTGATCTCGTAGCCGCCGGGCTCACGGTCGGTGTCGAACTCGTCGGCATCCTTGCCGTAGGCCTGCTCGCAGTAGTTGTCGGCGAACTCGGCAGCCAGGGCGCGGTCCTCGGTGTCGACATAGCTGAAGGTGACCACCGGCGCGTCGTCGGGCGGTGGCTCGTTGTCGGCGCGGTAGCTGGTGCAGGCGACCGGCAGCAGCGCGACGACAGTCGCGCAGGCGGCGAACGTCATAGAGCGCATTCCGCTTCTCCATTACAGTTGGGTCCGCGCTCTAAACGCGTTGATCGGAATTCCGGTTCCGCCGGTTCACTCAGGTTTCCGGCAGACAGATCCTGGCGCCGTTGGAATAGGCCACCATGAGCTCGGCCACTTCCGACCCGACGTTGCGGGTCTGGTGTAGGGCTCCCCGGGGGATCAGAACGGTCTCGCCGGGCTCCAGCGGCAACCAGTCACTACCGCGCCGTTGTTCAATGCGCCCGGACAGGACATGCACGGCTTCCGAACAGTCGGGATGGCGATGCGCAGGCGACGTCACGCCGGGCGCGACCGTCATGCGGGCAAGACTGAGGCCGGCTTGCGGATCTATGGCGTCTTCCATGAGCCATTGCATGGTGACGCCGGATGGCAGACTCATTGGTGATTCCTCCCACGTCCGCGGCGGGAGCCAGCCTACCTCAGGCCGTGGCAGACGCAAGCCGTGCCGCGAGGACCGCTCGCAGCCATTCACCTGACCGAAGGCTAGCGCTGCCTCTGAACCTGATGCTGCTGCCCCACATGCTTCTGCGAGGTCAGCACCGTCTCGACCTGGAAGACCTGGCGCAAGCAGCGGGCAATGTAGTCGCCGGCGGCCACGTCGAGGCCGTTCACCTGCACGTCGATGGAGAGTTCGCGGCCGCCCTGTCCCGTGACGTCGCTGTGCCAGCGGGTCGGCACCAAGCCGCGCTTGGCGAAGAGCTGCAGAACCCGCGGCATGACCCCCGGCTCGGCCTCGGCCAGGATGGAAAAGCAGTAGACGGTCGCGCACGCAGGTAACGGGCGCGTCAACTCAGGAAGAGGCTGGGAAAGAGAACTCTGAGCGGCCATGAAACGGCCCTCCTGTACGGTCACACCTAAAGACGAATCACGAAAACCCGACTACCCCCTGGGTGCCGGGTCCGTAATTCGAATGGCGATGCCGAACGGAAGCTCAGTGCTCATGATCTGCCGATGAGACGCCCTGTGGCCGCAAAAGTCAACCGAATCGGGCCTTAACCAAACTTAAGCCGACCACACAAGGCGGCGCTGGCGCAGCATGGTCTCGTCGAAGGCACCCTGGTAGTCCGCCGCCTTGCCGGCGAAATCCATGAAGGAGGCATGGATCCTCCGCGTCAAAGCGTCGGTCTCGCCGATTTCGCCGATCACCTCCAGGGTGATCTTACCGAGGCGGGCAACGATTTCGTCGGGGAACCTGCGCAACTCGACGTCGTAGTCGTTCAGCAGCGGCTTGAAAGCCTGGATGTTATGGTAGGTGAAGTCGGTCGTGGTGTCCTGCGCCGTGGCCGCCGCGGCGTAGCGCACGATGGCCTGCAGGTCGGCCGGCAGGGCCTCGAACTTGGCCCTGTTGACGGAGATCTCCAGGCCGGGCCCCGGCTCGTGGAAGGCCGGCACGTAGTAGTACTTGGCGACCTTCTGCAGGCCGAAGGCGACGTCGTTCCAGGGGCCGATCCACTCGGCCGCGTCGATGGCGCCGGACTGCATGGCCGGCAGAATCTCACCCGGCGGCAGCAGCAGCACGAGGGAGCCGGCGCGGCGCATCACCTCGCCGCCGAGGCCGGCCATGCGGATCTTGAGGCCCTGCAGGTCCTCCCACCTGTTGATCTCGCGGCGGAACCAGCCGCCGGCCTGCACGCCGCTCGATCCGGCATAGAAGGGGACGACGCCGAAGTCGGCATAGGCCTCCTCCCACAGCGCCTGGCCGCCGCCGTAGGTCAGCCAGGCCGGCAGCTCGACCGAGTTGAGGCCGAAAGGGATGGTGGTGAAGTAGTTGAAGGCCTTCGACTTGCCGACCCAGTAGTAAGGCGTGCCGTGCAGCAGGTCGGCCGTGCCGCTCTGTACCGCATCGAAGCTCTCGAAAGGCGGCACTAGTTCGCCGGCGGCGAAGAGCTTGATGATGAGGCGCCCGCCGCTCATGGCGTTCACCCGCTCGACGAAACGTTCGGCGTTCACGCCGACGCCCGGCGCGCCCTTGGGCCAGGGCATCACCATGGCCCACTCGGTGCGCTCCTGGGCGATGGCCGGCGCGGCCAGGCTGCTGGCGGCGGCGGCGGCACCCGCGCCCTTCACGAACTCGCGACGTTTCATCTTGCTTCCTCCCAAAGGCGGCGGCTGCATTTCCACAATCGGACGGTTTGCGCGGGAGATTAGCTGCCTTGGCGGCAGAAAGCTACGCCGCCTCTTGGGTGGCGCGGTCGACGATGTCGACGATGTCGTCGAGGATGGCGGTGAGGTCGTAGTCCTTGGGCGTGTAGACCGCCGCGACGCCGACCCGCTTCAGTGCGGCCGCGTCCTCCGGCGGAATGATGCCGCCGGCGACCAGCGGCACGCGGGCAATGCCTGCCTGCGACATGCGCGCCAGTACCTCGCCGACCAGGGCGACGTGGGAGCCGGAAAGGATCGACAGCCCGATCACGTGAACACCTTCCTCCAGCGCCGCGCCGACGATCTGCGCCGGGGTCAGCCGGATGCCCTCGTAGACCACCTCGAAGCCGGCGTCGCGGGCGCGCACGGCGATCTGCTCGGCGCCGTTGGAATGGCCGTCGAGGCCGGGCTTGCCGACCAGCATCTTCACGCGGCGGCCAAGCCGGCGCGACAGCGCCTCGACCCGTGCCCGCACCGGGGCAAGGGAGTCCTCCTCCGCCGCCGCCTGGGTGGCGGCACCGCCGACGCCGGTCGGCGCGCGGTATTCGCCGAAGACCCGGCGCAGCGCCTCGCCCCACTCGCCGGTGGTCACCCCGGCATGGGCGCAGGCGATGGAGGGTTCCATGATGTTGGCGCCGTCGCGCGCCGCCGCTTCGAGAACGGCCAGCGCCTTCCCCACGGCGCCGCGGTCGCGCGCCTGACGCCAGGCCTCCAGGCCGGCGAGCTGGCCGACCTCCGCCTCGGGGTCGGGTGCCAGAAAGCCGCCGTCGGCTCCTTCGACCAGCGGCGAGGGCTCGCTGTCCTGGTAGGCGTTCACGCCGACCACCGTCTGCTGGCCGCTTTCGATGGCCTCCAGGCGCCGCGCCGCGCTCTCGACCAGTTGCTCCTTCATGTAGGCGCTCTCCACCGCCACGACAGCGCCGCCCATGGCCTTGATGCGCGCGAGTTCGGCGCGCGCCTCGGCCTTCAGCTCCGCGACCTTGGCGGCGATCACGGTGGAGCCGTCGAAGATGTCCTCGTATTCCAGGAGGTCGGTCTCAAAGGCGAGGATCTGCTGCAGGCGCAGGCTCCACTGCTGGTCCCAGGGTCGCGGCAGGCCGAGCGCCTCGTTCCAGGCCGGCAGCTGCACGGCGCGCGCCCTGGCGCCCTTCGACAGGGTCACCGCCAGCATTTCCAGGAGAATGCGGTAGACATTATTTTCCGGCTGCTGCTCGGTAAGGCCGAGCGAGTTCACCTGCACGCCGTAGCGGAAGCGCCGGTACTTCTCCTCTTCGATGCCGTAGCGCTCCCGGCAGATTTCGTCCCACAGCTCGGTGAAGGCGCGCATCTTGCAGATCTCGGTGACGAAGCGCAGGCCGGCATTCACGAAGAAGGAGATGCGGCCGACCACCTGCGGAAAGTCCGCCGCCGGCACCTGGCCGGACTCGCGCAGCGAATCCAGCACTGCAACCGCCGTCGCCAGGGCGAAGGCGAGCTCCTGCACGGGCGTCGCCCCGGCCTCCTGCAGATGGTAGGAGCAGACGTTGGTCGGGTTCCACTTCGGCACCTCGCGGTAGGTGAAGGCGATCACGTCGGTGATCAGCCGCAGCGAGGGCTCCGGCGGGAAGATGTAGGTACCGCGCGAGAGGTATTCCTTGATGATGTCATTCTGCACCGTGCCGGTGAGATCGCCGCGCGCCGCGCCCTGCTTCTCCGCGCAGGCGATATAAAGCGCCAATAGCCAGGGCGCCGTGGCGTTGATGGTCATCGAGGTGTTCATGCGCGCGAGCGGGATCTCGGCGAAGAGCTTCTCCATGTCGCCGAGGTGGCTCACCGGCACGCCGACCTTGCCGACCTCGCCCTTAGCCAGGGGATGGTCGGAGTCGTAGCCGGTCTGCGTCGGCAGGTCGAAGGCGACCGACAGGCCGGTCTGCCCGCGCGCCAGGTTCTTGCGGTAGAGCGCGTTGGAGGCGGCCGCCGTCGAGTGGCCCGCATAGGTGCGGATCAGCCACGGCTTGTCGCGCCCGCGCGTTTGGACAGGATCGTGCCCGCGCAGCGGCTTTTCTGCCTTCCCGGCCTCGGATCTGTCCGCCTTATCGCCCAGCTCTGTCACGCCCGCCTTCTCCACTCTCGCCTAGCCTTATTATAGGACGGCGCCGGCCCTTCTGCATTCCCTGTTGCAGCGCACCTAGGCGACCCCAGACCGCCAAACTCACGTTATCATGTTTCTTTTGGAAGCGAGAAATGACAGAAAATTCCAAAAAAATCACCTATAACGTAAAGAACGATGTCATTGTGCATTGCACAAAAGCGACCGGGTGTCTATAGAATCAGGGAAAAGCCGCGCTGCTCATGGGTATCCTGCGCCGAAAAGCGCAGTTTTCCACTGACTTCCGGCAAATGCCGACGCAGTTGCGAAGGAACTTGGCAGAGCCGCCCCCGTTCACGGCAGGGGAGCCGGCGCAGACTGGAGGGTTTGAGTGATGGCCAAAGTGCTTGCAGGTGCCGCTAAGGGATCGAGCGAGGGCGCCGAGACGGCGGCGCCACAGCCGCCGCTGAAGGATCTCTACGAGGTCGGCGAGGTTCCCCCGCTGGGCCACGTGCCCGACAAGATGCACGCCTGGGTGATCCGCCGCGAGCGCCACGGCGAACCGGAAAAGGCCATGCAGATCGAGGTGGTCGACACGCCGAAGCTCGACAGCCACGACGTGCTCGTCATGGTGATGGCCGCGGGCGTGAACTACAACGGCGTCTGGGCCGGCCTGGGCACGCCGATCTCTCCCTTCGACGTGCACAAGGCGCCCTATCATGTCGCCGGCTCTGATGCCGCCGGCGTGGTCTGGGCCGTCGGCTCCCAGGTGAAGCGCTGGAAGGTCGGCGACGAGGTGGTGGTGCACTGCAATCAGGACGACGGCGACGACGAGGAGTGCAACGGCGGCGACCCGATGTTCTCCCCCTCCCAGCGCATCTGGGGCTACGAGACGCCGGACGGCTCCTTCGCCCAGTTCGCCCGTGTCCAAGACCGCCAGATCATGCCGCGGCCACGCCACCTGACCTGGGAGGAGAGCGGCTGCTACACCCTGACGCTCGCTACCGCCTATCGCATGCTGTTCGGCCACCGCCCGCACATCCTCAGGCCCGGCCACAACGTGCTGGTCTGGGGCGCCTCCGGTGGCCTCGGCTCCATGGCGATTCAGCTGATCGCCACGGCCGGCGCCAACGCCATCGGCGTGATCTCCGACGAGGACAAGCGCGACTTCGTCATGTCGCTGGGCGCCAAGGGCGTCATCAACCGCAAGGACTTCGACTGCTGGGGCCAGCTGCCGCCAGTGAACAGCGAGGGCTTCGGCGACTACATGCGTAAGGTGCGCGAGTTCGGCAAGGCAATCTGGCAGGTCACCGGCAAGGGCAACGACGTCGACTTCGTCTTCGAGCATCCCGGCGAGCAGACCTTCCCGGTCAGCTGCTTCGTGGTGAAGCGCGGCGGCATGGTGGTGTTCTGCGCCGGCACCACGGGCTACAACTTGACCTTCGACGCGCGCTTCGTGTGGATGCGCCAGAAGCGCATCCAGGGCAGCCACTTCGCCAACCTGATGCAGGCCAGTCAGGCCAACAACCTGATGGTGGAGCGACGCATCGACCCCTGCATGTCGGAGGTCTTCGCCTGGCGCGACATCCCGCGTGCCCACACCAAGATGATGAAAAACCAGCACCGGCCCGGCAACATGGCGGTGCTGGTGCAGGCGAAGCGCCCGGGACTGCGCACCCTGGAAGACGCGGCGGCAGAAGACTGAGGGCGGGAAACCAGCCATGGCGATCGCCTGCCTGGCCGCGGAAGCGGATTACGCGAACGACAAGCTAGCCCGGTGCGGCTATGCGCTGATTGACGGCTCGGCGCTCGATCTCGCCGCGGCCGTCGCTTCCTTCGACGCATTGCGTGCGGGTTCGCAGGAGTCCGCAGGCATCGCGCCGGACCATCCGCTGGTTGCGGCGCTGCTCTCGCAGCCTGCCGTGCGCGAGCTGGTCGCCGAGGCCGTCGGGCCCGGCGCCCGTCCGTTGCGCGCGCTTGCCCTTGACCAGACGGGCCACGCCAACCGCTTCATGGCCTGGCATCAGTCGCCGGGTGCGGCTTCGGACGAGGCGCTGTCGTGCGGTCTGATCCTGCGCTGGTACCTGGACCTCATCGGCCCCGCCGACGGCGGCCTGCGGGTGCTGCCCGGCAGCCACCTGGCCGGCTGCCTCAGCTCGGAAGAGATCGACAAGCTGGCCGCCGGGACCCCGGCCGTTGAGCTGGCCGTCTCCGCCGGCACGGTCCTGGCGCTGCGCCCGCTGCTGGTGCAGGGCGCCCGCCGGCGCACGACAAGAGGGCATCGCCGGGTCCTGCAGGTAGAGTTGGCCGCACAGCCCTAACACCCCGTGGTAAGATCCAGCAGCGTAGAAGGTTGAGAGAGATGTCGATCGTGCATGCCGAGGCCGACCGCGAGAGCCTGATCCTGCCCGACCTGCTGGCGACCTGCGCTGCGGCGCTGACTGCGGCCGAGGCCTTCGGCGAAGCGGCACGGCACGCCGTTGCCCGGCTGGTCGCTCCCGGTGGCAAGGTCGACGCGGCCCTGCTGGAGCGCGAGCAGTTTGCCGCCCACGGCTATGCCTGGCTCGCGACCTACGTCGCGGCGCTGCGCGAGATGCTGCACTGGGCCGAGCGCCTGCAGGCCGCCGGACAGCTCGGCGAGCTGGAAAATCTCATGCTGCAGGCTGCCTACGGCGAATACCTCAGCCAGCTGACCGGGGGCATCGCCCTCAGCCAGGTCGAGGTGCTGCGGCCCGGCGACCTCGGCCTCGGCGGAGCCGACATCGCCATGCTGGAGATGCCGGCGGTGAGGAAGCTGACCGCGAACGGCAACGCGCTGCGCATGGCGATCGCCGCGCACCTCGCCGAGGGCCGCTTCGGCGAGGCGGGGCTCGCCGACGAGACGCTGGAGATGATCCGCGGCCAGTTCCGCAAGGTGGCCGAGGATCACAAGGAAGCCGCGCACCAGTGGCACCTGAAGGACGCACTGATCCCGCTGGAAGTGGTCGAGCAGTTGGCCGGCCTCGGCGTCTTCGGCCTGACCGTGCCGGAAGCCTTCGGCGGCGCCGGCCTCGGCAAGCTCGCCATGTGCGTGGTGACCGAGGAGCTGTCGCGCGGCTACATCGGCTTGGGGTCCCTGGGCACCCGCTCGGAGATCGCCGCCGAGCTGATCCGCCTCGGCGGCACCAAGGCACAGCAGGAGAAGTGGCTGCCGCTCATCGCCTCCGGAGAGATCCTGCCGACCGCCGTCTTCACCGAGCCCAACACCGGCTCCGACCTCGGCAGCCTGCGCACGCGCGCGGTGCGGGACGGCGACACCTACAAGATCACCGGCAACAAGACCTGGATCACCCATGCCGCGCGCAGCGACCTGATGACGCTGCTGGCGCGCAGCGATCCCGACGAGGCCGCCTATCGGGGGCTTTCCATGTTCCTGGCCGAAAAGCCGCGCGGGACAGAGGCCGAGCCCTTCCCGGCCCCGGGCATGACCGGCGGCGAGATCAAGGTGCTCGGCTACCGCGGCATGAAGGAGTACGAGCTGGGCTTCGACGGCTTCGAGGTGAAGGCGGAGAACCTGCTGGGCGGCGTCGAGGGCCAGGGCTTCAAGCAGCTGATGGCGACCTTCGAGTCGGCGCGCATCCAGACCGCGGCCCGCGCCGTCGGCGTGGCGCAGTCGGCCCTCGAGCTCGGCCTCGCCTACGCCCAGGACAGGAAGCAGTTCGGCAAGGCGATCATCGAGTTTCCGCGCGTGGCGGGCAAGCTCGCCTGGATGGCGGTGGAGACCATGGTGGCGCGCCAGCTCACCTACTTCGCCGCGCGCCAGAAGGACTCCGAGCGGCGCTGCGACATCGAGGCCGGCATGGCCAAGCTGCTGGGCGCGCGCGTCGCCTGGGCCAACGCCGACAACGCCCTGCAGGTGCACGGCGGCAACGGCTATGCCGAGGAATACAAGATCTCCCGCGTGCTCTGCGACGCGCGCATCCTCAACATCTTCGAGGGCGCCGCGGAGATCCAGGCCCAGGTGATCGCGCGAGGGTTGCTCTCAGGTCGGAACTAGCGGCGGCTCAGGCCGGCGGCCAGACTGCCGTGGCCACGATGTTGAGCAACTGTTCGAGGGACTCGCCGGCAAGGGTCAGCGCGGCGATCCCGGCGACGGATATCAGGGCAGCGATCAGCCCGTACTCGATCGCGGCGGTGCCCCTTTCGTCCTCGCCGATCCAATTCAGAACGTCCAGCATTTCCTGTTCCGATCTTTTTTTTCCGCAAGGCCTTCAGCCTGCCGACTGCGTGTTAGCATTCAGTGAAGCTTTGCCGCCATTTGCGGGGCATTCGAGGCAAATGCACCGCTGCCGCCTGCCGACCGCAAAGACCCTGGCAGGGGCTTGCAACCATCGGATAGCCGGCATCCTCAAAAGAGGCGCCTGCCCTCACCAATGAGAGCGGGCGGAAACCGCCGATCCGGGATAGCGTCCCACTGTCGCGGAGGCCCCGTAAAAGTCGGGATGCTGCGGACGCGAAGCCCGTGTCCCCCGCGACAAGCTGTGGATCAAGGCGCACCTCGACAGCGCATCCGGCCGCCGAGCCACCGGCGTGCGGTCGGGCAACCTGGCGCCGCCGCATGTCAGGGCCGCGGTTGCCCCGACGGGGCCGCCTCCGTCCCGACCATCCGCCGCATTGCCTCTGCGGTCTCCGCATCGGCGGGGAAGAAAGTCTCGATGACGAGTTCGGAGAGGCTGATGTCGAGGGCAGTGCCGAAGACCGTGGTAGTGCTGAGAAAGCGCAGGGTGCCCCCTTCGGTCTTCAACTCCAGCGGTACGGCGACTCCGCCCAGCGGATCTTCCGCGCCGGGCCGATAAGGCCACGCCGCCGGCGGCACGGGATAGCCCTTCAATTCCTCCAGAAGCTCGCTGAGCCGCACATCAGCCGAGGCGTCGATCTGGCGTGCCAGACGCTCCAATATGTGCGTGCGCCACTCGCGGAAGTTCGCGACGCGCGGGGCGAGTCCCGCCGGGTGCAGGCTGAGTCGCAGCACGTTCACCGGCGGCTTCAGCAGCCTTTCGTCGACGCCGGCCAGCAACGGCGCCACGGCACGGTTGGCGAAGACCAGAGACCAGTGACGGTCGACGGCCAGTGCCGGGTGCGGCTCGTGGCCCGTCAGGATCAGTTCGACCGCGCGGCGTCCTGCCGCCAGCTCGGGATCGTCCAGCTTGCGCTCGCGGTAGACCGGCGCGAAGCCGGCGGCGACCAGCAGGGCGTTGCGCTCGCGCAGGGGAATCGTCAGCTGCTCGGCGAGGCGCAGCACCATGTCGCGGCTCGGCGCCGCGCGACCGGACTCGACGAAGCTCAGGTGGCGCTGGGAGACCTCGGCCGCGAGGGCGAGATCGAGCTGGCTCAGGCGCCGGCGCCAGCGCCAGCTGCGCAGCAACTCGCCGACTGGGGAGGAGGAGGTGGTGGTGGTTGTCATCTCGCACAGTAGCAGGTGCAGAATCGCCTGACCAATTACCTCCGGGGTAATCGACCGGTGGCGGCAAGTCCCCCATCTTCATGGGCAGCACGCCGTCTTTCCTCACGGCGGCTACAACCCGAAAGGAGCCCGCCATGCCGATGAAGTCTTCCCTGCCCTCCCTGCCCAGCCTGCTGCTAGTCGACGCGGCGACCTGCGTCGTCCTAGGCCTCGCGCTGGAATTCGGCGCCAGACCGATCGCGGCACTGACAGGCCTGCCGGAAAGCCCGCTTCTCTATGCCGGCCTCAGCCTCCTTCCTATCGCCGCCATCATGGCGCTGGTCGCGCTGCGTCCGGCGCTGCAGCCAGCGGGCGCCTTGTTAGTGATCGCCGGCAATGCAGCCTGGGCGATCGCGAGCCTCGCGCTGCTCGCCACCGGCTGGGTTACGCCCAACGGCCTCGGCATCGCCTTCGTCGTCGTCCAGGCCCTCGTCGTCGCCGTGCTGGCGATGCTGGAGCGGGCGGCCCTGCGCCGCATGGCGCCGCACCCGCGCGCAGCCTGAACCATCCAACGCCAGAAACTAGGAGAAAGCCATGACCGCCTATGCCGTCGCCGACCTGCACAAGTGCAAGATGGGCCCGGAGATCGTCGCGTACCTGGAGAAGATCGACGCCACGCTGCAGCCCTTCGGCGGCCGTTACATCGTGCACGGCGGCAGGAAGACCGTGCTGGAGGGGACTTGGAGCGGCGACCTCATCATCATCGCCTTTCCTGATCGGGAAAAGGCCGCGGCTTGGTACGCCTCGCCGGCCTACCAGGCGATCATGAAGCTGCGCCGCGACAACAGCGAAGGCGACGTCATCCTGGTCGACGGCGTCGGGGAGGATCACCGGGCGACCGACATCCTGCAGCCCCAGGCTGCCCGCTGTACTTGACCTTGACCACACATATTAGAAAATTCCGCCCGCTAGCGTGCATCGTGGAAGATGATGCCCAGAGCATGCCGCTGCCCGGAACGAACCCGGCTCACCCCGTGGCGCATGTTCACACGGTAGGCGCCGCGTGTGCCCTGCACCGGACGATGATGCACGGGGAAGACGACGGCGTCGCCCCGACCCAGCGGCACCACCTCGACTCGCGACTGGCGGCGGGGGCGCTGCTCGGTCAGCACGAACTCGCCGCCAGTAAAGTCGTGGCCCGGTTCCGCCAGGAGAACGGTGACCTGCAGGGGAAAGACCTCCTCGCCGTAGAGGTCCTGGTGGAGGCAGTTGTAGTCACCCGCGCCATATTGCAGCAGCAGCGGCGTGGGCCTGGTCTGGCCGGCCCCATGGCAGCACTTGAGGTAGGTCCGATGGTCTGCCGGGAAGCACGCCTCCATGCCGAGGGCTGCGTTCCAGCGGTTGGCGACCTCGGCCAACGGCGGATAGAGGCTTTCGCGCAGCCCGGCCACGATCTCCGGCAGGGGATAGGCGAAGTAGCTGTACTCGCCGCGCCCGAAGCCGTGGCGCGCCATGACGATGCGGCTACGGAACAGCGCGCGATCGTCATAGCTGCGCAGCAGGGCCTGGCAATCACGGGCGCCAAGGAGACCGGGCAGCACCGCATAGCCTTCAGCGTCGAGCGCCTCGGCGAGCGCCGCTTCCTTCACCCCTGCCGCAGGCTTCACGGCTGCCGCCCAGACGCCTCGCGCGCCAGCAGGGCGCGCTTGCGCTCGACGCCCCAGCGGTAGCCGGAGAGATCGCCGTCACTGCGCACTACGCGATGGCAGGGGATCGCCACTGCCAGACGATTGGCGGCGCAAGCGCCCGCTACCGCGCGCACCGCCTTTGGCTGGCCGATGCTGCGGGCGATGTCGGTATAGCTGACCGTGGTGCCGACGGGGATCTCGCTGAGGGCACGCCACACGCGCTGCTGAAAGGCGGTGCCGCGCAGGTCCAAGGGAAGATCAAGGCCCAGCCCCGGCGCCTCGACAAAGCCGACGATCTTCGCCATCCACTGCTCGAAGGCGGCATCACCGCCGATCAGGTCGGCCTTTGGGAAGCTGTCCTGCAAGGTGTGCACCAGCGCCTCCGCATCGTCGCCCAGGAGAATCGCGCAGACCCCCTTATCGCTGGCGGCGGCGAGGATGGCCCCGAGGGAGGACTGACCGACAGCGAAGCGGATGCGGGTGCCGGCGCCGCCGGCGCGGTAGGCGGTTGGCGTCATGCCGAGCAGCTCGGTCGACTTGGCGTAAAAGCGGCTGCTGGAGTTGAAGCCGGCGTCGTAGATCGCCTCGGTCACCGTGGCGCTGCGGCCAAGCCCCTCGCGTAGCCGGGCGGCACGCTGGGCCGTCGCATAGGCCTTGGGCGTCACCCCCGTCGCCTGCTTGAAGACGCGGTGAAAGTGAAAACGGCTCATGCCGGCGGCCTGCGCCAGGGCATCGAGGCTCGGGATCTCCTCGGCTTCGGCGATCAGGCGGCAGGCCTCGGCCACCGCCGCGGCATGGCGCCCGCCGCCGGTGGCGGCAACCTCCGGCCGGCAGCGCTTGCAGGCCCGGAAGCCGGCCGCTTCCGCCTCAGCAGGGGTGGCATAGAAGCGCACGTTCTCCCGCTTCGGCTTGCGCGCCGGGCAGGTCGGCCGGCAGTAGATCCCGGTGCTGGTCACCGCGGTGACGAAGCGGCCGTCGGCTGCCGGGTCGCGCCGCAAGAGCGCTTCCCAGCGCGCGTCCGCCGAGGCGAAGGGCGCTCTGGCCCCGCTCATGGTTTCATCGGTCATGGCTTGAAGCGTCATCTCTTTCATCCTTGACTGAATTGCTCTGTGATTGTTCCGAGGCGGAACTCCGCCCCTCACTGACGCCATCCTGCGCGCCTGGCGGCGGCGCTTCACTCCGAAGCTTGCGCGGGCATTCCGGTCACCGGCGAAAGGATTGCGCGGCAACAAGCGGGGTGATGGCGCCATGCTGGGCGAGCAATGGTTCTGCCATCGCCGCCCTGGTGCGGCCCCAAGGCAATACAAAGGGAGTTTCCTCATGGACAGTCTGAGCGGCAAGGTCGCCATCGTCACCGGAGCCAGCTCCGGCATCGGCCGCGCCACTGCGAAGCTTTTCGCCCAGGAAGGCGCCAGCCTCGTCGTCGCCGCCCGCGGCCAGGCCGGGCTCGACAGCCTGGTCGCCGAGATCGAGGCGAGCGGCGGGCAGGCCGTGGCGCTGGCTGGTGACGTCCGGGGCGAGCAGCTGGCGACGGATCTGGTAGCCACGGCGGTGGAGCGCTTCGGCGGCCTCGACATCGCGGTGAACAACGCGGGCACGCTCGGCGAGATGGCGCCGGTCCACGAACTCTCGACCGCCGGCTGGCGCGAGACCATCGACACCAACCTGACCAGTGCCTACCTCGGCGCCAAGCACCAGGTGCCGGCGATGGTGGCGCGCGGCGGCGGCTCGCTGATCTTCACCTCGACCTTCGTCGGTTACTCCGTGGGTTTTCCCGGCATGAGTGCCTATGCGGCCGGCAAGGCCGGGGTGATCGGCCTGGCCAAGGTGATCGCCGCCGAGTACGGCGCTCAGGGGGTGCGCGCCAACGCCATCCTGCCGGGCGGCACCGACACGCCGATGGGCCGCGTGGTGATCTCTTCGCCGGAGATGCGCAGCTTCGTCGAGGGTATGCATGCCCTGAAGCGCCTGGCGGAGCCGGAGGAAATCGCGCGCTCCATGCTGCACCTCGCCTCGGACGCCGGGAGCTTCATTACCGGCACGGCCTTCCTGGTGGACGGCGGCGTCTCGATCTGCCGGACCTGAAGGGCAGCGACGTCCTCAGCCGGCCCAGGCCTGGAACAGCAGGCCGGCGAGGAAGGAGCCGCTCAGCGCGAGGCCCAGGTAGAGCAGGAAGACGCGCTGCTTCACCAGGGCGAAAACGGCGATGGCGGCGGGCAGCGAGGTGACGCCGCCGGCGACCAGGAAGGCGAGGCCGGCGCCGGGTGCCATGCCCTGGCCGAGGAGGCCGCCGACCAGGGGCAGCGCGGCGTAGCCGTTGAGATAGGCCGGCACGCCGACGACGGTGGCCGCGGCGATCGGCAGCAAGCCTTCGCCGCCCAGCGCGCCGACGACCCATTCCGCCGGCACGTAGGCCAGCATAAGGCTCTCGATGAGGAAGGCGAGGGCGAGCCACTTGAAGAGGAAGGCCGTCGTCTTCCAGCCCTCGCGGGCGAACTTGGCAACGCGCGCGTCTTCCTGCCAGAAGCGCCAGACGACGGGCTTTGCCGAGCGCACCTTGGCGCCGCCGCAGCCGCCGTTGCCGACGCCCTCACGCAGTGGATCGGCAAGGCCGCCGGCGTGCATCAGGCCCAGGGTGGCAAAGCCGCCGAAGAGGCCGAGGCCGACCGCCGCGAGCGTCTTGGCAATGGCGAATTCGCTGCCCAGCACACCGGTCGTCAGCACGAACATCGAAGGGTCCATCACCGGCGAAGCGAGCCAGAAGGCCATCACGGCGGAAAGCGGCACGCCCATGGCGAGCAGCGCCGCAATAAGAGGAATCACCCCGCAGGAGCAGAACGGCGAAAGGCCGCCGGCCAGCGCCGCCAGCACGATCATCGCGTAGGGCGAGCCGGTGAAGGCGCGGGCGATCAAGTTGTCGGCCCCGGAGGCGCCAGCGTAGGCAGCGATGCCGATGGAGAGCAGCAGGTAAGGTGCGGTCTCGAGCAGGGCCTCCAGGGTAAAGTCCGCGCTGGCGGCGCCCTGCGTCGGATCGGCGGCGAAGAGCAGCGCGAGGATTACGGCGGAGGCGAGCCAAACGCGGGCGTCGGACCAGGCAAAGCGGGCGGCCTCAAGGCCGGCGGTGCGGACTCTCAGGGCAAGCTCGGTCATCGCGATACCTCTAGATTTCTAGTTCTATTGGCGCAAAGAAAAGCGGCCGCGGACTTCATGCCGCGTCCTCCGTCGTGAGGCTGACACCGGTGCAGCAATTGTCGGTGAGAAAGCCGACGGTGCGCCGCATGGCTTCGTAGTCCGCCCGATTCACCACCTCGCGGCCCTGGCGTTCCTGAATCACCAGCCCGGCCGCGACCAGGGTGGAGAGGTGGTGGGCCAGCGTCGAGGCGGGCATCTTCAGATGCGCCGCAATCTCACCGACATTGAGGCCTGCCTCGCCCGCGCGCACCAGCAAGCGGTAGATGGCGAGGCGCGTCTCATGGCCGAGGGCGGCAAGGGCGCGGGCAATAACGGCGTTTTGCGACATACCTAACGATATAACTAGATTCCTAGTTTTGTCAAGCGGCAGAGAGCGCGGCAAGAAAAGCGGAACCTTTCCCGGTTCCGCCGCATCCAATGGTCAATAGTGTGGGTAGAATGAGGCGATGACGAGAGCCATGGGAACGGTCACAGCGGCGATGCAAGGCCCCCTCTCCCGCCCGCTGACGCCGGACGACGACACCGCCCTGGTCGTGGCGGCGCGCGGCGGCGACACCGCGGCCTTCGAGGCGATCATGCGGCGGCACAACCGGCTGCTGTTCCGCACCGCGCGCGCCATCCTGCAGAACGAGGCCGACGCCGAGGACGTCGTTCAGGAGGCCTACCTGAAGGCCTTCCTGCACCTCGGCGGCTTCGCCGGCGCCTCCCGCCTGTCCACCTGGCTGGTGAAGATCACCGTGAACGAGGCGCTCGCCCGACTGCGTCGCCGCATGCCGGCCGGCGCCCCCGAGCAGCCGGCGGAGGATAGCATGGTGCCGGAGACGACCGCCGAGACAAGCCCCGAAGCCGCCGCCGCGCAGGGGGAGATCCGCCGCCTGCTGGAGGCGGCCATCGATGCCCTGCCGCAGGCGCAACGCACCGTCTTCATGCTACGCGCGGTCGAGGAGTTCAGCACTGAGGACACCGCCGCCTGCCTCGGCATCCCGACCGACACGGTGAAGACGCGGCTGCACCGTGCCAAGCAGCTACTGCGCCGCCGCCTGCAGCACCGCGTCGCCACCGCGCTCAGCGAAACCTTCCCCTTTGCCGGGGCGCGCTGCGACCGCGTGGTCGTCGCCGTGCTGGGCAAGCTCAACGCGCCGCCGCCCGGCTAGCGAAGGCTCCGTTCACCGATTTCTCCGGTCCTCCCGCTCGCGCTCTCGCACCGGGCGACCGGCGAAGCCTTGCCTGAATCCATCCGACACTGAGGAGAGAAAGATGACCGACACCACCGTTCTGCTGCCCCGCCGTTCCTTCTTCGCCGCCGCAGGCCGCACAACGCTCTCGGCCGGGGCGGTGATGCTGCTGGCCGGCTGCGGCACGCGCCAAGCCGCCATGGCCGCCGATCCGTCGGCCGACGCGAACATCCTGAACTCGGCGCTCGGCGCCGAGCAGGAGGCCATCGCCGCCTATCAGGTCGGCGCCGAGAGCGGTCTGCTGTCGCAGCCGGTGCTCGACCTCGCGGTGCAGTTCCAGGGCCACCACAAGGAGCACGCCGACGTCCTCGCCAAGATCGTGCGCGACCTCGGCGGCCAGGCGGTGGAGCCGCTCGCCAGCTACGACTTCCCGACCGACCAGCTGAAGAGCGAAGCCGACGTGCTGCGCTTCGCCGCCGGATTGGAGAAGGGCGCGGTCAGCGCCTACCTCGGCGCGGTACCGCTGTTCGCCGAGCGCGAACTGGCCAAAGCGGCCGCCAGCATCCTCGGCGACGAAGCCATGCATTGGGCGGTGCTGCGCTGTGCTCTGGGTGAGAACCCGGTCCCCGTGGCTTTCGTGTCCTGATTTCTTCCCCACATGACCTCAGGAAAAGCAAGCCTCGCCGCGGCGGTGCTGCTGGCTCTGTTGGCAGTCACCGCCGCGGCAGCGGCTGCACCGCTCGGCGATGCGGCGCCCGGCGTGGCGATTTACGAACGCTGTCAGGCCTGCCACTCCCTCGAGCGCAACCGCACCGGCCCCAAGCACTGCGGCCTGCTCGGCCGACCGGCCGGCGGCGTCGCTGGCTTCAGCTATTCCGCAGCGTTGCGCGATTCAGGCATCGTGTGGTCCAAGGAGAGCCTCGAGCGCTTCCTGGAAGCGCCGCTCACCGCCGTGCCTGGCACCCGCATGGGCTATGCCGGTGTCAAGGATCCGCAGGAGCGCGCCGACCTCATCGCCTTCCTGGCCGCCGCCGCTCCCTGCAAAGATTAGGGCTGTACTTCCGCCGGAGAGGCTGTCTTTGCTTGCAGCTGACATCTCTACTGCTGCAGGACATTCAGCCATGTATCCCGTCAATCCGGAACTCTTCGCCGGCTTCGTCTTCGCCGTCGTCGTGCTGATCCTCATGCCGGGGCCGATCGTCACCCTGGTGGTCGCCAACTCGCTGGCCTACGGCCAGCGCATCGGGCTCGCCACCGTGGCCGGATCGAGCAGCGGCAACGCCCTGCTGGTCGCCGCCGGCGCACTCGGCCTCACCACCTTGCTGGCGCTGGCGTCCGAGCTCTTCGAGGTGCTGCGCTGGGCCGGTGTCGCCTATCTGGTCTACCTCGGCATCAAGCAGTGGCGTCAGGTGTTCAGCGCCGGGCCGATGGCGCAGATGCCGGCGATGCGCTCCCACCGCGGCGTGTTCTGGCAGGGCGCGCTGGTGGCCATCACCAATCCCAAGACCATCTTCTTCTACGCCGCGTTCTTTCCGCAGTTCATCGATCCCGGCCTCGCGGTCGGGCCGCAGCTCATCGCCATGTCGGTCGCCATGGTGGTGATCGCCACCGCCCTCGACAGCCTCTACGCCGTGCTCGCCGGCCGAGTGCGTGGGGCCTTCGCCTCGGCGCGCGCCAACCGGGTGCGCCACGGCATCACCGGCACCCTGCTGCTCGGCACCGGCCTGGGGCTGGCTTTGGCAAGGCGCTAGCGCGGCAAAGAGTCGCGGCGCCAGCAGCAGCAAAACCGTCGGAAAAGCTCTGGCCTCCGCCGGGGCGGCGGGTTTAAGGTCGCGCCCATGAAAACCTTCTTCTTCGTGCTGGTGCTGATCGCCGCCTTCATCACGCTTGGCGTGCTGGCCACCGGCATCATCGGCATGGCCCGCGGCGGCGAGTTCAACGCCAAGTACGGCAACAAGCTGATGCGCGCGCGCGTCATCGCCCAGGGTGTCGCCCTGGCGCTCTTTGCCATCGCCGTCCTGGTCGGCAGCCAGGACTGAGCCCCCAGGGACGAGACGAGAAAGCGACGCCCGCGGCATGGTCAAACTCACGCGCATCTACACCAGGGGCGGCGACAAGGGCAAAACCGCCTTGGGCACCGGCCAGCGGGTGGTCAAGCATCACCCCCGCGTCGCCGCCTACGGCACGGTGGACGAGGCCAACGCCGCCGTCGGTCTGGCGCGCCTGCACACCGCCGCCCTGCCGGACGCCGAGATCGATGCCATCCTCGACCGCGTGCAGAACGACCTCTTCGACCTCGGCGCCGACCTGGCGACGCCGCAGGTGGCGCAGCCCAAGTATCCGCCGCTGCGCATCGTGGCCGAGCAGGTCGAGCGCCTGGAGGGCGAGATCGACCGCCTGAACGCGGACCTTGCGCCGCTCAACTCCTTCGTGCTGCCCGGCGGCACCCCTGCCGCCGCCCATCTGCATCTGGCGCGCACAGTCGCGCGGCGGGCCGAGCGCGAGGTCACCCTGCTGGCCGAGAGCGAGGCGATCAATCCGGAAGCCATCCGCTACATCAACCGCCTGTCCGATCTGTTCTTCGTCATGAGCCGCTACCTGAACGACCGCGGGGCCGGCGACGTGCTCTGGGAGCCGGGCGCAAACCGGCAGAAATCCTAGGGCTACGGCGGGGCGGTGTCGTTGACAGTGTACAATCATGCTCCTATTGTGCGGTTGCGAGATAGGCAGCTGACGTTTCCGTATGTCCGTCGACCCGGGGAATTGCGCAACGATCTTGCGCGGCATCGGGCGGCGGATTCTTTGACAGCACTAGACAAAAGGGTGGTCGCAGAGTTGCGATGAAGGTTCTCGTACCGATCAAGCGCGTCATCGACGCCAACGTGAAGGTCCGCGTGAAGGCGGACAGGACCGGGGTAGAAACGGCCAACGTGAAGATGGCCATGAACCCCTTCTGCGAAATCGCGGTCGAGGAGGCCGTGCGCCTGAAGGAGGCCGGCACCGCCAGTGAGGTGATCGTGATCTCCATCGGTTCGGCTCAGGCGCAGGAGACCCTGCGCACCGGCCTCGCCATGGGCGCCGACCGCGGCATCCTGATCCTCTGCGAGGGCGACCCGGAGCCGCTGGCCGTGGCCAAGCTGCTGAAGGCGGTCGTCGACAAGGAGGGCCCCGAGCTGGTCATCCTCGGCAAGCAGGCCGTCGACAACGACAACAACCAGACCGGTCAGATGCTGGCTGCGCTGCTCGGCTGGCCGCAGGGCACCTTCATCTCCAAGATCGAGAAGACCGACGGCAGCTTCGCCATCACCCGCGAGGTGGACGGCGGCCTCGAGAAGCTCGAGCTCAAGCTGCCGGCGGTGGTGACCACCGACCTACGCCTCAACGAGCCGCGCTATGCTTCGCTGCCCAACATCATGAAGGCGAAGAAGAAGCCGATCGACACTTTGAGCCCGGCCGACCTCGGCGTCGACGTCAGCCCGCGGCTGACCATCATCGCGGTGAACGAGCCGCCGGCGCGCAAGGCCGGTGTGAAGGTCGCCTCGGTCGCCGAACTGGTCGACAAACTGCGCAACGAAGCGAAGGTGATCTGATGTCCACGCTGATCGTCGCCGAGCACGACAACGCGGAACTCAAGCCCGCCACGCTCAACGCCGTCATCGCCGCCGGACAGCTGCCCGGCGAGACTCACATCCTGATCGCCGGGGCCGGCTGCGGGGCCGTCGCCGCGGCCGCCGCCAAGATCGCCGGTGTGAGCAAGGTGCTGCAGGCCGACGACGCGGCCTACGCCCACGGCTTGGCCGAAAACCTGGCGCCGCTGGTGGCCAAGCTCGCCCCCAACTACAGCCACGTGATCGCCGCCGCCACTACCTTCGGCAAGAACGTCATGCCGCGCGCGGCCGCGCTGCTCGACGTGCAGCAGATTTCCGAGGTCGCCGCCATCGAGGGCGAAGACACCTTCGTGCGGCCGATCTATGCCGGCAACGCGCTGGCCACCGTAAAGTCGGGTGACGCTGTGAAGGTGCTGACCATCCGCGCCACGGCCTTCGACGCCGCCGCGGCCGAAGGCGGCGCCGCCGCCATCGAGGCGGTCGAGAGTACCGGCGATTCCGGCCTCGCAACTTTCAAGGGCCAGGAGCTCACCAAGTCGGAGCGGCCCGAGCTGACCACCGCAGGCATCGTGATCTCCGGCGGCCGCGGCATGCAGAGCGGCGATAACTTCGCCCTGCTGGAGCGTGTCGCCGACAAGCTGGGCGCCGCCGTCGGCGCCTCGCGCGCCGCCGTGGACGCCGGCTTCGTGCCCAACGACTACCAGGTCGGCCAGACCGGCAAGGTGGTGGCGCCCGACCTCTACATCGCCGTCGGCATCTCCGGCGCCATTCAGCATCTCGCCGGCATGAAGGACTCCAAGGTCATCGTCGCCATCAACAAGGACGAGGAGGCGCCGATCTTCCAGGTCGCCGACTACGGCCTGGTCGCGGATCTCTTCGAGGCGATGCCGGAGCTGGAAAAGGAACTGGGCTGAACCGGATGGCACGCTTGCCGTCCGCGCGGACGGCGGCCGCGCCCCGCTCGCTAGAACAGAGGCATCTTGGACCACATGGCACAACAGGACGCACCCGCCGGGGCCCTCACGGAAATCAAGTCCATCGGCGTCATCGGCGCCGGCCAGATGGGCAGCGGCATCGCGCACGTCTGTGCGCTGGCGGGCTACGACGTGAAGCTTTCCGACGTTTCCGCCGAGCAGGCCGCCAAGGCGATCGAGGTCATCGCCGGCAACATGGATCGCCAGGTCAAGCGCGGCAAAATCAGCGAGGCCGAGAAGGCCGCCGGGCTGGGCCGCATCTCCTCGGGCACCGGCCTGGAGATGTTCGCCGACAGCGACGTCGTCATCGAGGCCGCCAGCGAGAACGAGGGGATCAAGCGCGATATCTTCAAAGCGCTCTGCCCGATGCTGAAGCCGAGCGCGCTGATCTGCTCCAACACCTCGTCGATCTCCATCACGCGGCTCGCCTCGGTCACCGACCGGCCGGCGAAGTTCATGGGCATGCACTTCATGAATCCGGTGCCGCTGATGCAGCTGGTCGAGCTGATCCGCGGCATCGCCACGGACGAGGCGACCTTCGAGACGGTACGCCGGCTCTCCGATAAGCTCGGCAAGACCACTGCTACGGCCGAGGACTTCCCGGCCTTCATCGTGAACCGCATCCTGCTGCCGATGATCAACGAGGCGGTCTACACGCTCTACGAGGGCGTCGGCTCGGTGAGCTCCATCGACACTGCCATGAAGCTCGGCGCCAACCACCCGATGGGCCCCCTGGAGCTGGCCGACTTCATCGGCCTCGACACCTGCCTCGCCATCATGTCCGTGCTCTACGACGGCCTCGCCGACAGCAAGTACCGGCCCTGCCCGCTGCTGGTGAAGTACGTCGAGGCCGGCTGGCTCGGCAAGAAGGTCGGCCGCGGCTTCTACGACTACTCGACCGACACCCCCGTCCCGACGCGCTGAGGCGTGATCGAGAGGGTTGCGCGGCTTTCGCTGGACCGAAGATCGAACTTAGCCGGAGCTGGGTGAGGGGAAATCGCTCCAGCAATGAAGCCCTGCCGCAAGACTCCCGTTGTGAACCGACACACAGTCCTCCTGCGCAAAGGCAACCGATAAAATCCTCACCCGCGCTGCCACCAGGCGCCGAACTGCGCGGCGATCGACAGGAACAGCCCGATGCCCATGACGGTCCACGATCCCCAGAGCACCGGATCGCGCAGGCTCGCCGGCGGCGCATCGCCAAAGCTAATGAGCGCGAACCAGCCGAGGCCGGCGGCCATCACCAGGAAAGCCAGCAACTGCAGCGCCTTCCAGCGCCTCGACGTTCGCTCGATCTGCTGAACCATCCTTCTCCTTCCTTATGCCGCGTCCCGCAGCCGCGAGCCGAAGCATCCCCCTGTCACCGCGAACCTCTCCCCCGCGAGCGGGTCGAGAGGAGGGTGATTCCGGCTGCGTCAGCGGCGAATAAATTCGAAGGTCTCGCCCGCAGCGTTTTGGTATTGCACCTTCAGCAACTCGCCGGTCGGCCCATACCACAGGTCGCGGTCGAGTTCGCCCGAGAGCTTGTAGTGCTCGGCCTCCACTTGGCCGCCGCTGGCTTCGATGGTTTCCTTGCCCATGAGATCGCTGCGCACCCGGTAGACGCTGTCGCTGTCGGCCGAGAATAGCTTGCCCGCGCTCAGGCGGTCTTTGCTCCACCAGCTGTCGATGGCCACCGGGCCGGAGAGCTCCTCTTCCGTGCCGTTGACGGTGCGGCTGTAGTGGCCTTCCTTGCGCACGATGGAGATCTCGTACTCGGTGCCGTCGTCGTAGGTCATGCCGGCGAGCGATTCGAGTTCGTCGCCGTGCCAGCGCTCGATGCGCTTGTGCTCGTAGCGAAACACGGTGAGGAAGGCGAACTTCACCGCCATGTCGGTCTCCACCGAGACCTTCAGGGTGCTGTTCTCGCGCTCGAAGACCAGACGGTGTTCGCCGATCTTGCTGCCGTCGCGCAGCACGTCGAAGACCATCGGATCCTCGGCGGCGGCCGTCGCCGCCAGGCCGGCAAGGCAAGGCCCCGCGACGGCGGCGGTGAACAACAGCGCCCGGAGGCGGCTGCGCGCAGGCGGAACGGCGAAACCCATGGGCTATGCCCTCCTCGAAGGCGAGCGGCAAGCATACGTCTGCGGCCGACTATTGTGGCCGTCGCCTCACTTGCGTACAAGTCTGCCGTGCAATCCGGCAGGGCTATTAACCAATTTCAACCTGAAGTATCCGTAATGCCACTGTCGCCGCCATCGCCTTCCCCGCCTAGATAATAGCGAATGAAGTCGATAGCCTCCCGCGAATCCCACTCCGCCGGCCCGACCAGCCCGGCCAGCACGCGGCCATCCCGATCGATCAGGAAGCTCGTCGGCAGGCCTTTGAGCGCGAAGGCCCGGGCCAGCACCGCCTTGGAGTCCAGGTAGATCGGCAGCTGCTGCAGGTCGAGCCGTTCGAGGAAGGGTGCCACCACAGCGGAGCCGCCGCGATCCTGAGAGATCGCCAGCACGGTGAAACCCTCCCCCGCCAAGGCCTGGTGCAGGCGCTCCAGCGCCGGCATCTCGGCGACGCAGGGCGCGCACCAGGTGGCCCAGAAGTTGACCAGCACCACCTGCCCCCTGAAATCGGCCAGGGTGGCCGGCCCGCCGTGCAGCGCCTGGAAGCCAGCGCTCGGCGCTGGCACCGGCGGGTCCGAGAAGGTAAAGTTCTCGGCGAATGGGCCCTCTGGGGCCGACGGCTTGCTGCCGGACGCCGACAGCTGCTCCCCCGAGGACGCGGGAGAAATGTGGGCGACGACCAGCGTGGCGAGCCCGACGGCCGCAAGGGTTTTTCTTATGACCCCGACTGTGTAGAGCATGGACGCGAAAAGCCTCCTAAGGGCCGAATGAACGCCAAGACGCAAAAGCTGCCCGCCCCGGGCGGACCGACCGGCGCCCCGGAAAGCGACGGGGCCAACAGCATGTGGGGCGGCCGCTTCGCCGCCGGACCGGCCGAGGCGATGGAGCAGATCAACGCTTCCATCGGCTTCGACCGGCGACTCTACGCCCAAGATATCGCCGGGTCCAAGGCGCACTGCGCCATGCTGGTCCACCAGCGCATCATCAGCCAGGAGGACGGTGCCGCCATTCTCGGCGGCCTGGATGCCATCCTGAAGGAGATTGAGGCGGGCAGCTTCGTCTTCAAGACCAGCCTGGAAGACATCCACATGAACGTGGAGGCGCGGCTTGCCGAGTTGATCGGCGATGCCGCGGGGCGGCTGCACACCGCACGCTCGCGCAACGACCAGGTGGCCACCGACGTGCGCCTGTGGACGCGCGACGCCGTCGACCGCCTGGAAGCCTCCCTGCGCGACCTGCAGGCCGTGCTGCTCGACCAGGCCGAGGCCGAGGCCGACACCGTGATGCCGGGTTACACCCACCTGCAGGCCGCCCAGCCGGTGACCTTCGGCCACCACATGCTGGCCTACGTGGAGATGTTGGGCCGCGACCGCGGACGCCTGCAGGATTGCCGCCGGCGCATGAACGAGTCGCCGCTCGGCGCCGCCGCGCTTGCCGGCACCTCCTTCGACATCGACCGCGACGCGACCGCCGCCACGCTCGGCTTCGACCGCCCGATGGCCAATTCCATCGACGCCGTATCCGACCGCGACTACGCGCTGGAGTTCCTCGCCGCCGGCGCCATCGTCGCGCTGCACCTGTCGCGCCTTGCGGAGGAGATCGTGCTGTGGTGCTCGGCCGGCTTCCGCTTCGTCACCCTGTCGGACGCCTTCACCACCGGCAGCTCGATCATGCCGCAGAAGCGCAATCCCGATGCCGCCGAGCTGATCCGCGGCAAGGCGGGCCGGGTGATCGGCGCGCTCGCCAGCCTGCTCATCGTCATGAAGGGGCTGCCGCTGTCCTACGGCAAGGACATGCAGGAAGACAAAGAGCCCCTGTTCGACGCCGCCGACACCCTGCAGCTCTGCGTCACCGCGATGACCGGAATGATCGCCGACATGAAGGCGAACCGTACGGCGCTGAAGGCCGCCACGGCGCACGGCTTCCTCACTGCCACTGACCTGGCCGACTGGCTGGTGCGGGTGCTCGGCATGCCCTTCCGCCAGGCCCACCACGTGACCGGCAGCATCGTAAAGCTGGCCGAGGATCGCGGCTGCGGGCTGGAACAGCTGCCCCTGTCCGAGATGCAGGCGTTCGAAGCGGGCATCACCGAGGATATCTTTTCCGTGCTCTCCGTGGAGAACGCCGTCGCCAGCCGCCTGAGCAGCGGCGGCACGGCGCCCGAGCGGGTGCGCGAAGCCGTTGCCGCAGCCAAGGAGCGCTTCCTATGACGGTCACCCCCCGGCGGACCCGCTCCGCAATACACCTGCTGCTGACGGTGGCCCTCGCGGCACCTCTGGTGCTTGGCCTCGGCGCCTGCGGCAAGAAGGGCTCGCCCAAACCGCCGCCGGGCGAAGAAAGCCAGTACAGCCATCCGCGGCCCTATCCTGCGCCCGCGACCGTGGCACCCAGCGGCAACAGCCAAGGCGAGGACGATGCCGGCCCGCTGTCGATCTTCAACAACGACAGCCGCAGCAGGACCAAAACCTACTAAAGCCCGTTCCCCCTTGAGGAACGGCAAGGAAAGCGATTCGATGACCAGTCGTTACTTCAGCTATCGCGACGGGCGGCTGCATGCCTCCGAAGTGGCCCTCGATGCCCTGGCGGCAGAGGTCGGCACGCCCTTCTACTGCTATTCCGCCGACGCCCTGGAGCACGGCTACCGGCATTTCGCAGCCGCACTGTCCGGGCTGCCGGCGACCATCTGCTACGCGCTGAAGGCCAATTCCAATCAGGCGGTGATCGGGACCTTCGCGGCGCTCGGGGCCGGGGCCGACGTGGTCTCCGAAGGCGAACTGCGGCGCGCCCTGGCCGCCGGCGTGCCGGCGCATAAGATCGTCTTCGCCGGCGTCGGCAAGACCGCCGCGGAACTCGCCGCCGGCCTCGATGCCGGCATCCTGCAATTCAACGTGGAATCCCTCTCGGAGCTGCGGCTGCTCTCACAGATCGCGACGGCGCGCGGCACCACGGCAGCGGTCGCCCTGCGCGTCAATCCGGACGTCGATGCCGGCACCCACGCCAAGATCACCACCGGCCGGGCCGACACCAAGTTCGGTATCGACGCCAAGGAAGCGCGCGACTTCCTGCTCGCCAACCGCGACATCCCCGGCCTCCGGGTCGAGGGCCTGGCGGTGCACATCGGCTCGCAGCTGACCGACATCGCGCCTTACCGCCTGGCTTTCGAGCGCCTGATCGCGCTGTACCGGGAGTTGCGCGCCGCCGGCGTTGCGCTGAGGCGCCTCGATTTCGGCGGTGGCATCGGCATCAGCTACGAGCACGGTCCGACGGGTGAGGAGGTCGCCGAGGCCGACGCCCGGGTCACTGCCTATGCGGAGATGGTGCGCGCGCTGGTCAAGGACCTCGACGTCGAACTGGTGTTCGAGCCGGGCCGCCTGCTGGTCGGCAACGCCGGCGTGCTGGTGACCCGCGTGCTCTACGTGAAGGACAACGGCCCGCGCCGCTTCATCATCGTCGATGCGGCGATGAACGACCTCATTCGCCCGTCGCTCTACGACGCCTGGCATGAGATCGTGCCGCTCAAGGCAGCGGCGCCGGGGGCCGAGCGGCGCCCGGTCGACGTGGTCGGCCCGGTCTGCGAATCGACCGACACCTTCGCCAGGCAGCGCCCCCTCCCGCCTATTGCCGAAGGCGACCTGCTGGCCTTCTCCTCCACCGGCGCCTACAGCTTTGTGATGGCGTCGACGTACAATTCCCGGCTGTTGGCTCCGGAAGTCATGGTGCGCGGGGACCGCTCTGCGGTAGTGCGCGCGCGGATGGATTATGAGACAATGATCGGACAGGATCGCATGCCGGACTGGCTGGCGGCGGCGCCGGACGAAGACTTAAGTCCTAACAGACAAGCGGGGAAAACGCGCGGCGCGGCCTAGGTTCTGAGACGGAACGCTCTAGTTCCGGGGTTAGAGAGATAGCCTGCGGCTTTCTTGGGGGCGTCACCGCAGGCGCCTGGACGCAGAAACAGGAAGCACGCATGAGCGAGACAGGGCGCAAACGGCCCTCCCCCCAGCCCGAGCAGGCCGATCCCGCGCAGGGTCCCAGCCCCACCCGGGCCGAAGCCAGGCGGATGCTGGCCCGCTTCTCCTTCCTTCTCACCCTGGCGCGCAGTGCCGTCGCCTGGGAAAGCATCTGGCCCGCCGCCTGGCCGGTCCTCGGCGTCCTCGGCGCCTTCCTCGCCATCGCCCTCTCCGGCCTGCTGCCTGCGCTCGACGGCTGGCTGCACAGCACCTTGCTGGCGACCTTCGCCGTGGCGCTGCTGGCGGCCCTGGTCTACGCCACCCGGCGCGTTTCCCTGCCCGACGAACACGCCGGCAAGCGCCGGTTGGAGCGCGACAGCGGCCTCGAGCACCGTCCGCTGACCGCCCTCGACGACCGCATGATGACCGGCGCCGCCGACGCCCAGGCGCGGGCCATGTGGCGGGCGCACCAGCGCCGGGTGATCGCGCGCCTGAAGGGCCTGCGGGTCCGGTTGCCGCGGCCCGGCCTCGCCGCCGCCGATCCCTGGGCGCTGCGCGGCCTGGTGATGCTGCTGCTCCTGGTCGGCTTGGCCAGCACCGAAGGCAACGTGACCGGACGCCTCGCCAGCGCGGTGACGCCGAGTTTCAACCGGACGCCGCAGTTGCCGCCCAGCCTGGATGCCTGGATCAATCCGCCCGCCTACACCGGCATGGCCCCGCTCTATCTGGACGCCGGCCACGGCGCCGCAGAGACGCCGGTGGACGGCGCCGAGGGCCCTGCCGCGACACCGGCCGCCGCGGCCGCGCCGCTGCTGCGCATTCCGACGGGCAGCGTGCTGCTGGCCCAGGTGCAGGGCAGCGGCGGCGCGCCCAGCCTGGAGATTGGCGGCGCCGCCCTGCCCTTCGAGAATTTCGCTCACGAGGCCTACCGGCTGGAGCACAGCCTGATCGAAGGCAATCGCCTCGCCATCGTGCAGGGCGGCAGCACCCTGGCCGAGTGGCCGATCGAGGTGGTGCCCGACAACCCGCCGGAGATCGAATTCCAGTCGGCGCCGGCCCGCACCGAGCGGACTGCCCTGCGGATCGCCTACGAGGCCAAGGACGACTACGGCCTGGTCGAGGCCAAGGCCATCGTGCGTCGGCTGGACCAGCCCGAGGCCGCGCCGATGGAACTCGACCTGGCATTGGCCGGCGGGACACCCGAGCTGAGCGAGGCCCACAGCTATCACGACCTGACGCCGCACCCCTGGGCCGGCCTGGCGGTGGAAATCCAGCTGGTCGCGAAGGACGAGCCGGGCCAGGAAGGCCGCAGCGAGACGCTGCGCACGGTGCTACCCGAGCGCATCTTCAACCACCCGGTTGCCCGCGCCCTGGTCGAGCTGCGCAAGCAGCTGACCCTCAACCCCGACGGCCGGCTGCCGGTCGTGCAGGCCCTGAGCGGAATCTACGAGCGCCCCGAGCACTTCTATCACGACATCGTGGTTGCCCTGACCATCCGCTCGGCCGAGCGGCGGTTGATCTACGACTCGTCGAAGAAGGCCATCGGCGAGGTCCAGGAGCTGCTCTGGGAAGCGGCGCTGCGCATCGAGGAAGGCGAAATGGCCGTCGCCGAGCGCGAGTTGCGCAGGGCGCAGGAGGCCCTGATGGAAGCCCTTGAGCGCGACGCCGGCGACGAGGAGATCGAGCGCCTGATCGAAGAGCTGCAGCAGGCGCTCAACAATTTCCTCGATGAGCTGCAAAAGCAGATGCAGGAGCAGATGGCGCAAGGCGAGCAGGAGTTCGGCGAGATGCCGCCGAATAGCCAGATGCTGGACCGCCAGGACCTCATGGAGATGCTGGAGCGGGCGCGCGAGCTGGCCAAGTCCGGCGCCAAGGACGCAGCCCGTGACATGCTCTCCCAGCTGCGCGACATGCTGGAGAACCTGCGCGCCAACCCTTATGCTCAGCAGATGAACCGCGACATGCAGGAAGCCTCGCGCATGATGCGCGATCTGGAGAACATGATGCGCGAGCAGCAGGAACTGCTCGACCGCAGCTTCGAGCGCTCGCAGCGGAACGGCCAGCAGAGTGAAGGCGAAGGCGAAGGCCAGCAAAGCGAGAATCGGGGCGACGCGCAACGGCAGGAGCAGCTGCGCCGCGGCCTCGGTGACCTGATGCGCCAGCTCGGCGATGCGCTCGGTGACATCCCGCGCCCGCTGGGCCGCGCCGAGCGCGAAATGCGTGATGCCCGCGAGGCGCTCGATAACGACCAGCCGGGCCAAGCGGTGCCCCCACAGACCCGCTCTCTCGATCAGCTGCAGCAGGGGATGCAGGCCACGATGGAGCAGTTCATGGAGATGTTCAGCCCCGGTGAGGGCGAAGGCGAGGGTCAGGTCGGCGCGCGCCCCGGCGATAACCAGCGCGATCCGCTAGGCCGCGAAAGCCAGGGCCCGAGCAACAACCAGGTAAACCGCGAGGGCGTCCGGATTCCCGATGAGATGGAACTGCGGCGCACCCGCGAGATCGTCGACGAGCTGCGCCGGCGCCGCGGCGAGCGCCAACGTCCGCCGCTCGAGCTCGACTATCTCGATCGTTTGCTGGATCAGTTCTGAGGAAAGCGACCCGCCGGTCCGGCCGGGGCGCTCAGCAGCTTGCTAGTGGCAGGTCATCTGCTCGGCGGTCAGCGCGGCTTCCGCAGCTTCGCAGATTTCCTGCAGCGTGAAGGGCTTGGTGATCACCTCGCAGATCAGTACCTCGAGGTTGTGCGCGCGCTGGCGCTCGGCCGAGTAGCCCGTCATCAGCAGCACCGGCAGGGCCGGGAAGTCCTTGGCGACCTTGAGCGCCAAGCCGATGCCATCGAGGCTCGGCATGACGATGTCGGTGATCAGCAGATCGAATCTATCGCCATCGAGCGCTTCCAGCGCCTGCACGCCGTCGTCCACCGAGGTGACCTTGTGCCCGCGATGGGTCAGCGCGCGGCTGACAAAGCTTTTGACGGCGGTATCGTCTTCAGCGACTAGGATATGCGCCATGGATTCTTCGACTCCGGCTGACTGCTTCGGCGAGGAAGGATGTTGGGCAGGCCTGCTGCCGAGCGGGGCGGTTTGACGCCACGAATCCCGGCCGCAAACCGTCCATTTCCTCTGCGGTCAAACTGCCACCCGCGTGGTTAAACAAGGCTTAATGGCAGCTGTGGAGAAGATCGGTTACGGCGCCGCAGGCGCTGGGCTGCCGACGAAGGCGATGTTCAGGTTCTGCGCGCCCTGGGGCGGGTTGCGGGTGTCGGTCTGAAAGGACACCGAACCGTTGGCGTCGAGCTCGCCCTGCGGCGGCGCGAAAGTCCATTCGACCAGGGCCTCGCCTGCCGAATCGGTGAGCTGGGCCCGCAGCATCGGCAGCGTCTGCTTGCGGTCGGTGATGTTGGTGACCACGCCGCGCACGGTGATCACGGTATCCCCGTCGACCTGCGCGGAGTCCAGCTGCACGTCGCTCAACCGCAGCATCGGTCCGGGCGCCGCCACCGGCACGCCGGCGAGGGCATAGAGGTCGGCCATTTGCGGGAACCGGGCGACGATACGATCGCGCTCGAACCAACCACCGGCGAGCACGCCGGCGACGAACAACAGCAGCAGGATCCAGCCGATCGCCATGCCCCCGCTCTTCCTGGGCGGCGGCGCGGCCCGGCGGCGCAGCAGGGCAGGCGGCGGCTCGTCCAACGCGGCGGCAACCGCCGCACGAGGATCATCGTCCGGCATCTGGTGCCAGCAATTGCCGCACTTGCCGCAACGGACGATTCGTCCGTCGTAGCCAAGTTGGTCCCGGTCGACCTGGAAGCGGCTTTCGCAGGCGGGGCAAGAAACGATCATGGACGACTTCGGCCCTCCGAGGCGCTGTCCGATAACCTTATATGGAGGAGGTATAGGCAAAGCAAGGCATGACCAGGACCCTTTACGGGACTGACTTGCCTATGCCATTTTCGAATCCATCTTCCGGGAAAAGGGAAAATGCGCCTTGGTTCGCTTCGAGGATGTCGTGCTGCGCTATGGAAACGGCCCGGAAATCCTGAAGCGGGTCTCCCTGCAGTTCGACCCGGGATCCTACCACTTCCTGGTCGGAGCGAGCGGCGCCGGCAAATCGTCCCTGCTGCGCATGATGTATCTCGCCCAGCACCCGAGCGCCGGCCGGGTCGCCCTGTTCGGGCGCGACGTGACCGGCCTCTCGCGCCGCGAGACGGCGCTCCTGCGGCGGCGAATCGGAGTCGTTTTCCAGGATTTCCGTCTGCTCGACCACCTGACGGCGCGCGAAAACATCGCTCTGCCGCTGCGCATCAGCGGCCAGGCCGGCGCCCGCAGCGACAAGGATGTCGAGGAACTGCTGAGCTGGGTCGGCCTCGCCGACCAGATGGACGCCCTGCCGCCGACGCTTTCCGGCGGCCAGCAACAGCGCGTTGCCATCGCCCGTGCCGTGATCGGCCGGCCCAGCCTGCTGCTGGCGGACGAGCCGACCGGCAACCTGGACGACCGCATGGCCGTCCGCCTGCTCCATCTTTTCGAGGAACTCAACAAGATCGGCACCACGGTGGTCATCGCCACCCACAACGAATCGCTGGTTCAGCGCTTCCCGCACCCGGTGACGCGGCTGCGCGATGGCGAGGTGGAAATCGCCGGAGCGGTCCCGCCGGGCACTGCGCCGGCGACGCATACCGTCAGCCAGCGCGGCGGGGACTAAGTCCATGGCCGCGAAGCGTAGCCGTCAGGCGGTGCCCCTCGACCGCGACTCCTCCGGCCGCTATCTGCCGCTGCTTGTCGCCATCATGGTCTACATGGCGGCCCTGGCGCTGGCTGGCGCGCTCAGCATGAGCAAGCTGGCCGAGCGCTGGGACACCGGGCTGGCGGGCGCGCTGACGGTGCAAGTCCCGGCCGACCCGGCGGCAGACGCCGCGCAGTTCGCCGCCGTCACGGAAGCGCTGTCTGCCACGCCCGGCGTAGTGGCGGTCGAGCCGATGGACAGCGGCGCCATAACTGCGCTGCTGGAACCCTGGCTAGGCGACGCCATGCTGACCGGCGACCTGCCGCTGCCGCGCCTCATCGCCGTCACCATCGACACCGACGCGCCGCCCGACATCGCAGCGCTGCAAGCCCGCCTGCAGGCGCTGGCACCCGGCAGCCTGGTTGACGATCACCAGCGCTGGCTCGACCGCCTGCTCGACCTCGCCCGGGCGGTCGAGCTGATGGCCCTGGTGGTGGTGGTTCTGGTGGTGCTGGCCGCCTCCATCATGGTCGCCTTCGTCACCCGCATGGGCCTCGCCGCCCACGAGCGCTCCATCGAGCTGCTGCATCTGATCGGCGCGCAGGACTCCTATGTCGCCCGGCAGTTTCAGAACCACGCGCTCAGCCTCGGCCTGCGCGGCGGCCTCCTCGGCCTCGTCTGCGCGCTGCCGACGCTCTACCTGGCGCGGATGCTGCTGCAGCGCATCGACAGCGGGCTGCTGCCGGAGCTGAACTTCCTGGCGCATGAGTGGTCGTACTTCGTGCTGCTGCCGGTAGCGGCGGCCCTCGTCACCATGCTGGCGGCCCGCGTCACGGTGCTACGCACCCTGGCGCGCCTGCCATAAGGAACACCATGCCGCCGCGGATGCTGAGACAGGAACGAGGCAAGCCCGTGTCGCGCCACTGGCAGCGGCTGCGCCGGATGGCAATTTTCGTCGCCGCGATCGTCGTGCTCTACGCGCTTGGCTTTCTGTGGTTCACTACTCTGCTGCCGACCGAGACCGACAACGACGACCGCAGCACCGACGCCATCGTCGTGCTGACTGGCGGCAGCGACCGCCTCGGCGTCGCCCTTGACCTGCTGAGCGACGAGAAGGGCCGCAAGCTCTTCGTCTCCGGCGTCTATCGGGGCGTCGACGTGCGTCAGCTGCTCGATCTCTCGCGGCACTCGCCCGAGGATCTCTCCTGCTGCGTGGTGCTCGGTTACGAGGCCGACAATACCCGCGGCAACGCCCTCGAGACGGCGGCCTGGATGAAGGAGCAGGGCTTCACCTCGCTGCGTCTCGTCACCGCGACCTATCATATGCCGCGCTCGCTGCTGGAATTTCGCCACACCATGCCGCAGACCCTGATCATCCCGCATCCGGTGTTCACCGAACACTTCAAGCGGCAGGACTGGTGGATGTGGCCGGGCAGCAGCGCCCTGCTGGTCACCGAGTATACCAAGTATCTGATCGCCCGGGTGCGTGGCGTATTCGATCCGCTTTTTGCGGTGCTGACCCGGACCCCGGCGGAATGACGGCGATCCGCAGCCTGCTGTTCAACGGCGTGTTCTACGGCTGGACCACGGTCTGCGCGGTCCTCGGCCTGCCCTTGCTGCTCGGTCCGCGCATCGGCATCTACTACCTGGGGCGCCTCTGGGCGCATCCCATCCTCGCCGCCCTCGGCCTGCTCTGCGGCCTGCGCCATGAGGTACGCGGCCGCGAGAACATCCCCGAAGGCGGCGTGCTGGTCGCCGCCAAGCACCAGTCCGCCTGGGAGACCATCGTCTTCTCCGTGCTGCTGTGGGATCACAGCTTCGTGGTGAAGCGGGAGCTTTTCTGGCTGCCGTTGTTCGGGCTCTATCTCGCCCGCGCCGGCCTCATCCCGGTCGACCGGCAGGGCGGCAGCAAGGCCCTGCGCAGGATGGTCGCCGCTGCCAAGGCGGTCGCCGCCGCCGGACGGCCCATCGTGATCTTCCCGGAGGGCACCCGTGTGGCCCCCGACCAGCAGCGTCCCTACCATCCCGGCGTGGCGGCCCTCTACAACCAGCTCGGCGTGCCCGTGGTCCCGGTCGCCCTCAACTCCGGCCTGTTCTGGCGCCGCCGCAGCTTCTGGAAGCGCCCGGGCACCATCGTCCTCGAATTCCTGCCGCCGATCGCCCCGGGACTGCCGCGGAAGGTCTTCCTGGCCCGACTGGAGCAGGCCATCGAAGGGCGCAGCCGCGCATTGGCCGGCTTGGCCCCCGCAGAATTACCGCCACAGCACAAGGCCCCGGCCCCCAAATAGCTGTGCGCAGCTTTGTTGATAGCTTTCGCCCCCAACGCGATCAGGCCGGATTATCTCTTGCCAAAGCAGAATCTCAAGGCGACTCCGCCGGATGAAACGAAGCGGGAACGGCAGCTTGACCCTTCCCCGGAGCGGCCCTATCGTCTGGCGAGCATTTCCGCCGATTGTCGATGCCGCCGGTTCTCCGGACGGTCCCTGGAAGGCCGGTAAATGACCAAGCTGACGGCCCTGTCGCAGGAAATCTGGGACATGAAGTATCGCCTGAAGTCCGCTTCAGGCGAGCCTGTGGACAAAACCATCGCCGAGTCCTGGCGGCGCATTGCCCGCGCGCTGGCCGCCGCAGAGGCCGACGGCGAAGTCCGTAAGACCGTGGAATCCCGGTTCTTTACTGCCCTGGAGGATTTTCGCTTCCTGCCTGCCGGCCGCATCCAGGCCGGCGCCGGCACCGCGCGCAACGTCACCCTGTTCAACTGCTTCGTCATGGGAACCATCCCCGACGACATGGGCGGCATCTTCGAGCACCTGAAGGAAGCCGCCCTTACCATGCAGCAGGGTGGCGGCATCGGTTACGACTTCTCCACCCTGCGCCCCAGGGGCGCGGCGGTCCACGGCATCGGCGCCGACGCCTCCGGCCCCTTGAGCTTCATGGACGTGTGGGACGCCATGTGCCGCACCATCATGAGCGCCGGCTCGCGCCGCGGCGCCATGATGGCGACGCTGTCCTGCGACCACCCGGACATCGAAGCCTTCATAGCCGCCAAACAGGAGCCGGGGCGGCTTTCCATGTTCAACCTCTCGGTGCTGGTGAGCGACGCCTTCATGCAGGCGGTGCGCGAGGACCAGCCCTGGGAGCTGGTCTTCGCCGGCACGGTCTATCGCACGGTGCCGGCACGCGAGTTGTGGAACAAGATCATGCAGGCGACCTATGCAGCTGCCGAGCCGGGCGTGATCTTCATCGACCGCATCAACCAGCGCAACAATCTGCATTATTGCGAAACCATCCGCGCCACCAATCCCTGCGGCGAGCAGCCGCTGCCGCCCTATGGCGCTTGTCTACTCGGCTCGGTGAACCTCATGGCGCTGGTGAAGCGCCCCTTCGAGTCGGAGGCCGGGCTCGACATGGCGGCGCTGGCCGAACTGGTGCCGACGGCGGTGCGCATGCTGGACAACGCCATCGAGGTGTCGCGCTTCCCGCTCGACGCGCAGCGCCAGGAGGCCCAGGCCAAGCGCCGCATCGGCCTCGGCATCACCGGCCTCGCCGATGCGCTGATCGCCTGCGGCCTGCGCTACGGCAGCGCCGAGGCGGTGAAGGCGACAGAGCGCTGGCTGGCCGCTTTCCGGCGCGAGGCCTATCTCGCCTCCGTCGAATTGGCCAAGGAGAAGGGCCCCTTCCCGCTCTACGACCGCGCGGCCTATCTCGCCGGCGAGACCATCCGGGAGCTGGATCCCGACGTGCAGGAGGCCATAGCGCAGCACGGCATCCGCAACGCCCTGGTCACTTCCGTGGCCCCGACCGGCACCATCTCGCTGCTGGCCGGCAACATCTCCTCCGGCCTCGAGCCCGTCTTCAGCTTCACCTACAAGCGCCGCATTCTGCAGGCCGACGGCAGCCGCCGCGAGGAGGAGGTGAGCGACCACGCCTACCGCCTGTTCCGCCACCTGAAAGGCGAGGAGACTCCGTTGCCGGCGGCCTTCGTGAACGCCCAGACCCTGGAGCCGGCGGCCCACGTCGTCATGCAGGCCGCCGTGCAGCGCTACATCGACAGCTCGGTCTCCAAGACCATCAACCTGCCGGCCTCGATCTCCTTCGAGGCCTTCAAGGACGTCTACCAGCAGGCCTACGACCTCGGCTGCAAGGGCTGCACCACCTATCGGCCCAACGAGATCACCGGCGCAGTGCTCTCGGTCGGTGCGCGCGAGACAATGGCTGAGGCGGCAGCGACGGAGCTGCTGCCCGCGGACGCACACATGGCGGCTCAGGCGCGCGCGCCCGGCGGCGACGTGGTCTACATGACCGATCCCCTTGCGCGGCCAGATGTGCTGCCCGGGCGCTCCTACAAGCTGCGCTGGCCCGACAGCGACCACGCCATCTACATCACCCTCAACGACATCGTGCAGGAGGGCGCGGGCAAAGAGCCGCGCCGCCGCCCCTTCGAGATCTTCATCAACTCCAAGAATATGGAGCACTACGCCTGGACCCTGGCGCTGACGCGCATGATCTCCGCCGTGTTCAGGCGCGGCGGCGACGTCTCCTTCGTGGTCGAGGAACTGAAGGCGGTGTTCGATCCGCGCGGCGGCGCCTGGATGGAGGGGCGTTACGTGCCCTCACTGCTGGCCGCCATCGGCGGCGTCATCGAACGCCACATGATCGACATCGGCTTCCTGCAGGCCAAGGGGCCGATCGAGGACAAAGAGCAGAAATCCGTGGTAAACCTCGGCGGGCCAGAGGGCGGCACCCGCTTCGCCCAGTGCCCCAAATGCGGCAGCGCCAGCCTGATCCGCCAGGAAGGCTGTGACCTCTGCACGAGTTGCGGCTATTCCAAGTGCGGGTGAGCTCCCCGGCACCGTTGCAGCAGATTAAAGCCTTTCCACCAGACCGAATCGATTCTGTCTTCGAGGGGCGGTCGCTCCGCCAGGAGAAGCCCTCGGCGGCAGAACTCAGCGCCGTGCTTCCCGACGCCCGCTGACCGCGGCCTGCCCACCGTGCCCTGCGCCGGCGCTCTGCGCCCTCACCGCCGCGAAGTCCGCGCCGACGGCGGCGGTGATGCCCGGCACCACGGCAACGGCGATCCCCTGAGCCGCCAGCTCGGCGATTTCCTCGCTGGCGCGGCCGAAGATCATCGGGTCGCCGGCCTTCAGGCACACCACCCGCTTGCCCTGCCGTGCCAGCTTCACCATCAGCGCATTGATGTCCTCCTGCCGGCAGGAAGCCCGTCCACCGCGCTTGCCGACCAGCAGGCGCTTGGCCTCGCGGCGCGCCAGGTCGAGTACCTCCTGCGAGACCAGGTCGTCGAAGAGAATGACATCGGCCGCCTGCAGCGCGCGCACGGCATTGAGCGTCAGCAGTCCGGCGTCACCAGGGCCGGCGCCCACCAGGGTGACTCCCGGCAATCGCTCCTTTGCCGCGCCGCGAGGACCGGCGAGCGCGCGCAGCCGTCCTCGCGGGTCGCTTGGCGGCGCCTCGGTGAGGGCCAGCTCGGCGAAGGCGCGCCAGAAGGCCCCACGGCGCTCAGCCACGGGCAGCAGGCGCTTCACTGTGGTGCGGAAGTCCTGCGCTGCCGCCGCCCAGGCCGCCAGGCCCTCCGGCAACAGGGTCTCGATGCGCCGGCGGATCGCCTGTCCCAGCACGGGCGCGGCACCGTCGGTCGAAATGCCGATGACCACCGGCGAGCGGTTGACGATGGCACCGAACTGGAAGCTGCAGAACGCCGGCTTGTCGATCACGTTGTGCGGCACCCCGGCAGCGCCCGCCGCGGCCGCGAAGCGGGCGACTTCCCCGGCGTCCTCCAGATCGGCGACGGCGACGGCCGCACCCGCCAGGTCGTCCTCTCGCCAGGGCCGCTGCTGAAGGGGCAGCCGCGGCACGCCCGCCTGCGCCAGCGCAGTCATGTCACCCGAGAAGCTTTCCGCGATGATCGTCACCCGGGCACCTGCCGCCGCCAGCAGCTCGGCCTTCCAGGCTGCCGCCGAGGAGCCGCCGACGACGACGGCACGGCGCCCTTGCAGGGAAAGGAAGACCGGCAGCTTGGCCAGCGGCGCGATGCGGACCGGCGCCTCTACCGGGCGGCGATCAGAGGGCGGGTTGCACGACGGCATGGTCGATCAATCCCTGGATTTCGGCACGGCAGGATCCGCAATTGCTGCCGGCGGAGGTC
>WHTV01000080.1 GCA_009377535.1 Kiloniellaceae bacterium
GTTTCGGCCCTGGCCGTCCTGACGCTCTACTCCAAGCGCCTGGCCCTGGCCGCAGTCGGGGCCAACGGGCGCTGGGTGGAGACCGCCTACAGCGGCTTTGCGGTGCTCGGCGCCGGCCTGCTGCTTTTGCTGGGGGCCGCGCTTTTCTGGGCTTCGCTCGGCGCCTCCGCGCCGCTCTGAACGGCATCCATAAGACCAAGTCCTTGGCGGGACAAGGAAAAGTGAAACGCTCTCTTCTGTGGTAATCCGCACAGACCTGCCGTTCTCTCCCCAATAGGCTCTGCTTCGTCAAACAGGCGGTTCCGCGCGCCCCGAAGGGGCAGACATCCCGGTCCGGCCCGTTCTTGAAAAGCCAAGGGGTTGGTGGAGCTAGGGGAAGGGAGAGAGTTCAATCATGTCTGAGGTGAACACACTACTGATCGGCCGCAACCGGCTGTTCCTCGAAGGCTTGAAGAGCCTGCTGCGCGGCAGCGCGTTCGACGTAAGAACCGAGCTGAGTTGCATCGGCGACTTTGACGATCTCGATGAGGCGTTGTCGCCCGGGCTGATCCTGATCGAGCTGCGCGGCGAAGTCGCCGATCTGGTGCAGGAATTGCAACAGCTCAAGGAAGTCCTGCCGAAGACGCCGGTGGCGGTGCTGACCGACGAGCGTGATCCGCGCGCCCTGGCAGCCTGCCTCAATGCCGGGGCCGACGCCTTCCTGCTGAAGGACATCTCGCTCGAGGCGCTCATCCATTCGCTGAACCTGGCGATGCTGGGCCAGAAGGTCATGCCGACCGAGCTGGCCATGGCGCTGATCAACGGGGTCGCCGGCGCGCAAGCGATCGACGGCAAGGGGATCGAGAGCTACGGCCTGTCGGACCGCGAGCTGGAGATCCTGCGCTGCCTGGTGAACGGCGATGCCAACAAGGTGATCGCCAACCGCCTGGAGATCACCGAAGCGACAGTGAAGGTCCACATGAAGAGCCTGCTGCGCAAGATCAAGGCCGGCAACCGCACCCAGGCGGCGATCTGGGCCTTGAATCACGGCATGACGCCGGGCCTGAACTTCGGCAAGCCGAGCGTGGCACCGCGTTCCCTGCCGCGGCCCAGCGAGATGGTGCTGTCGCAGATGATGGGCTGATGGGCTAGGCAGGCAGCCTGGCCCTCCCTTCCTGCAGCTACAGGATTCACACATCTCCCGGGACGGTCTCGCAAGGGCTATACACACCGCTGTCGTCCCGGGGCTCGTCCCCGGGACCCAATAGCATTAACGCAGGGTGATGCCCTACACCGTTTACATCCTTGCCAGCCGCAAGCACGGCACGCTCTACATCGGCGGCACCCCGAGTGGGAGGATCTCTACGACCGATTGAACGGTTAGGGCCTTGGGTCCCGGGAACAAGCCCCGGGACGACAGCCTTGGTGCGGCGAGGGCAAGCCTCTCCTACGTGAGATGTGTGAATGCCGTAGCTTCCTGCTGAGCGGATCGGGAATGACTCTGAGGAGCCCTTAGTCGTCGCTTTCGGAGTCCATTTCCGCCGCCGCGTCCTCGGGCAGGCTGTCGAGCAGCGGCAGCAGGACCGTGGCCGCCAGCACCGCCGCTTCGGTGCGGTTGCGGCAGTCCAGCTTGATGAGGATGGCCCGCACCATGGACTTCACCCGGGCCTCGCTCTCTTCGAGAGTCTCGGCGATGATGCGGTTGCTGTCGCCGGCGGCAAGCAGGCGCAGAATGGCGCGCTCGATCTCGCTGAGGCGGCACAGCTTCTCCAGGTAGCCTGCCCCGTTGGCGCTCTCGGCCGGTGGCGAGGGCAGGATGGAGTAGCCGTCCTCGGCCAGCTTGAGGCTTTGTGCCAGGTACCTCAGGCCCGCGCCCAGGAGGATCAGCCCGTCGGCGCGGCGCGGCAGATCCCCTGGCATGGAGCACTTGGACGCCGGTAGCGCCAGCAGTATCCGGGTGCGCCGCCCGGACCAGCGATCGATCTGATCTTCCAGGCTGAGAAAGCGGCTGCTGTCGTTGGCGGCCAGGATCAGGTAGTCGGCTTCCTGCGCCCCGCGGCCGTTGGACGGAAAGATGCCGATGTCGCCGACATGGGTATGGGGCACGCTGCGCAGGGCTGCCAAGAGAGGTCCAGGCTCGATGCCGGCGGCCACCACGGCACAATGCCGATCGCGGGGGTCGGCTGTCCGGCTGTCGTCTCGGTTGTGCTGCTCAATCATCTGGGGAAATCTCCTGCCAAGCGGGGGCGCGAAGGGCGCGACCGGCGCAGTCCGCACAGCAAGCACCCGAGGTCTGAAAAACCTAGCACGGCCTCTCGTGGCCGCCGCCGGCACAGGCTTGGTACCACCGAGGGGGTATGGGGCGGCTTTCCTTGCGGCGCTGTGGGAAAGCCCACAGTGGCTCCGGCCGGGCCGGCCTATCCTGGGATCGTTGTTGTGGAGGTCCTCCCTCAAGCCACGATGACGGACCTTTTCAGTGAGCCCCAAAGCCCCGTCCGCCGCCCATCGGACGGGGCTTTTCCTTGCGCTCCGGCAAGGGCGGCTGAAAGGGGATCAGTCGCCGGCCACCTCGTGGACCAGGCGCTCCAGCTCAGCGATGTCGCTGATGATCAGCGTGCGGCCGTCGCGCTGGACCAGGCCGCTCTTGGTCAGGTCGTTCAGCTCGCGCGTCACCGCCTCGCGGTGGGTGCTGATGCGGGCGGCGATGTCGGCATGGGTCGGCGCCGGCGAAATGCGCGCGCACTTGCCTTCATGCTGGCCTTCGCGCGCCAGGCGCAGCAGCTCGGAGTGGATGCGGTTCTTCACCGCCAGGGTGCTGAACTCGAAGATGCGTTCGCTGAGCGAGCGGACCATGCCGGTCAGGTAGGTCAGCATGGCCATGGAGACGGTCGGGTACTCCGTCAGGATGGCGCGGAAGGTTTCCGCCGAGACCGAGCCGATCATGACATCGGTGAGCGCGACGACATTGGCCGAGCGCGGCGCCCCATCGATGGCGGCGAATTCGCCGAAGCATTCGCCGGCATGGATGTCGCGGAAGGCGACCTCCTTGCCGGCGCTGGAGAACAGGATCACCCGCACGGTGCCGGAGACCATGAAGTAGACGTCGGTGGAGGCTTCCTGGTGGCCGATGATCTGCTGGTGGGCCTTGTAATTCCGCCAGTGCATGCGCTGCGTCAGCCGCTCGATCTCGCGCGGGTCGAGATCCCGGAAGATCCCGATGCGCTCGAGAGCATAGCCTGAGCCGCCCGAAAGCTTGTGGTTGGCCGTCATCTCCCCCACTCGCAGCCTCTCGCCTGGGCGCGCCGTCCCGAAATGGCGCGCCGAAGAATGCCAAGCCGTTCGGGAAAAGGCACAAAGCCGAAAAGAAATCCTCCGCCGCAAGGCCGTGCAGCTTTGCGGCGACTCCCGATTTCGCTCCGGCAAGAGTGCCCGCGGAGGGTCCAAAGTCTGCGCAATACTACCCGCCGACTTCAACTATGCAACCGGCTGATGCATTGCAGTTTGACTGCGATAACCCCCACGGCCACGCCAAGCGAACCTGTCACCCTGTTTGCCATGACTTGCCATGACTTGCACATCCCAGTATGGAGGCGGCGACGCGCCCACCCTAGCAAGAAGAAGCCCCGCACAAAAATGCCACAAATCGCAACGGCTTTTCAGGAGGCGCGCCTGCGGCCCTGGCTGCGCGACATCCTGCTGCCGTTCTGGGCCACGACGGGCTTCGATTCGGTTGCCGGCGCCTTCGTCGAGAAGTTCGAGCCCTCAGGGGCACCGACGGCGGAGGGCTATACCCGGGTGCGGGTGCAGGCACGGCAGATCTTCGTGTTCTCCCACGCCGCCGTCGCCGGCTACAGCGATACCGGCCTCGACTGCGCGACGCGCGCCTTTGCCTTCCTGGAGGACCATGCCTGGGACCGCAAGCACGGCGGCTGGTTTCACCGCCTGGCGCGCGGCGGCGCAGCGCTCGACCGCAGCAAGGACAGCTACGACCATGCGTTCCTGCTACTGGCCATGGCCTGGCTCTACCGCGCCGGCGGCGACGCCCGGGTGCTGCGGCGCGCCGAGGAGACGATGAATTTCATCGAGATCGCGCTGGGCCGGTCGCGCGGCGGCACCTTCGACGGCTACAGCGAGCAGCAGGTCGCGCCGGGCAGCGCGCTGCCGCTGCCGCGCCGGCAGAATCCGCACATGCATCTGCTGGAGGCCTTCCTGGCGCTCCATGAGGCTTCCGGCGATCCGCAATGGCTGACGCATGCGGAAAGAATCTACGGCCTCTTCCAGCGGTATTTTTTCGATTCCGCTGCGGGCCAACTCGTCGAGTTCTTCGACCGCGACTGGCGCGAAATGCCGCAGGACGGCCGCCGCCTGCGCGAGCCCGGCCACTTCTTCGAGTGGGCCTGGCTGCTGCACCGCTACGCGGCGCGGACGGGCGACGAGACAACCATGACCGCCCTGCGCCCGCTCTATGCTTGGGCCTGGGAGAAGGGCGTCGACCGCGAGGGCAACGCGCCCTGCGTCGCCTTCGAGGCACTCGACCCCGCGGGCAACGTGCTCGCTGGCGGCAGCAAGCGACTCTGGCCGCAGTGCGAGGCGGTGAAGGCGGCTCTGGCCGTCCACGAAGGCTTCGGCGACGACGCGGCGCTGGACCAGGCCCGTCTGCTGCTCGGCGGCCTCTTCGCCACCTTTGCCGATCTGGGCCGCCCGGACTGGCGCGAGCAGGTCGACCGCGACGGCCGCCTGATCCGCCCGGGCATGCCCTCCAGCAGCCTCTACCACCTCTACCTCGCCACCGCCGAAGCGGTGAGGGTGTTGCCGCAGACCTAGGGTGTACCCTTGAATTCCTGCGGTTCCTCCATAGATTTGAATGATTCTAATTGCGAATAACTATCATTTGCGATATGGAAGAGAGGCGGGACCCCGCGCGGGCCGCCAGCGAGGAGCCGAAGAATGAGCCTGGATCTGGTGAAAACGCTGACCTTCGCCCTGCTGCATTTCAGCGTCGGCTTCGGCGTGACCTTACCTGCTGACCGGCTCCGTCGCCATCGCGACCGGCGTGGCGCTGGTCGAGCCCGCCGTCAACACGGTGGTTTTCTTCTTTCATGAAAAGGCGTGGCGCAGCTTCGGAGCCAGTCGCCTGCCGCTCCCAGCTACCTTGCCGACAAAGACCTGATTGGCGCTCGGCGGCGTCACCGTCCTGACACAGCATTATTACACTTTGACGACGGTTTTGTGACGCATCCTGAAGATGATCCCCCTCGTCGTCCTGCAAGGGGTTGTCGTCATGCCGCCACTCACTGCCGCCGTGCCCGAAGCGCCCAGGCGACTGGTCTCCGCCCAAGGGAGAGACCTGGAAGCGGAAGCCCGCCGCGTCGCTGTTCAACTGGGCCAGCCGCCGCGCCGCCTGACCATCCGACTCGGCGGGGTGATGACGTTTCTTTGGGCGTCCGTGGCGCTCATCGTCCTCGTGAGCCTGGTGCAGGACCTGCTGATTTTCCTCGCGCCTGAGGTGGGCATGACCGACCGGATATATCGCCTCGACCTGGATACCGAGGCGAGCCTGCCGACTTGGTTCTCGTCCGGACTGATGCTGGTCTGCGCTCTCGCGCTGCTGGCCATCGCGGTGCAGGTAAAGCGCGACCGTCTCTTCCAGGCGCTGCCGTGGTTCATCCTGGCGGGATTCTTCTTCGTCCTGTCGCTCGACGAGATCGCGACGATCCATGAATGGCTGTCGGCCGTCTTGAGCGCGCGCATGGACAATACCGGCCTGTTCTACTTCGCCTGGACCCTGCCGGCCCTGGTCGTCTGCCTCGCCGGGCTGGCTTGCTTCGTGCCCTTCATCCTCGGCTTCAGCGGGCTCGACCGGACGCTGCTGATCGGCTCCGCCGTGGTCTTTCTCTCCGGGGCCATCGGCATGGAAATGCTGGGCGGCGCCGAGGCGGAACTCAACGGCGTGACGGGCCTGCGCTACCGCATGTTGATGACCGTCGAGGAAGGCTTGGAACTCGCAGGCCTGCTGATATTCCTGCTGTTCCTGTTGCGCCGGCTGCGGGCGTCCCACAACAGGACGATGGTCTGCTTCGAATAGCCCGGCGGCTGCAAATCAGATCGGCGTCAGCGCCGCGACGCCGCACGCGCCGGCGAGCGCGGTGAAGACCTGCCAGTTGTGGGCGTCGAGCGGAATGCCCTGGGCGCTGCGCTGGCGCTCCACCGCCCATTCACGGTCGCCGGCCGCCATGACGCGCTCGCCGGGCAGCGATGCCTGCTTGCGCAGGGCGCGCAGGTATTCCGCCATGCGCTCGGCGAAGGCCTCGCCCGGCAGGAAGGCTTCCGGCTTCAGGGCGAGGAAGAACTGGCCCAGGCGGCGCGGCTCCGACCAATCCGATTCGATCATGTTGGGAATCTCGTGGCTGAGACGCATGCCGGTGAGCATGGCCGAGAGCACTTCCACCATGCCGGCGAGGGCGGCGCCCTTGTAGCCGTAAGTGGCACCGCCCAGCGGCAGCAGAGAGGCGGCCCGGCCGGGGTCGCGGGTCAACTGCCCTGCAGCATCGACCACCACCTCCGGCGGCAGTTCGCGGTCCAGCGCCTTGAACTGCAGCACGCGATTGAAGGGGATCGAGCTGGTCGCCATGTCGATCAGGTAGGGTCGCGCGCCGGCGACCGGTGCGGCAAAGCTGATCGGGTTGGTGCCGTGGAACTTGTCGCGCCCGCTGTGCGCCAGCACGGCCGAATCGCTGTTGCAGACCGAGAGGCCCAGATATCCGGCCTCGGCGGCGGCGAGGGCATAGGCCCCGGCGGCGCCGAAGTGGGAGGAGTTGGTGACAGAGACGGCGCCGACGCCGGCCGTCTCGGCCAGCTTCACGGCCTCCGCCATGGCGCGGTAGCCGGCGGCCGCACCAAGGGCATTGTCGGCGTCGAGCACGCCGACCGCCGCCGCGCGCGCCTCGAAGCGCATCTCCGGCCGGCCCTTCACCCGGCCACCCTGCAGCACCTTCACGTAGTGCGGCAGCAGCCGCACGCCATGGCTGTCGACGCCGCGCAGCGAGGCGCCGACCAGGGCACGCACCGTCGCCTCGGCGGAGGGCGCATCGGCGCCTGCCGCCTGCAGCACCGCGCCGACGAAGCTTTCAAGTTCGCCGACCGCGACGCAGACCGGCGCGGCACTTTCGGCCGGCCTTCGCTGCTGTGCATCGCTCACATCACCGCTCCGATTTGCCAGGGGATGAACTCGGCGTCGCCGAAGCCGAGCGCCTCCGACTTGGAGGGCGTGCCGCTGGCCACCGCGAGAACCTTGTCGAAAACCTCGCGGCCGACCTCCGCCACCGACTTCTCGCCGTCGGCGATGCCGCCGCAGTTGACGTCCATGTCCTCGGTCATGCGGTTGTACATGGCGGAGTTGGTGGCGAGCTTGATGGAGGGCGAGGGCTTGAAGCCGAAGACCGAGCCGCGGCCCGTCGTGAAGCAGACCACGTTGGCGCCGGAGGCCACCTGGCCGGTCACCGAGCAGGGATCGTAGCCGGGGCTGTCCATGAAGACGAAGCCCTTGGCGGTGACCTGCTCGGCGTACTTGTAGACGCCCATCAGGTTGGTGGTGCCCCCCTTGGCCGCCGCCCCGAGCGACTTCTCCAGGATGGTGGTGAGGCCGCCGGCCTTGTTGCCGGGCGAGGGGTTGTTGTTCATCTCGCCGCCGTTGCGCCTGGTGTAGTCCTCCCACCAGTGGATGCGCTCGATCAGCTTCTCGCCGACCTCGCGGTTGACGGCGCGGCGCGTCAGCAGGTGCTCGGCACCGTAGATTTCCGGCGTCTCGCTCAGGATGGCGGTGCCGCCGTGGCGCACCAGCAGGTCGGCCGCGGCGCCGAGGGCCGGGTTGGCGGTGATGCCGGAATAGCCGTCGGAGCCGCCGCACTGCAGCGCCAGCGTCAGTTCGCTGGCAGGAACGGTCTCGCGGCGGGCGGCGTTGGCGGCCGGCAGCATGGCGGTGATGCGCTCGATCGCGGCATCGACCGTACGCCGGGTGCCGCCGGCTTCCTGGATGGTCAGGGTCTGGAAGCGCTCTCCGGTCCGCAGGCCGTAGGCGTCGATCAGGAAGGGGATCTGGTTCACTTCGCAGCCGAGGCCGACCATCAGCACGCCGGCGAAGTTGGGGTGCCGCGCATAGCCCCAGAGGGTGCGCTGCAGCGCCTCGTAGCCGTCGCCGCTGTCGGCCATGCCGCAGCCGGTCGAGTGGACGAAGGCGGCGACGCCGTCGACGTTGGGGTAGTCCTTCAGGATGCCGGTCTTGTTGAAGGCCTCGGCGATGTAGCGCGCCACCGTGGCCGAGCAGTTCACCGAGGTGAGGATGCCGATGTAGTTGCGCGTGCCGACCCGCCCGTCGGCGCGGCGATAACCCTGGAAGCTCGCGCGCTCGGCCTCCGGCATCATCTCCGTCGCCTTGGCCTTGGCGCAGAAGGCGTAGTCGCGGTCGAACTCGGCCATGCCGCAGTTGTGCACGTGGACATGGGCGCCGGGCGCGATGGCCTGGCTGGCGAAGCCGATCACTTGGTCGTACTTCACCACCGGCTCGTCCTTGGCGATGGCACGGGTCGCCACCTTATGGCCGGTGGGGATGCGTTCGGCGGCAACGATCCCTTCCTGGGTGATGGCGGTGCCCTCCAGGATGTCCGCGCGGCTGACAGCCACGTTGTCGTTGGGGCTCAGCCGGATCGTGAGGCTGGCGTTCTGCGACACTGTCATCTTTCTCAATCCTTGGAACTTGTCGGCGCCGGCAAGGGGCTGGCGCCTGGTTGTCGTCTCAGCGGCCGACGGCGCGGCGGCCGCGCTGCTGGTCTTCGGCGGCGACCTCGCCGGCGAACTCCGCCTCCGAGATGCGCAGCAGGTCTTCGGCGACCTGCACCAGGTGGGCGTCCATGGCGTCGCGCGCCGCGATCGGATCGCGGCGGCGCAGCGCCTCGAGAATTTCCCAGTGGTCGCTCAGCAGGGCCGGGCGCAGCAGGGCGGCGCGCACGCGTTCGTGCAGCTTGGCCCACATCGGCGCCCGATACTTCAGGTCCCAGAGCGATTCCACCGTGCGCACCAGGGCGCTGTTGCGTGTTGCCCGGGCAATGCCGACGTGGAAGCTGCGGTCGCCGTCTTCGGTCTTGAAGCCGGTGCGATGCTCCTCCTCCATCACCGCCAGGGCAGCCTCCAGTTCGGCGATGTCGCCGTCCTGAATCTGCTGGGCGGCGAAGTAGGCGACCGCGCATTCGATGGTGCGGCGCGCCTCCAGGATCTCGAAGGGAGCCAGTCCGATCTCCTCCTCGTCGGCGCCACCGCGGGTGAGCGGCTTGTCGCGCAGCACAAAGATGCCGGCGCCGACGCGCACCTCGACCAGGCCGGAGAGCTCCAGCGCGATCATCGCCTCGCGCACCGTGGCGCGGCTGACGCCAAGCTGGCGGGCCAAGTCGCGCTCGGCCGGCAGGCGCTCGCCGAGCGGAAACTCGCCCTTGACGATGAGCTCCGCCAGCTGCTCGTAGACCTGCTGGAACAGGCGCTTGGTCTGAATCATCTCGACCGGCATGATGGCCCTTGTACTCCGATGCGCTTGGCCCGGCCCAGGGCGATTTCCCCTCGCCTTAAGGTGATGAGGTCTGTTAGAAAGGTCAAGCTATCAGGTGGTCAGGCCAATTTGGCCGCCCCGGAAAACAACCAAGGCCGCCCGCGAAGGCGGCTGTACCAGGAAACCTTGGCCGCGCAACGGCCTGAATCCTTGGGAGGAAAAAACATGCAGACTTCCTGGAAGTCATCCTTTCTTGCCGTCGGCCTGGCCGCTTTCGCGGCGGCCTCTCTCACCCTCGGCGCCAGCGGGGCGGCCGAGGCGCGCAGCCTGAAATGGGCCCACGTCTACGAGACCGGCTCACCCTATCACACCTGGGCCGTATGGGTCGCCGAGGAGGTGAAGAAGCGCTCCGGCGGCGAGCTGGAAATCGAAGTCTTCCCGGCATCTTCGCTGGGCAAGGAATCGGACATCAACGAGGGCCTGACGCTGGGCACCGTCGACATCATCTATACCGGCCAGCTCTTCGCCGGCAATAACTACGGGCCAATCGCCATCGGCGGCTCGCCCTACATGTTCCGCGACTTCGAGCACTGGACCGCCTACCGCGACAGCCAGCTGTTCGACGAGCTGGCCGCCGGCTACCGGGACGAGACCGGCCACGAGGTCATCGCCATGACCTACTACGGCGAGCGCCACGTGACCTCCAACAAGGAGATCAAGCAGCCGGACGACATGGCGAAGCTGAAGATCCGCGTGCCCGATGCGCCGCTCTACACCATGTTCCCGGAGGCCGTCGGCGCCAACCCGACGCCGATCGCCTTCGCCGAGGTGTACCTCGCCCTGCAGCAGGGCGTGGTCGACGCGCAGGAGAATCCCCTGCCGACCATCCAGTTCAAGAAGTTCTACGAGGTGCAGGACTACATCACCCTGACCGGGCACATCACCGACGCCCTTTTGACCATCGTCGCCGAGCCGACCTGGAGCAGCCTGTCGGACGCCGAGAAGGAACTGCTCTCCGGCGTGCTGGCGGAGGCCGCGGCCAACTGCACCGACGAGATCGTAAAGGTCGAGCAGGAACTGGTGGCGTGGTTCCGCGACCAGGGCAAGACGGTGAACGAGGTCGACCGCGCCGCCTTCCGAGACGCCGTCGTGCCGCTGCACAACGGCCCGGCCGCCACCTGGGACCAGGCGACCTACGACAAGCTGCAGGCCATCCAGTAGCCTCCCGAAGCGAGAAGGCCGTCCCATGGCCGCAGCGAAAGACGGCAGCGGGGAGGCGCCTCAGGCGCCTCCCCCTTTTCCGGACGACGACGCGCCGATCGACCTCAGCGACGTCAGCCCGGAAGACACGGTGGTGCTCCTGCTGTTCTGGGCGCTCGCCGTCATCGTTTTCCTGCAGTTCTTCTCCCGCTACGTGCTGAACGACTCGATCGGCTGGACCGAGGAGGTCGCCCGTTACCTGCTGATCGCCGTGACCTTCACCGGGGCGGTCATGGCGGTGCGCAAGAGCAGCCACATCGCCGTCGAATTCTTCTACCGCTACCTGCCGGGCGCCTGGGGCCGTGCCTGCTCGACCCTGGTCGACCTGCTGGGGCTCGGCTTCTATGCCTCGGCCGCCTGGATCACCGCCAAGCTGGCCCTCAAGACCAGGCAGAAGATGGCCTTCGTCGACCTCGGCAGGGACGTCATCTACTGGCTGGTCTGCGCTGCCTTCGTCGCCATGACGCTCTATGCCCTGCGCCTCGCGTGGAAGCACTGGCGCCAGGGCCACAGCCCGCTCACCCGTCCCGGCGCGCAACAGCTCATCGACTGAACGGTACTCCTGCACATGCTGCTGACGCTCCTTTTCGTCATGGTCTTCGGGCTGCTGATTCTCGGCGTGCCGATCGCCGTTGCGCTTGGCCTCTCCTCGCTCGCCTTCATCCTGCTGTCCGGCCAGGCGCCGGACCTGGTGGTGATCCACCGCATGATCAACGGCGTCGATTCCTTCCCGCTGCTGGCGGTACCCTTCTTCATCCTGGCCGGCAACCTGATGAACACCGCCGGCATCACCAACCGCATCTTCGACTTCGCCAGGGCCTGCGTCGGCTGGATGCGCGGCGGCCTCGGCCACGTGAACGTCGGCGCCAGCGTGGTCTTCGCCGGCATGTCGGGCGCCGCGGTGGCCGACGCCGGCGGCCTCGGCACCATCGAGATCAAGGCGATGCGCGACGCCGGCTACGATGTCGACTTCTCGGTCGGCGTCACGGCAGCGTCGTCGACCATAGGGCCGATCATCCCGCCTTCGCTGCCGATGGTGATCTACGGCGTGGTGGCCTCCGCCTCGATCGGCCAGCTCTTCGCCGCCGGCTTCATTCCCGGCCTGCTCATGGCCGCCGCGCTGATGATCATGGTCGGCTGGTATGCGCGGACCCGCAACTATCCGCGCGACGCGCGCTTTTCCTGGGGCGTGCTGCTGTTCAGCTTCCAGCGCGCCTTCCTCTCGCTGATGACGCCGGTGATCATCGTCGGCGGCATCCTCGGCGGCCTGTTCACGCCGACCGAGGCGGCCATCGCCGCTTCCGCCTACGCCCTGCTGCTCGGCATCGTCATCTACCGCACGCTCACCCCGCGCCGCCTGCTGCGGGTCAGCTTCGACACCATCGAGACCACGGCGGTGGTGATGTTCATCGTCGCCGCCGCGTCGATCTTCGCTTGGATCCTCACCAGCAATCGGGTCGCCGAGCACTTCGCCGCCCTCATCCTCACCGTCACCGAGAATCCGCTGCTCATCCTGCTGATGATCAACGTCATCCTGCTGATCGTCGGCTGCTTCATGGAGACCATCGCCGCCATCACCATCCTGGTGCCGGTGCTGCTGCCCATCGTGGTGAAGCTCGGCATCGATCCGGTGCACTTCGGGGTCATCATGGTGCTGAACCTGATGATCGGCCTGCTGACGCCGCCGGTCGGCATGGTGATCTACGTGCTCTCCCGGGTCTCCGGCGTACCTTTCGAGCGCTGCGTCGCGGCCACCGCGCCCTTCCTCGTCCCGCTGGTGGCGGTGCTGCTGCTGGTCACCTTCGTGCCCCAGCTCTCCATGTTCCTGCCGACCCTGCTCTATCGCTAAAGCCCCCTGAAGCTCTGATCCCGGGCCTTCGTTGCGACCGGCGGCCGTAAACCGGCCGGGGCGTCAAGCTTGACACGGGGGCGGCGGGCAGCGCTCCCTTGAAACCCGTATGGAAATCGCCGACCTTTATGGTTAACGGCTGCTTTTCCTTGCAGACGTCAGGATGCACCGGACCGGAGAATAGTTACCGAATCGAAGGAAGTTGGGCGCTATCCTTGCGTCGTTGCTTGAGCGGCCCGCCGCGCCCCCGGGCGGCCGCACGACTTTTCGGGGGCAGAGCTGCGAGGTTCGGCGATGACCTTGGGACCACTCGGCGAAGGCCAGAGCGACGGCCGGCGGGGCGAGGGCCCCGGCGGGGCCGCGCCCGCAGCGCACCCCTGGGAGCGCAGCTATCCGGCTGGCCTGTCCTGGGGCGAAGCGGTGCTGCGCGAGCCGCTTCACCTAGCGCTCGACCGCGCCGTCGCCGACTACGGCACGCGCCCCTGCCTCGATTTCCTCGGCCGGACCTACACCTACTCGGAGATCGGCGCCCTGGTGGCGCAGGCGGCCAAGGGCCTGCAGGACCTTGGGGTCGCCCAGGGCACGCGGGTCGCGCTCTTCCTGCCCAACACGCCCTACTACGTGATCTGCTATTTCGCCGTCATGAAGCTCGGCGGCATCGTGGTCAACGTGAACCCGCTCTACGCCGAGGAGGAGGTGCACACGCTGCTGGCCGACTCCGGCGCCGAATATGCCGTCACCCTCGACCTGAAGCTGCTGCTGCCGAAACTCGTCTCCGCGCTCGGACGCTGTGCCCTGAAGAAGGTCGTGGTCGGCACCATGGGTGAAATCCTGCGCTTCCCCAAGCGCCAGCTCTTCGCCATCGCCAAGCGCGGCGAGCTTGCAAAGGTTCCGGCCGGCGACGACCGCTATCTGTGGTTCGCCGACCTGATCGACAACGAGGGCGATTTCCAGCCCGCCGAGATCGGCATCGATGACGTGGCGGTGCTGCAGTACACCGGCGGCACCACCGGCCTGCCCAAGGGCGCCATGCTGACCCACGGGTCGATCTCCGCCAACGTCAGCCAGTTGCACCGCTGGTTCATCGGCGTGAAGCCGGGCGAGCAGCGGGTGCTGGCGGTGCTGCCGCTGTTCCACGTCTTCGCCATGACGGTGAACATGCACCTGGCGATCCGCATCGCCGCCGAGATCATCCTGCTGCCGCGTTTCGAGATCGAGACCGTGCTGAAGACCATCGCGCGGCGGCGGCCGACCTTCTTCCCCGGTGTGCCGACCCTATTCAACGCGCTGCTGCACTATCCGAGGCTGGAGCGCTACGACCTCTCCTGCATCGAGAACTGCATATCCGGCGGCGCCGCCCTGCCGCTGCCGGTGCGCGAGGGCTTCGAGAACCTGACCGGCGGCAAGCTGCTGGAGGGCTACGGACTCTCCGAGGCGTCGCCGGTGGCGACCTGCAACCCCCTCACCGGCCGGATCAAGACGGGCTCCTTCGGCCTGCCGCTGCCGGGCACCGAGGTCGTCATCCGCGCCCTCGACGGCAGCGGCGAAGCGGTTCCGCTGGGCGAGAAGGGCGAGATCTGCGTGCGCGGCCCGCAGGTCATGGCGGGCTACTGGCAGCGCCCGGTGGAGACGGCGGCGACGCTGCGCCACGGCTGGCTCCACACCGGCGATGTCGGCTTCATGGACGAGGACGGCTACGGCTTCCTGGTGGACCGCCTGAAGGAGGTCATCATCTCCGGCGGCTACAAGGTCTATCCGCGCCACATCGAGGATGCCATCCATCGCCACCCCGCCGTCGCCGAGGTGACGGTCTGCGGCATCCCCGATGAATACCGCGGCGAGGTGCCGAAGGCCTTCGTGCGCCTGAAGGACGGCGAGAGCCTGACGCCCGACGCGCTGCGCGCCTTCCTGGCCGACAAGATCTCGCCCATGGAAATGCCGCGCCAGTTGGAATTCCGCGATGCGTTGCCCAAGACCATCATCGGCAAGCTGTCGAAGAAGGAACTGATCGCCGAGGAACGTGCCAAACACGCGGCCCAGGCGCAGAATGGCGACTCGCCGCCGCAGGCGAGCAGAGAGACGCAGCCGTGAACGCCGCGTCGTCACGCCTTGAAGAGACGAAAGGTCTTGGATGATGGAAAAGAACGTTGTGATCGCCGGCTACGTCCGCTCGCCCTTCCATTTCGCCCACAAGGGAGAGATGGTGAAGCTGCGACCCGACGAGATGGCCGCCCAGGTGGTGCGCGGCCTGCTCGAGCGTAGCGGCATCGACCCCAAGGACATCGAGGACCTCATCGTCGGCTGCGCCTTCCCGGAGGGCGAGCAGGGGCTCAACGTGGCGCGCCTCATCGGCTTTCTCGCCGAGCTGCCGATCTCGGTCGCCGGCACCACGGTGAACCGCTTCTGCGGCTCCTCCATGCAGGCGATCCACATGGCCGCCGGCAGCATCCAGATGAATGCCGGAGAGGCCTTCATCTGCGCCGGTATCGAGTCCATGAGCCGCGTGCCCATGGCCGGCTTCAATCCCTTGTTGCATCCAGGCCTCGCCGAGCGCTTCCCCGCCGCCTACATCTCCATGGGCGAAACCGCGGAGAACGTGGCACGGCGCCACCAGATCACCCGCCAGCGCCAGGAAGAGCTGGCCGTCATCAGCCACCGCAAGGCGGCGGCGGCGCGCGCGGAAGGCCGGCTCAGCGACGAGATCATCCCGGTCGACGTGAAGGGAAGCGAGGTGACCGCCGACGGCTGCATCCGCCCGGACACCTCCGCCGAGGGGCTGGCCGGGCTGAAGCCCGCCTTCGCCACCGACGGCAGCGTGACCGCCGCAACCTCCTCGCCGCTGACCGACGGCGCTTCCGCCGTGCTGGTGACCTCGGAGGACTACGCCAAGACGCACGGCCTGAAGCCGCTGGCGAAGCTGCGCGCCATCGCCGTGGCCGGCTGCGACCCTGAAGTCATGGGCATGGGTCCGGTGGCGGCGACCCGCAAGGCGCTGGAGCGCGCCGGCCTCGCCGTCGGCGACCTCGACATCGTCGAGCTGAACGAGGCCTTCGCCGCCCAGGCGCTGGCCTGCGCCGACGAGCTGGGTCTCGACCTCGACAAGACCAACCTCGACGGCGGCGCGCTCGCCCTCGGCCATCCGCTGGGCGCCACCGGCGCGCGCATCACCGGCAAGGCCGCGGCCCTGCTGCAGCGCGAGGGCAAGGAGTTCGCGCTCTCTACCCAATGCATCGGCGGCGGCCAGGGCATCGCCACCATCCTGGAGGCCGCATAGATGGCGATCAGCCAGGCTGCGGTGATCGGCGCCGGCGTGATGGGTGCCGGCATCGCCGCGCATCTCGCCAACGCCGGGGTGCCGGTGCTGCTGCTCGACATCGTGCCAAAAGGGGCGGAGAACCGCAGCGCGCTGGCCGAGGGCGCCATCGCGAAGATGCTGAAGGCCGACCCCGCACCCTTCATGTGGCCGCGCGCCGCCCAGCTCGTGACGCCCGGCAATCTGGAGGACGATTTCGACGAGCTGGTCCACTGCGACTGGATCGTCGAGGCGGTGCTGGAAGACCCGGAGGTGAAGCGCGATCTCTACCACCGCCTGGAAGAGGTCCGCAAGGACGGCTCCATCGTCTCCTCCAACACCTCGACCCTGCCGCTGAAGCTGCTGACGGAAGGCCTGCCGGCGCGCTTTGCCGCCGACTTCATGATCACCCACTTCTTCAATCCGCCGCGCTACATGGCGCTGCTGGAACTGGTCGCCGGCGAGAAGACGCGCCCCGAGGCGGTGGCGGAGATCGCCGCCTTCGGCGACCGCGTGCTCGGCAAGGGCATCGTGCACTGCCACGACACGCCCGGCTTCGTCGCTAACCGCATCGGCACCTTCTGGCTGCAGTGCGCCGTGGTGGAGACCCTGGAGCGCGGCCTGACGGTCGAGGAGGCTGACGCCGTCATGGGCCGGCCGCTCGGCATCCCCAAGACCGGCGTCTTCGCGCTGCTCGATCTCGTGGGCTTGGATCTCATGCCCAAGGTCGATGCTTCCCTGGCGGCGACGCTGCCGAAGGACGATGCCTACCAGGCCCTGCGCCGGCCCTTCCCGCTGCTCGAGAAGCTGATCGCCGAGGGCTACACCGGCCGCAAGGGCAAGGGCGGCTTCTACCGCCTCAACAAGGCGAACGGTGCCCGCGTGAAGGAGGCCATCGATCTCGCCACCGGCGACTACGCGCCGGCGGCCCGGCCGTCGCTGGCCAGCGTCTCCGCCGCCCGGCGCGGCGGTGCCAAGGCGCTGGTTGCCCACGCCGACAAGGGCGGCGCCTTCGCCTGGGCGGTGATGTCGCAGACGCTCGCCTATGCCGCCTCGCTGGTGCCGGAGATCGCCGACGACATTCCCTCCGTCGATCGCGCGCTGTGCCTGGGCTACAACTGGAAATTCGGCCCCTTCGAGCTGCTCGACAAGCTGGGCGCCAAGGACGTGGCCGCGCGCCTGACGGAAGAGGGCCGCGCGGTGCCGCCGCTGCTGGAAAAGGCGGCCGCCGCCGAGGGCTTCTACCGGGTGAAGGACGGCCGCCTGCAGCACCTGACCGTCGCCGGCGACTACGCCGACGTGCGCCGCAGCGAGGGCGTGCTGCTGCTCGCCGACGTGAAGCTCAAGGGGCCGCCGCTGGCCAGGAACGGCTCGGCCTCGCTGTGGGACATCGGCGACGGCGTGGTCTGCCTGGAGGTGCACACCAAGCTGAACACCATCGACCCCGAGGTCTTCAAGATCATTGGCAAAGCGCTGGAGATCGTGGCGAAGGACCATAAGGCGCTGGTCGTCTACAACGAGGCCTCGCACTTCTCCGCCGGCGCCAACCTGGGCCTCGCCATGTTCGCCGCCAACGTCGGCGCCTGGCCGGCCATCGAGGACATGGTGAGCGAGGGCCAGAAGGTCTACGCCGCCCTGAAGCGCGCGCCCTTTCCGGTGGTGGCCGCGCCCTCGGGCCTGGCGCTCGGCGGCGGCTGCGAGATCCTGCTGGCCTCCGACGCCGTGCAGGCCCATGCCGAAAGCTACATCGGCCTGGTCGAGGTCGGCGTCGGCGTGGTGCCGGCCTGGGGCGGCTGCAAGGAGCTGCTGTCCCGCTACTCCCGCGACCCGCGCCGGCCCAAGGGGCCGATGCCGCCGGTGGCCGCCGCCTTCGAGACCATCGGCATGGCCAAGGTGGCAAAGTCCGCCTTCGAGGCAAAGGAGCTGGGCTTCCTGCGCAGCAGCGACCTGGTGACCTTCAACCGCGAGCGCCTGCTGGCCGACGCCAAGCAGAAGGCGCTGTCGCTGGTCGAGGGCTACCAGCCGCCCGAGCCCGTCGAGCTCTTCCTGCCCGGGCCCTCCGGCAAGGCCTCGCTGGCCTATGCCCTGCGCGACCTCTTCGCCAAGGGCCAGGCGACGGAGCACGACATGGTGGTGGCGACGGAGCTGGCCGAGGTGCTGACCGGCGGCGCCAAGGCCGACTTCACCGAGCCGACCAGCGAGGACGCCGTGCTGAAAATGGAGCGCGCCGCCTTCATGCGCCTGGTGAAGACGCCGGGCACCCTGGCGCGGGTCGAGCACATGCTCGAGACCGGCAAGCCGCTTCGCAACTAGTGGAATAGAGAACATGGTGACCTACGCCGCGCCGCTCGACGACATCCGCTTCCTGCTCTACGACCTGCTCGACTACGAGGGGCAGGTGGCGGCGCTGCCCGGCTACGAGGAAGCCAACCGCGAACTGGTCGACGCGGTGCTGGAAGAGGGCGCCAGGTTCTGCCAGAACGAGCTCCTGCCGCTGAACCGCCCCGGCGACGAGGCGGGCTGCCGCTTCGAGAACGGCGTCGTGCGCACGCCCGACGGCTTCAAGGCGCTCTACGACAGCTTCTGCGAGGCCGGCTGGAACGGCCTCTCGCTGAACCCCGACTACGGCGGCCAGGGCCTGCCGAAGACCCTGCAGTTCGTGATGACCGAGCTGATCTGCTCGACCAACCTCAGCTTCGGCATGTATCCGGGCCTGACCCACGGCGCCTGCAACGCTCTGGAGATGCACGGCAGCGACGACCAGAAGCGGACGTTCCTGCCCAACATGATCCACGGCCGCTGGTCCGGCACCATGTGCCTGACCGAGCCGCACTGCGGCACGGATCTGGGCCTGATCCGCACCCGGGCCGAACCAATGGGGGCGGCGCCGGACGGCGAGAGCAAGTACAGCATCACCGGCACCAAGATCTTCATCTCCGCCGGCGAGCATGACCTCTCCGAGAACATCGTCCACCTGGTGCTCGCCAAGCTGCCCGACGCGCCGGAAGGCACCAAGGGCATCTCGCTCTTCATCGTGCCGAAGTTCCTGGTGAAGGAGGATGGCTCCCCCGGCACCCGCAACGGCGTGGCCTGCGGCTCCATCGAGCACAAGATGGGCATCAAGGCCTCTTCCACCTGCGTGATGAACTTCGATGCGGCGGAGGGCTATCTCGTCGGCCAGCCGCACAGCGGCATGGCCAAGATGTTCACCATGATGAACGTGGCGCGCCTCGACGTCGGCATCCAGGGCCTGGGCCTTGCGGAGACCGCCTACCAGTCGGCGGCGGCCTACGCCAAGGAAAGGCTGCAGGGCCGCTCGCTGGCCGGCCCGGCCTACCCGGAGAAGGCGGCGGACCCGATCATCGTGCATCCCGACGTGCGCCGGAACCTCCTGACCATGCGGGCGCTCAACGAGGGCGCCAGGGCGCTGGCGCTCTGGGTCGCCATCGCCGTGGACGTCGCCGAGAAGCATCCCGACGCGGCCAAGCGCCAGGAAGCCGACGACCTCGTCGCCCTGATGACGCCGATCATCAAGTCGTTCTTCACCGACTACGGCTTCGAGGCGACCAATCTCGGCATGCAGGTCTACGGCGGCCACGGCTACATCCGCGAGCACGGCATGGAGCAGCTGGTGCGCGATGCCCGCATCGCGCAGATCTACGAGGGCGCCAACGGCATTCAGGCGCTCGACCTGGTCGGCCGCAAGCTGGGCCAGAACATGGGCCGCCTGCTGCGCCGCTTCTTCCATCCGGTGCAAGGCTACGTCGAGGCCAAGATGACCCGGCCCGAGCTGGCCGAGTTCGTGGCGCCGCTGGCAAAGTCCCTCAGCCGCCTGCAGCAGTCGACGCTGTGGATCGCCCAGCAGGGCCTGAAGGACCCGGAGGAGGCGGGCGCCGCCGCCGCCGACTACCTGAACCTCTTCGCCTATACGGCGCTGGCCTACCTGTGGACGCGCATGGCCGAGGCGAGCCTGGCGCAGCAGGATGGCGACAGCGCCGCCTTCCACGAAGCCAAGCTCGCCACCGCACGCTTCTTCTTCCAGCGCCTGCTGCCCAAGAGCTCCGGCCACTTCTCCGCCATCATGGCGGGCAAGGCCCCGATCATGGCCATGAAGGAAGCGGCGTTTTAGGCGGCGGCGCTCGCGTGCGGCATCCATCCCTCTCGGGTGGGAGTTTCGCCCTCGCCACTGCCTAAGCTGTCGTCCCGGCATTCGTTGCCGGGACCCATAGCCTCACCGGTTGCTCGGCCGCAGGACCCTTCCAGAGGCCTCTATGTTCGAATGCCATATCGCCGTTGTCGGGGCGCAAGGGAACCTCGAAGCCAGTGCGTCTGACGCTGTGGTGCCCTGGTGGAGCTTCACCAAGACGCTGATTGCTGTTGCCGCTCTGCGACTGGCCGAGCGGGGTGCATTGGCGCTGGATGAACGACTGGAGGGACGACCCTATACGCCGCGCCAGCTGCTGCAGCATCGTGCCGGTGTCGGTGACTACGGCGGCCTTAGGGACTACAGCGACGCCGTCGCGCGCGGCGAGGCGCCCTGGCCGGAATCGGCGTTGCTGGCGCGCGTGCCGCCCGAAGAGCTGCGCTTTGCCCCGGCTGCAGGCTGGGCCTATTCCAACGTCGGCTATCTGCTGCTGCGCCGGCTGATCGAGGCACGCTACGGCGCGGGGCTGAAAGCGGCGCTGCGGGAGCTGGTCCTGCTGCCGCTGGGGATCGAAAGCGCGGACTTGGCCGAGACGGTCGACGACATGAACGCCAGCGCCTTTGCGGGCAACCACGGCTACCACCCCGGCTGGGTCTACCACGGCACATTAATGGGCTCCACCCGCGAGGCGGCACTGGCGCTGCATCGGATCATGACGGGCGGCCTCCTGGCGCCCGCCTCTCGCGCGGCCCTACTCGACCGCTATATGATCGGCGGGCCGCTGCCCGGCCGGCCCTGGATAACGACAGGCTACGGATTGGGGTTGATGATGGGCGACGTACAGGGCGACGGGATGGCGGCCCCTGGTTTCGTTGTCGGCCATACCGCGGGCGGGCCGGGCAGCGTTGGCGCGGTCTATCACGCGCCGGAACTCTGCCGCACCGCCGCGGTGTTCACGGGCGGCCGTGACGAGGGGGTAGCCGAAAACCTCGCCGTGCAGCAGCTCTTCAGCGCGTAGCGCCGACAGTCCTCACCCGCGCTCGATGCGGCACTGGAAGCAGGTGTTGCGGGCCGAGCGCCCGCGTACAAGCCTGCCGTGGTGACGTGCTGTGCGGCTCCGTGCTATTTCCGCTCTATGTTCGAATGCCATATCGCCGTTGTCGGGGCGCAAGGGAACCTCGAAGCC
>WHTV01000081.1 GCA_009377535.1 Kiloniellaceae bacterium
CAGCGGGCTTCCTGACGCGATGACGCTCCGCCATAGTTCGAGAAGTCCGGGCTAGACAACGCTGCTTGCCGGCATCGTCGCCAAGCCACCGGAGCGCGCCATGATTCGCTATGAATTCTGGTTGAAGCGGGTGATCACGGCCGTGGCCGTGACCATGAGCCTGTTTCACCTCTACGTGGCGTACTTCGGCCCTCCCAACGCCTTTACGCTGCGGGCGACTCACTTCGCCTTCGCGCTGGTCCTCGCCTATCTCTCCCTGCCGATCCTGCGGTCACGCAGGGGCGCCGGGCCGGGCATGCTGGACTGGGTGTTCCTCGTCGTCTCGCTGGCCGCCGCTGCCTATCCGATCGTCGAGCTGACCTACTTCAACACCCGCATGGCTTATGTCGGTCCGGTCTCGACCACGGACCAGACCATGGCCGTGCTGATGATCATCGTCGTGCTGGAAGCAACGCGCCGCGCGATCGGCCCCATCCTGCCGCTCACCGCGCTCGCCTTCCTCGGCTATCAACTCTTCTTCACCAACACCAGCATCTTGCGGCTGCTCGAATATCAGTACATGACGACCGATGCTTTGTTCGGCATACCGGCACAGGTCTCGGCGACCTACGTGGTCCTGTTCGTCATTTTCGGCGCCCTGGCGGAGCGAATGGGCATCGGCAAGCTGTTCATGGATTTTGCGCTGGCTTTGACGGGACACCGGGCCGGCGGGCCGGCCAAGGTCGCGGTGGTGACATCGGGTCTGTTCGGGTCCGTCTCCGGCTCGGCCGTCGCCAACGTGATGACGACGGGAACCTTCACCATCCCGCTGATGAAGCGGATCGGCTATCCCGCCCCCTTCGCCGGGGCGGTAGAGGCGGTCGCCTCCACGGGCGGCCAGATCATGCCGCCGATCATGGGCGCCGCCGCCTTCGTGATGGCCGAGTTTCTCGGGACGAGCTATCTGACGGTGGCCGGCTATGCGCTACTGCCGGCGCTGCTGTACTATCTGGCCGTCTTCCTCGCGGTGCATTTCGAGGCCAGGAAGCAGGGCCTGCGGGGACTGCCCAAGGCCGACCTGCCGCGGGTTGGCGTCGTGCTCAAGGAGCGCGGCCACCTTTTCCTGCCGCTGGCGATCATCATCGGCACGCTGATGTCCGGCTTCTCGGCGCCCTATTCGGCGCTCATGGGGATTTTCTCCATCGTTCCCGTGGTGCTCCTGCGCCGCACGACGCGCAGCGAGTTCACCCTCGCCCGGCTTGTCGATGGGCTCGAAGCAGGTGCCATCAATTCGGTCATCGTCGCGCTGTCCTGCGCCTCCGCCGGCATCGTGATCGGCGTGATCGCCCAAACCGGCCTCGGCCTCACCTTCACCGGCGTGGTGCGGGCGGCGGCCCAGGACCTGCTGCTGCCTGCGCTGCTGCTGACCATGGTCGCCGGGATCATCCTGGGCATGGGCATGCCCACGACGCCTGCCTACATCGTCCAGGTCGCGCTGCTGGTGCCCGCACTCGTGCGCCTGGGCATCGCGGTGGAAGCGGCCCACATGTTCGTCTTCTATTTCGCGATCCTGTCGGCGATCACCCCGCCCGTGGCGATCGCCGTCTATGCAGCCTGCGGGATCAGCCGCTCGGCGGTCTGGGCGACAAGCTGGGCGGCGGTGAAGCTCGGCCTGACCGGATACATCATCCCTTTCATGTTCGTGTTCGGCCCCTCACTGCTTCTCATCGGCGACTGGGACGTGATTGCTCTGAGCGCGGTCACTGCGGCCACGGGCGTCGCCTTCCTCGCCGGCGGATTGAGCGGCTTCTTCGTGAAGCCGGCGAACTGGGCAACGCGCATCCTGTTCGTCGCCGCGGCCTTTACGCTGATCAAGCCCGGAATCTGGACCGACCTTTCGGGTCTGTCGCTGGGCGTTGTCGGAATCCTGATCAATCTGCGCTGGCCGGCAGCCGCGCTCGTGACGCAGGCAGCCGCCGAGCCGCATCTGGGACCGGTCGAGGCCCCCGCCGCCGCCGCCATCGACCCGTCGGACTTTCTCGAGGCGCCCGCCGCGCATCCTTCCCCGAAGATGCCGGACACCTGAGCCTGCTGCAGGCGGCGCGAGATGGCGGATGAAGCGATGCCGGTGAACGAGAACACAGCCCTCAGCGCCGACCAGTGGAAAGCCCTTGTCGGCTTCGAGGTCGGGATATCGTCCTGGATCAAGATCGACCAGTCGTTGATCAGCGATTTCGCCGAGGTGACCGGGGACCAACAGTTCATTCATGTCGATCCTGCGCGCGCCAAGGCCGAGTCGCCCTATGGCGGCACGGTCGCTCACGGCTTCCTGACGCTCGGCCTGCTGCCGGCGATGGCGCGCGACGCGCTGCCTGCGATGCAAGGGGTGCGCGCCCGCATCAACTACGGCTTTGACAGGGTGCGCTTCCTGGCGCCGGTACCGGCTGGGGCGCGGGTGCGCGCCCGCTTCCGCCTGCTGCAGGCAGAGGAGCGCCGTCCCCAGGAGCTTACCTTCAAGTACGACGTGACGGTGGAGATCGAAGGCAGCAACACGCCAGCGCTGGTCGCGCAGTGGCTCTCCCGCGCGCTCTTCGCCGAGGCCCCTTAGGACTAGGACTAAGACGAGGCCAGACGGGGGGCGGTCGCCTCCGGGGGCGCACTCAGGTCCCGGGCGATCTGGACGAGCCGCGGTCCGACCTGCTCTACGAGATATTCTGCCGAGGCCGTAAAAGACGGCCCGCCGCAGATCAGCCCGAAGACCCGCTCGCGGTTCAGCGACTGGACCGGAACGCCGATCGCATTCACATCGGGGCGCCAGTCCCCGAAGGAGGTGCAGAACCCATAGGTCGCCAGATCGCTGATGGCCTGCTTCAAACCGCTTTCGACCTTGGGATAGGTTTCGGGATCGCGCTCACGCAGGGCCCGCAGCAGGTACTCGCGTTCGCCCTCGGGCAGCTTGGCCATGATCGCCCGGCCCATGGCGGTCGTCCCCAGGGGAATGCGCGACCCGACATTGAGGCTGAGCGCCACGGTCTGCGTCCCCCGGCAGCAGTCGAGATAGACCACGCTGAGCCGGTCGCGTTCGCCGATGGCGACGGTCGCGTCGGCCGTGACCGCCAGCTGTTCCATGAGCGGGCGTGCCCGCTCGCGCACTTCCAGGCCGGCGATCATGGCGTAGCCCAGGGCCAGCACCCCGGGCCCCAACTGGTAGCGGCCGTTGCTCGCGGAATGCGTCAGGTAGCCGAGCTCCACCAGCGTATGGGTCAGTCGCGAAATCGTCGGCTTGGAAAGGGCCGTGCGCTCGGCGATTTCCTGGTTGCTCAGATTCGCCTCGCCGGGCCGAAAGGCCCGCAGAACCTCGAGGCCGCGCGCAAGCGCGGTGACGAACTGGCGGTCATGCGACGGGACGATGTCGCCGACCTGTGGCCCGCCCTGCTGTCCGATAGCTGTCGCGCGATAACGTCTCGTCATGCTGTCAGCTTGCCTTGGGCGCGGGCCAGAAGCAAGTTTGTAGAAATTGCTTTCGCCATGCGGAACTAGCCCGGATTTCTCAAACTATGGTGGACGTCACGGAGGCGCATTTGCCGACAGGCCAGGAAAGACGCGAAGAGCGTATCGGGAATACGCTCGAGCGGCTTGACGCCGCCTGTCGGCAAATGCGCCCCGCCCTTCGGGTCGCGTCAGGAAGCCCGCTGGGTGCGTCGAAGCCCTCAACCGTAGTCTCCGCTACGCTTTTCGGCCTTCTCCTGCCCAGCGGACTTCCTGACGCGATGACGCTCCGCCATAGTTTGAGAAGTCCGGGCTAGCGGGTGCCCCGGCCCGCAGAGCCCGATCGCCCCACCCTGGAATCCTGCGGCCCGATCCGGCCGGATCGGGAGTTATGGCTGCGGCGGCCGGGGAAGCTATGGTAGTTTCGCATTCCAAAATCGATTTTCGCAGGTGGGAGCATCTGGTGATTTCCGGCCCTGAAGCCTCAGAGGCGGCCTTGCCGCGCGACTCCTTCGCCTGGTGCGGCAACAGCATCGGCTACTGGGCGGAAAGGCGACCTGGGGCGACGGCCCTCACGGACGCCACAGGGGCCGCGCTGACCTATCGCGAACTGGACGCCGCGCTCGGCGCGGCGCAGTCCGCCCTGGCCGAACAGGGTCTCCAGCCCGGCGACCGGCTTCTGATCCTCTGCGAAAACGCCATCGCGGCGGCGCTGTCCATCTTTGCGGCACAACGGCTGCGGGCCTGGGCCGTGCCCCTCAACGCCCGGCATGCGCAGCGGGAGATCGATGCGGTCATTGCGCATAGCGGGCCGCGCCTCATCGTCACCACCGATGCCGTGTCGCCGGAGGCCGCAGCGCAAGGCAGCCGCCTCGGCGCCTTTGCCGTTCCAGCCTTCGCGCGCTTCGGGGCCTCGCTCACGAAGGGCCCCGCCCCTGGCGCCGCTGAACCGCTGTCGCAGGATCCCAGGGCGCAGGTCGCCGCTCTGATCTATACCTCCGGGACGACGGGTGAGCCCAAGGGCGTCATGCTGACCCACGACAACCTGAATTTCATCGCGGGACGCAGTTCCGAGATGCGCCGGCTCACCCCATCCGACCGGATCTATGCCGTGCTGCCGGTCAGCCACGTCTTCGGGCTGGCATCGGTGCTCAACGGCACACTTTACCAGGGCGCACAGCTCGATCTGGTGCCGCGGTTCGACGCCGAGGCCCTGGCCCGCGCCCTTGCCGAGGACGGCATCACGATCTTCCAGGGCGTGCCGCAGATGTACGGCCGTCTGCTTGGCCTGGCCGAACAGCGCGGCGGGCTGCCGGCCCCGAGCCTGCGCTACATCTCCTGCGGCGGGGCACCCCTGGACCCCGGCCTCAAGGCGCGCGTCGAGGCGCTCTGGGGGCTGCCGCTTCACAACGGCTACGGTCTCACCGAAACGTCGCCGACCGTGACCACCACGCAGATCGAAGCGCCGGCGGCCGACGACAGCACCGGTCCGCCGCTTCCCGACGTCGAGCTGCGCATCGCCGACCCCGAAGGCGCCGTCGCGCCTCCCGGCGAGGTCGGCGAGATTCAGGTGCGCGGCCGGCTGGTCATGAAGGGCTACTACCGGGCACCGCAGCAGAGCGCCGCCGTCATGACCGGCGACGGCTATCTCAGGTCGGGGGACCTGGGACGCGTCGATGCGCGCGGGCATCTCTATGTCGTCGGCCGCGCCAAGGAGCTCATCATCCGTTCCGGCTTCAACGTCTATCCGCCGGAGGTCGAGGGCGTGCTGGCCGCGCATCCGGACGTGGCCGTCGCGGCGGTGCTGGGACGCAAGACCGCCGACGGAAACGAGGAGGTGATCGCCTTTCTTCAGCCGCGGCCGGGGCGCACCATCGACCTCGCCGCCCTGGGGGCGCATGCAGCGGCGCTGCTGGCCCCCTACAAGCGGCCCAGCGGCTATCGCATCATGCAGGAGCTGCCGACAGCGGCGACCGGCAAGCTGCTGAAGCACAAGCTCAGCGACCTTCTGTAGCAGGCGCGACCCGCCGCCGCCCAAGATGCCGGACGTAGAGCATCGGCGCCAACGACAGGACCAGTCCTCCCGCGCTGAAGAGCCAGTGCGACAGGCCGAGCCCGCCGCCCCCGGGATAGGCAAAGCAGATCCCCGCCACGAACAGCAGCGCGCGCATGGCCCAGCCCAGCGCGTCGTCGCCGAAGCCGCCGACGAAGCTCACATGGCCCTGCAAGGCAGCGCTGACGAACCAGATTCCGATCAAGGCGGTGACCAGGGTGGCAATGACTTCGAGCGCCGGGGCCTCGCCGATCAGGGCCGGATTGAGCACGAAGAAGAAGGGCGCGACGTAGATCACGCCGCCCAGACGCATCGCCTCGAGACCGGTCTTGAGCGGGCTCGTGGCCGCCAAGGTCGCGGCGGCGAAGGCGCCAAGGGCAACCGGCGGCGTGATGTAGCTGACCATGCCCCAGTAAAGAATGAAGAGGTGCACGGCCAGGACGTTCAGGCCCGCCTGCACGAGGGCCGGCGCCAGCACGACGGCGAGGAAGATGTAGCAGGCGGTCACCGTCATCCCCATGCCGAAGATGAAGGCCGTGAGAGCGCCCATGAACAGCAGCATCATGGTGGAGCCGCCGGCCAGAAAAATCAGGTCGTTGACCAGGGTTCCCGCCAGCCCGGTGGCGGAGAAGGCACCGACGATGAGGCCGACACCGAGCAGCACGGCGACCAGCTCCGCCAGGGCGCGGCCGACGGCCACGACGAGCGCAGTGGCGCTGCGCCAGGTGAAGCGATGCCGGCGGAGCGTCTGGTTGATCAGCAGGAGCAGACCGGTCGCGTAGAACGGCGCCAGGGTGACCTGGCGCAGGGCCACCATCAAGAAGATGAGCAGGCCGAAGACGAAGAGATACATCCAGCCGTCGCGCAGGGCCTGCGCTACCGATGGCAGCTCCTGCGGCTCCAGGCCCTTGAGGCCGCGGCGGGCCGCATAGGCGTCGATCTGCGCGAAGAGGCCGAAGTAATACAGCAGCGAGGGAATCGCCGCGGCCAGGGCGATCTCCACATAGGGCCGCGACAGGAACGAAGCCATGACGAAGGCCGTGGCGCCCATGATCGGCGGCATGAGGACGCCGCCGGTCGAGGCGCAGGCCTCGGTCGCGGCGGCATAGCGCGCCGAAAAGCCGGTGCGCTTCATGGCCGGGATCGACACCGCCCCCGTCGTCAGCACGTTGGATATGACCGAGCCGGACATCGAGCCCATGAAGCCGCTGGCGAAGATCGCGACCTTGGCGGCGCCGCCGCGGTATCTCCCCACCAGGGCGAAGGCCAGATCGTTGAAGAACTGTCCGCCGCCGGTGCGCTGCAGGACCGCGCCGAAGAGGATGAAACCGATCACCAGGTTTCCGAAGGCCTGCATGGGAATGCCGAAGGAGCTTTCGGAGGAGATGATGTGATAGGGGATCGTGTCCCAGAACGGCTGGGTAAAGGCCGAGATCGGCCCCGGCATCTTGTCGGCGAAGGTCGGATAGAGCGAGAAGACCAGCACGATCAGGAAGATCGCCGTGCCGCCGGCACGCCGCGTGGCTTCCAGGATGAGGAGCCACATCAAGGCCGACATCCAGCGCGCGGTCTCGGGTGCGGCATATTCCCAGCCCCCCTCGAGGCTGAGCTCGGCCGTCCAGGCGAAATAGCCCGCACCGATGACGGCGGCCAGTGCCAGCAGCGCGTCCCACCAGGGCACGCCCGAGCGCGGCCGGGGCGTGCCGCGGAAGCACAAGAAGGCGATCGCCAGAAAGATCCCGGCCAAGAGGTAAAGGTAGCGGCCCTCGAGGACGACGATGCCGAAGACCTGCAGATTGAAGAGCTGGTGGATCGCCAGGGCGATCGCACTCAAGGTGCCGAGCGCGATCACGCCCTGAGCAAGGGGACCGACCTCGCGCCGGTTGCCGACATCCTCGACGACCGGGACTGTCCGCGAGGCGTCTGATTTCGTCCCCATTGCCTCACCCCTGAAATCCCGGACCGCAGCGGTCATTGCCAAGGCGCGGAGCCGCACCGGCCGACCCGGCCGGCTCGTCCCACAAGCTTAGCGACCGCCGAAGCTCAGAAGACGACGCTGAAGCCACCGTCCTTGAGGGCCTTGCGGCGCGCCTCGCTCCACGTGTCGCTCCAGGCGTCGTCGCCGATGCCCTCGGCCTTCAGCGCCTCCCAGGCCTCGGCCAGGGCCTGCTGCCGGGCGAGCAGGCGGTCGTTGTGGGACTGCGCCTTGTCGGTCCAGGCGCCGATCTCCTTGTAATAGCGGATGGCGCCATCGTGATAGGGCACGACCCACTCATAGGTCTGCTTGTCGAGCGCCCAGCCACCGATGCCAGGCGCCTTGCCGTCGTACTGATCGAAGAGTTCGACCATTGCCCTGGTCATGTTGTAGACCAGTTCATCGTCCTGCTCGGCCATGGCGATCAGCACGGGATAGGCATAGCCGGCGCCCTCATAGGCGGCGGCGCCGTCGATGTTGGCACCGACCGTCGCAGTGTTGGCGACGAAGAAGGGGGCGATTTCCTGCATCCGCGCCAGACCCTCCTGATCATCGCGATTGATCTTGGGCCAGACCAGGCCGCGCGGGCCGGCAGCGGCCTCGTAGGCGAAGCCGGAATTGGTCGAGGCGAAGGCGGCATCGACCTGACCGTTGATCAGGCCCTTCCAGGAATCGCCGAAGCCGCCGAACTCGACCTTCTTGACGTCATCCCAGGTCAGACCTGCGTAAGCGAGATAGGCAGTGGTGTTGACGTTCAGCGCGGGCGCGCCCTTGATCCAGGCGACGCGCTTGCCCTTCAGGTCCGCATAGTCCTCGACGCCGATGTCGCCGGCGACGCCGACGGCCAGATTGATCGCCCCGCCGTTGTTGGCAAGCAGGACGCGCACCGGCTGCGGACCCCAGCCCGGGCTTCCGAACTCGAAGGCGCCTTCCTGGGCCATGAAGGAACCGCCGACGCCGGTGGCCGAGAACTGCACCTTTCCCTGGCGCAGCGGCTCGCTCCGGGCGACGTCGTTCTTGCCGGGCAGAACGCGCAGATCGACCCCCATGGCCGACTTCAGAGCCGAGCCGACCGCGACGGCCTGGTTGTAGCCGGCCGAGCCGGTATCGTAGGCCGTCCAGGCGATCTGGCCCGGCAACTCGATGTCCGCGGCCGAGACATGCCCGGCGATCACGGCATTGGCCAACCCCGCTATGGCGAGGATCTTCACGGATCTCAGCATGGCGTCCTCCCTTGTGATTTACTGGGCCGTATCACGGCTCTTTTTTGAATTGCGAAACAGTGTTTCGCAAAGGAAGCTAGTGCAAGACTGTCGCCGCGGCAAGGGGCCGCTGCGCGGCGCAGGGGACCGAAGCCGGCGCAGAATGGGGGAATCCAGATGACGCGTGCCGCCGAAATCCTGATCGAAAGCCTGAAGGCTCATGGCACGGATCGGCTGTTCTGTGTCCCTGGAGAAAGCTACCTGGCGCTGCTCGACGCCCTCTCGGCGCAGTCCGACATCGATGTCGTCGCCTGCCGGCACGAGGGCGGCGCGGGCTTCATGGCCCTGGCGGATGCCAAGATGACCGGCAGGCCCGGCGTCGTCGCGGTCAGCCGCGGCCCCGGCGCCACCAACGTCTCCATCGCCATCCACTCCGCCCAGCAGGACGCGGTGCCGCTCGTCGTGCTGATCGGCCAGGTCGCCCGCGGCGAGCGCGGGCGCAGCGCCTTTCAGGAGGTCGACTACGGCAAGACCTTCGCGGACATGGCCAAGGCGGTCTGGGAGGTGCATGACGCGGCGCGCCTGAACGAGACGCTCGCCCGTGCCTACCACGTGGCGCAGACGGGCACGCCGGGCGCGACGGTGGTCGCCCTGCCCGAGGACATGCTGAGCGATGCCGTCGAGGCCGCGCCGGCATTGTCTCTGCCGCTGGCACGAAGCCAGCCCGGGCTTGGCGACATCGACCGCGTCCTCGAGCTGCTGAACCGCGCCCGGCGTCCCTTGCTGATCGCCGGGGGCATGCTGAGCCCTGCGCAGGGCCGCCGGGCGCTCGCCCAGGCAGCCGAAGCCCATCACCTGCCGGTGGTCAGCGCTTTCAAGCACCAGGAGATCTTCGACAACGCCTCGCCGCTCTTTGCGGGCTACCTGGGATTCAAGATTCCCAAGCCTCAGGTCGAGGCCATGGCCGGGGCCGATCTGGTGCTGGCGGTGGGAACGCGCCTGGGTGACGTGCCGACCCAGGGCTACAGCTTTCCCCGCGCTCCGCAGCCGGACCAGCCGTTGATCCACGTCTATCCGGACCCCCAGGCCATCGGCGCGGTTTACCGCACCGACCTCGGCCTTGCCTGCGAGCCTGCGGCCTTTCTCGAAGCCTTGGCCGGACGGAACGCAGAGGCCGGCCCGGAGCGGCGGGCCTGGGCCGCAGAGCTGCACGATCGCGCGGCGGGCATGGCTCGCTATGCGCCGCAGGCCTATGCGGACGGCGTCGATTTCGGGGCGGTGGTCCTGCCGCTGGCCGCACGCGCACCGAAGAACTCCATCGTGGTGCTCGACTCGGGCAATTTCTCGAGCTGGGTGCACAGGATCTGGCCCTGGGACGGCACCCAGCTTTGCATCGGCGCGGTAGGCGGTGCCATGGGCCTGGGCGTCCCCGGCGCGGTGGCGGCCTGTCTGCGCCATCCGGAGCGCACGGTGCTTTGCTTCGTCGGCGACGGCGGCGCCCTGATGACAGGCAACGAGCTGGCGACCGGCATGCTGTACGGCGCGGCGCCGAAGATCTTCGTCTCCAACAACCGCTCCTACGGCACCATCCGCCTGCATCAGGAACGCGACTACCCACGCCACGTGGTGGCGACGGACCTGCGCAATCCAGATTTCGCCGCCTGGGCCCGCGCTTTCGGGGCCGAGGGCCTCACCCTGTCGCGCCCCGAAGAAGCCGAAGCGGTGGTCGAACAGGCGCTGGCCTGCGACCGCGCGGTCGTCGTTGACGTGCACAGCAGCCTGGAAGCGATCTCCGCCTACACCACGCTTTCCAAGCTGCGCGGCGACCGCTGATACCAAGGGAGGTAAATAATGATCCCTGGAGATTGCCTTGACGGCCCTTCGGGTAGGAAGGAAGGCGCAGGCGATGTGGGGCATCGGCAAGACTTCCTGACGCCCTCCGAAGGGTCGTCAAGGCAACCGAACCGGCGTCTTTGCTCGACTTTCGGACCGCGTCGCGACCGGCTTACGATGCCCCGCATCGCCGCGCCGGCCGCTCCTAGCCGAAAATCGAGCAAAGACGTCTCCAGGGGTCATTATTTACCTCCCTTGGTATGAGGCGTCACTTGCCCTTGAACTGCGGTTTGCGCTTTTCGATGAACGCGTTCATCCCTTCGCGCCGGTCCTCGCTGGCGAAGAGCAGTTGGAAGGCCTTGCGTTCCAGCGCGAGGCCCGCGTCGAGGGAGGCATTCTCGCCCTGCAGAATGGCCTCCTTGATGCTGGTCACCGCAAGCGGCGGCAACCTGGCGATGTCCGAGGCCAGCTTCAGGGCCGTCGCCATCACCTCGTCGTCGGGCACCACGAGGCTGACCAGCCCGATCTCGTAGGCTTCGCGGCCGGAAATCGGGCGGCCGGTCAGGCACAGGCGCATGGCGTGAAATTTCCCGACCGCCCGGGTCAGGCGCTGGGTGCCGCCGGCCCCCGGCATGATGCCGACCCGCACTTCAGGCTGGCCGAGCTGGGCGTTCTCGCCGGCAACGATGATGTCGCAGATCATCGCGAGTTCCAGGCCGCCGCCCAGGGCATAGCCTTGAACCGCCGCGATGACCGGCTGCGGCGTGCGGGCGATGGCCTGCCAGTAACGTTCGGTGCGGCGCTTCGCGATCTCGACCGCATCCGCGTCGACCATCTCCTTCAGGTCGGCGCCGGCGGCGAAGGCCTTCTCGTCGCCGGTCAGCACGATGCAGCGTACCTCGGGATCGTCCTGCAGCTCGGTGAAGGTGGCGGCCAAGGCCTTGCGCGTCGCGAGGTTCAGCGCGTTCAGCACTTCCGGCCGCGTGATCCGTACGATCGCGACGTCGGACTGCTTTTCCGTGACGATCGGCCGCTGCTCCGCCATGGTCGGACTCCCTGGTATATTGTTTCGCTTGGCGAAAGCCTGTTTCGTAAACTAACCTAGTTTGAAGCCAGGCTGGTCGCACGGCAAAGAAAATCAATTCGGCGGCCACGGCGAATTGAAAGCGCTCGCCAGCACAGGGAGTCCCGATGAAACGGCCGGATGCACCGGACTATCTGCTCGGCATTGCCGGCGCGGGTGCCATGGGCCAAGGCATCGCGCAGGTTTCCGCAGCCGGGGGAATGCGAAGCCTCCTGCTGGATGCCCGTCCGGATGCGGCGGCACAGGCCGTCGCGACCATCAAGGGCCGCCTGGCCCGCCTGGTGGAAAAGGGCCGCATGACCGAGGCAGCGGCGGCCGCTGCCGGCGAGCGCCTGGTCGCGGTGCAGGACATCGCCGAGCTGGCCGGGTGCGATGCCGTGGTCGAGGCCGTTTTCGAAGATCTTGAGACGAAGCGCGACCTGTTCCGGGAGCTGGAGGCGGCGGTCCGCCCGGACTGCCTGCTCGCCTCCAACACCTCTTCCATCCCCATCGCCTCGATCGCGCGGGCCTGCGACAAGCGGGAGCGCGTCGCCGGGCTGCATTTCTTCAACCCCGTCCCCTTGATGAAGCTGGTCGAGGTGATCACCGGGCCCGAAACCAGCCAAGCCACCGCCGAAGCGCTCGCCGCGCTCGGCGAGCGCCTGGGCCGGGTGCCGGTCAGGGTCAAGGACGCGCCGGGCTTCCTGGTCAACATGGGCGGGCGCGCCTTCACAACCGAAGCCCTGCGCATCGCCCATGAGAACATCGCGACCCCGGCGCAGATCGATGCCATCATGCGCGACTGTCGGCATTTCCGCATGGGCCCCTTCGAGCTCATGGACCTGACCGGCATCGACGTGAACTACCCGGTGAGCCAGATCGTCTACGACGGCTACATGCAGGACCCACGCATCAGGACTTCGCCGAATCACAAGGCGCTGTTCGACGCCGGGCGGCTCGGGCGCAAGTCCGGCGTCGGCTGGTACCGCTACGACGCCGGCGGCCGCCCTGTCGATCCACCCTCGCCGGATCACGAAAGCGAGGCGGCGCCGGCTCAGCGGGTCTGCCTGGCAGAGGCCGACGACAGGCTCGCCGGCTTCTGCACCGAGATCGGGCTTGAGACGGGGCCCGACGACGGGGCCTGCCCGATTCTGGCGGCGCCGCTCGGCGCGGATGCGACCACAACGGCGTTGCGGAGTGGCGCCGACTTCCGCCGGCTGGTGGCGCTCGATCTCCTGGGCGATACCCGCAAGCGGGTGACGCTGATGACGGCGCCCGGCGCCGACCCGCGGCTGCGCGACGCGGTGGCCGCGGCCATCGCCCGCAGCGGCCGCAAGGTGACCGCCATCAAGGATTCGCCCGGTTTCGTGGGCCAGCGCATCGCGGCGATGATCGCCAACCTCGGCTGCTACATGGCCGAGGTCGGGCTGGCTTCGCCGGCGGACATCGATACGGCCATGAAGCTGGGGCTCAACTACCCCCTCGGGCCGCTGGAGCTGGCCGAGGACATCGGCCTCGCCGAAACGCGCGAGATCCTGAGCCAGCTGCAGTCGGTCACCGGCGAGGACCGCTACCGCCCGACAGCCTGGCTCAACCGCCGCGCGGCGCTGGGCCTGCCGATCCATACCGCGAGCTGAGGAGGCAGCGTGGCCGAGAGCAGCATCCTCGTCACCGGCGCCAGCCGCGGCATCGGCCGGGCGGTCTGCGATCGCCTGGCCGAAGACGGCCACGACGTCATCGGCGTGGCGCGCCATGCACCCGAGGATTTCCTGGGATCCTTCTACAGCGCCGACCTCACCGACGAGGCCGCGGCGAAGACGGTTTTCGCAGAGATCGCCGCCGCGCACGCTGTGCTGCGTCTCGTGCACTGCGCGGGTCTCGTCGACCCCGCGCGGATCGAGGACGTCACCGACGCGCAGTTCGCCGATGCCATGCGGCTGAACGTGCAGGCGGCAATCTGGGCCATGCAGGCCTTCCTGCCGGCCATGCGCGCCGCGCGCTTCGGCCGCATCGTCGTCATCGGCAGCCGCGCCGGCCTCGGCAAGGCGACGCGCCTGACCTATTCGACCTCCAAGGCCGCGCTGCTCGGCTTGACGCGCACCGCGGCGCTCGAGCTCGCGGCCGAGGGCATTACCGTCAACAACGTCGCGCCCGGCCCGATCGAGACGGAGCTGTTCTCCGCCGCGACCCCGCCCGGCTCGCCGCAGCGCGAGGCCTTCGTGGCAACGGTGCCCATGGGGCGCGTGGGCCGGCCGGAGGAGGTCGCCGCCGCCGTCGTCTACTTTCTGTCGGACGCCGCCGGCTTCACCACGGGGCAGACGCTCTATGTCTGCGGCGGCCTCAGCGTCGCCAATCCGGCATGACTTCGCTGCGCGATCTGCTGAACCCGCGCGCCGTCGCGGTGGTCGGCGCCTCCAACGACGCGACCCGGATCGGCGGCCGGCCGATCGCCTATATGCTGAAGGCGGGATTCGACGGCGTCATCCTGCCGGTGAACCCGAAGCGCGAGACCGTGCAGGGACTGCCGGCGGCACCCTCCGTCGCGGACCTCGACCAGCCCATCGATTTCGCCATCGTCGCCGTGCCGGCGCCGGCCGTGAACGACGCGATCCGCGCCTGCGCGGCCAAGGGCGCCAAGGCCTGCCTTGTGTTCTCCTCCGGCTTCGCGGAGGCCGACGCCGCCGGCGCGGCCTTGCAGGCGGAGACGGCCGCCGTCGCGCACCAGAGCGGCATCCGCATCATCGGCCCCAACTGCCTGGGCGTCTTCAATGCCCAGAACGGCTTCATGGCCAGCTTCTCGGCGACGCTCGAGCGTGGCGCGCCGCGTCCCGGCAGTCTCGCGGTCGCCAGCCAGTCTGGCGCCTATGGCAGTCACATCTACTTCGTCGCCCGCCAGCATGGCCTGAACGTCGGCAAGCTGATCACGACCGGCAACGAGGTCGACGTCGACGTCGCGGAGGCCATCCGGCTCTACGCCGAAGACGATGAGGTCCACACCATCGCCGCCTACGCCGAAGGCGTGAAGGACGGCGCCCGGCTGATCCGCGCGCTCGAGACGGCGCGCGACGCCGGCAAGCCGGTCATCTTCATGAAGGTCGGGCGCTCCAAGGTCGGTGCCCGGGCGGCCACCTCCCACACCGCCTCGCTCGCCGGCGAGGACGCCGTCTACGGCGCGGTCTTGAGGCAGTATGGCGCCTACCGCGCCCGCTCGACCGAGGAAATGCTCGACATCGCCTATGCCTGTCGCCCGCGGACCTTTCCGACCGCCAAGCGCCTCGGCCTCGTCACGATCTCGGGCGGCGCGGGCGTGCTGATGGCGGATGCGGCGGAGGATTTCGGCATCGAGACGCCGCCGATGCCCGAGGCGGCGCAGGCGGAGCTGAAGGCGCTGCTGCCTTTTGCCTCGCCGCGCAACCCGGTGGACGTGACCGCCCAGGCCTTCAACGACATGCGCCTCGTCGAGGCCAACATGCGGATCATGCTGGAGCAGGGCGACTATGACGCCATCCTCGCCTTCTGGACCTCGGTGGCGGGCACCCCGACGATCGCGGAGAAGCTGATCGCCGCGGTGACACGCGGGGTCGCGGGCTTCGACGACCGCCTGATCGTCCACTCGCTGGTCGCAACGCAGGACATCGTCGAGCAGTACGAGGCGCAGGGGCATCTGGTTTTCGAGGACCCGACCCGGGCCGTCGCGGCGATTGCCGCCCTCATGTGGTTCGGCGAAAGCTTCGCGCGGTCGCGGCGCACGGCGCCTGCGGCCTCCGCCCTGCCCGACCTTCCGGCAGGGCAGCTCGGCGAGCAGGCGGCAAAGGCGGTGCTTGCCGCGGCGGGCATTGCGGTGGTGGCGGACAGGCTTGCACGCACGCCGTCGGAGGCGGCCGCGGCGGCGCAAGCCTTCGGCGTGCCCGTGGCAATGAAGGTCGCTTCCGCGGACATTCTTCACAAGACGGAAGTCGGTGGCGTCGTGCTGAACGTGCAGCCGGCGGATGCCGCCGCCGCCTTCGGGGCGATCGTCGCCCGCAGTGCCGAACGCGCGCCCCACGCCACCGTCGACGGCGTCCTGGTCTCCCCCATGATCGCCGAGGGGATCGAGTGCATCCTGGGCGCCAAGACAGATCCTGTCTTCGGCCCCGTCGTCATGGTCGGCCTCGGCGGCATCTTCGCCGAGATCTTCAAGGACGTGTCCTTCCGCCACGCGCCGATCGGCCCCGGCGAGGCGCGCGCGATGATCGACGAGCTGAGGGGCGCCGCTTTGCTGAAAGGCGCGCGCGGATCGGCGGCGGTCGACCTGGGCGCTCTGGCCGAGGCGATATCGAGGCTTTCGATCTTCGCGGCCGCCCACGCCGACAAGATAGCGAGCATCGACCTGAATCCTCTGCGTGCCTTGCCCGACGGCGTGGTCGCGCTGGACGCCCTTATCGTGAAGCGGGCGCAGAGCCGCCCGGCCGAACAGCAGAACAGGGAGTACGCGCATGAGTGACGCGACAACCCCGGGGCCGGAGGCGCAGTTCCGCGCCTACCTGGACCAGGGCAGGTTCATGATCCAACGCTCCAAGAGCACCGGCGCCTGCGTTTTCTATCCGCGCGTTGCGGCCCCGGGAAGCGGCGCGGCGGACCTGGAATGGGTCGAGGCCAGCGGAGAGGGCGTGGTCTATTCGACGACGGTGGTGCGCAACCGCCCGGAAAAGGGCGGCGACTACAACGTGGCGCTGATCGACCTGGCTGAAGGACCGCGCATGATGAGCCGCGTGGTCGACATCGACCCCGCCGACGTCAGGATCGGCATGAAGGTGCGCGCCAGGGTCGGCGAGCTCGACGGCGCGCCGCAAGTCCTCTTCGCGCCGCTGTGAGAGGAGGCGGAACATGGCAAGGAGCTTGAGGGGCGTTGCCGCCTGCGCCGGCGTGGGCACAGCCGGCTGCGGCGAGGCCCCGGGACGCAGCGCCATCGAACTGCTGGCCGAATCGGTCCACCTCGCGCTGGCCGACGCGGGCCTGAGTGTTGCCGAGGTCGATGGCGTCTTTGCCGCGACGGCGGTCCATTCCATGGCCGCGATGTCGGTCGCCGAGTATCTCGGCGTGAGACCGACCTTCTCCAGCGGCTCCAACATCGGTGGGTCGTCGTTTCAGGCCCATGCGCTCAATGCCGCGCTCGCCTTGGAAGCCGGCCTCTGCAATGTCGCCGTCATCGCCTACGGCTCCAATCAGCGCTCGGCGGGCGGCTTCACCTCGATCTCGGAGCCGATGCCCTACGAGGCCGCCTACAAGCCGCGCAACCCGGTGACAGCCTATGCCCTGGCCGCCGCGCGCCACATGCACCTCTACGGCACCACGCGCGCGCAGCTGGCCGAGGTCGCGGTGGCCGCGCGCCACTGGGCCAACCTCAATCCGGACGCTTTCGCGCAGGGGCCGCTGAGCATCGACGACGTGCTTTCCGCGCGCATGATCAACGACCCCCTGGGCAAGCTCGATTGCTGCCTGGTCACGGATGGGGGCGCGGCCATGGTGATGGTGCGCGCGGAGCAGGCCAGGGACCGGCCCAAGCCGCCTGTCTATCTGCTCGGCGCGGCCATGGCCCATCACCACCGCATGATCTCCGCCATGCCCGAGCTGACCGTTTCCGCCGCCGCCGACAGCGGACCGCGCGCCTTCGAGATGGCCGGGGTCGCACAAGGGGACGTCGACCTGCTGATGCTCTACGACGCCTTCACCATCAACACGATCCTGTTCCTCGAGGATCTTGGATTCTGCGCCAAGGGCGAGGGCGGGCCCTTCGTCTCCGGCGGCCGCATCGCGCCCGGCGGCAGCCTGCCGGTCAATACCTCCGGCGGCGGCCTGTCCTGCGTGCATCCGGGCATGTACGGGCTCTACACGATGATCGAGGCGGTGAGGCAGTTGCGCGGCGAGGCCGGCAAGCGCCAGGTCAAGGACGCCGAGATCGCGCTGGCGCACGGCAACGGCGGCGTGCTGTCCTCCCAGGTCACCTCGATCTGGGGCACCGGCGCGACGCTCTAGAGGGAAACCTAAAGCCATGGACATGACCTTCAGCCCCGAGGAAGACGCCTTCCGCCGCGAGGTCCGCGCCTTCGTCAAGGAGGCGCTGCCCTCAACCCTGGCCGCCAAGGTCAGGACCGGCAAACGGCTCGACAAGATGGACTATGTGACCTGGCACAAGGCGCTGAACGCGCGCGGCTGGCTCGCCTGGCATTGGCCGGCCGAACAGAGCGGCACCGGCTGGACGCCGGTGCAGAAGCACATCTTCGAAGAGGAATGCGTCGCGGCCTGCGCGCCCAGGGTCGTGCCCTTCGGGCTGAACATGCTCGGGCCGGTGCTCATCAAGTTCGGCAGCGAGGCGCAGAAGCGGCACTACCTGCCGCGCATCCTGTCGGACGAGGACTGGTGGTGCCAGGGCTATTCGGAGCCCGGCGCCGGCTCCGACCTTGCCTCGCTCAAGTCCCGGGCCGAGCGCCGGGGAGACCACTACGTCGTCAACGGCCAGAAGACCTGGACGACGCTCGGGCACTACGCCGACTGGATGTTCTGCCTAGTGAAGACCGACACCTCCGTAAAACCGCAGGAAGGCATCTCCTTTCTGCTCGTCGACATGAAGAGTCCCGGGGTGACCGTGCGGCCGATCGTCACCCTGGATGGCGAGCACGAGGTCAACGAGGTCTTCCTGGAGGATGTCCGGGTGCCGCTCGACAACCTCGTCGGCGAGGAGAACAAGGGCTGGACCTGCGCCAAGTACCTGCTGACCTACGAGCGCACGGGCATTGCCGGGGTCGCCTTCGCCAAGCAGAGCCTGGACCACCTGAAACAGGTCGCACGCGACCAGAAGAAGAACGGCCGCCCGCTCGCCGAGGACCCGCTCTTTGCGGCGCGACTCGCCGAGGTCGAGATCGACCTGCTGGCCATGGAGACCTTCAACCTGCGCACCGTCAGCGCCGCGGCCGCCGGCGCCGCGCCCGGCCCGGAGAGCTCCATGTTGAAGATCAAGGGCACCGTGATCCGGCAGCAGATCACCGAGCTGCTGCGCAGGGCGGTCGGCCCCCATGCCCTGCCCTTCGTGCCCGAAGCCTTCGAGGAGGGCTACAACGAGCCGCCGATCGGCCCTGACTATGCCATGCCCCTGGCGCGGCAGTACTTCAACATGCGCAAGCTGTCGATCTACGGAGGATCCAACGAAATCCAGCGCAACATCATCGCCAAGCAGATGCTGCGGCTTTAGGAGAAACACGGGCGATGGACTTCGGGCTGTCGGAGGAACGGCGTATCCTGCGCGACACTGCGGCGCGCTTCATCCGCGACAGCTACGACATGAAGACGCGGCACGCGCTGGCCGCATCCGCGGAGGGCTTCAGCCGTGACAAGTGGCGCGAGTTTGCCGAACTGGGCCTCGTTGCCGCCCTCCTCCCCGCCGAGGTTGGCGGCCTCGGCGGCTTTGGCGAGGACATCCTGGTGGTCATGGAGGAGATCGGCCGCGGCCTGGTCGTCGAGCCCTTTCTCGCCACGGCGGTCCTCGGTGGTGGCCTGATCGCCGAGCTTGGCTCCGAGGCCCAGAAGGCGATCCTGGAGGAAGTGATTGCCGGCACGCGACTGCTCGCCTTCGCCCAGGGCGAGGCCGAGAGCCGCTACAGCCTCTCCGAAGTCCGCACGCGGGCCGAGCGGCGCGGCGACGGCTGGCTGCTGAACGGGCAAAAGTCAGTGGTGCTGAACGGCGACAGCGCCGACCTGCTGGTCGTCTCCGCGCGGGCCAGCGGCGCAGCGGACGACGAGGCGGGCCTTGCCCTCTTTCTCGTGGATGCCGCTGCTCCGGGCGTCACCCGGCGCGGCTATGCCACCGTCGACGGCGGGCACGCGGCAGAAGTCGGTCTTGCCGACGTCAAAGTCGGCGAGGACGCGCTGCTGGGCGAGGCCGGCCAGGCCTTCCCGGCCATTGAGCGGGTCGTCGGACGCGGCCTGCTGGCGCTCTGTGCCGAGGCCCTCGGCACCATGGAGGTCTGCCGCGACATGACCCTCGACTACCTGCGCACGCGCAAGCAGTTCGGCGTGCCGATCGGCAAGTTCCAGGCGCTGCAGCACCGCATGGTCGACCTCTGTCTGGAGATCGAGCAGGCGCGCTCGGCGGTCATGTTCGCCGCGGGCAAGCTGGAGGCGTCACGGCCCGAGCGCGAACGCGCGCTCTCGGCGGCGAAGAACCTGACGGGACGGGTTGGCCGGCTGGTTGCCGAGGAATCGATCCAGCTGCACGGCGGCATCGCCATGACCTGGGAATACGCCCTGCCCCATTTTGCCAAGCGGCTCACCATGATCGACCATCAGCTCGGCGACGCGGACCACCACCTCGAACGCTTCATCGCCTTTTCGCAGGCCCGATAGCAGAGCCCGGCTCCCTTACTCCTTCACCGCGCCTGTCATCGACGCCACGTAGTGCTCGACGAAGAAGGAATAGAGGATCGCCACCGGCAGCGATCCCATGAGCGCGCCGGCCATCAGCGAGCCCCAGTGGTAGACGTCGCCTTCCACCAACTCCGTGACCACGCCGACCGGCACGGTCTTGTTCTCCGAAGACGAAATGAAGGTCAGCGCATAGATGAATTCGTTCCACGACAGCGTGAAGGCGAAGATGCCGGCCGAGATGAGGCCGGGTACCGACAGCGGCAGCAGAATTTTCACCAATATCTGCAGACGCGACGCCCCGTCGATCAGCGCACACTCCTCCAGCTCGTAGGGGATCGAGCGAAAATAGCCCATCAGCAGCCAGGTGCAGAAAGGGATGAGGAAGGTCGGATAAGTGAGGATGAGCGCCAGGTTGGTGTCGAAGATGCCATAGGCGAACACCATGGTCGCGAGCGGAATGAACAGGATCGACGGCGGCACAAGATAGGCGAGGAAGATCGCCATGCCGACGAAGCGGGCGCCCGAGAACCGCAACCGCTCTATGGCATAGGCGGCGCAGACGGCGCAGAACAGCGAGAGGAAAGTCGACACCGCGGCGACGACCATGGTGTTCCACAGCCAGGTCGGATAGCTGGTCTGGAAGAACAGTCTCCGGATGTTGTTCAGCGTCGGCTGGATGACCCAGAACGGGCTGAATTCGCGGAAGTTGTAGAGCTCCTCGTTGGATTTGAAGGTCGTGATGCCCATCCAGTAGAAGGGAAACAGCAGCACGAACACAATGATCGCCAGCGGAAGATAGACGGTGACGACGCGGCTCGGCAGCGATTCGAGATAGCGCAT
>WHTV01000082.1 GCA_009377535.1 Kiloniellaceae bacterium
GCCGCTCTGCCGACATCGCCCGATGGCAGCATCCGCCTCATAGCGCGCGCATTTGCCATTCGCGGGGTTCGGCCCGCTTGAGTTGGATCTGCGGAACGGGCCGCGTCAATCAACGACTGCTGTTCATCGCTTGTTTGTTGTTCCCAGTCACCTGCTCGACTGGCCGCCTTTGGTCGATACCAGCTGCGAGCTGCCCGTCAAGTGAAGGTCGGCTCGTTGGCACTGAGCTGCCGTTCCTCTGGAATGGTCGGTAGGTCCGCTGAGTGGCACATGTCGGACCAATGACAGATAGATCGTCGCGTCTGGGATGGTCCCAGGAGCGGAAGAACCGCAATTCTTCATCACCATGGCGCCCCGAAAACCGAAGGACTGCCGGAGGCTGTGGCAGGGGGTGGCGCCGGACTCGATGCTTGCCAGCGCCGCGCCGCGTGAAGCTTAGAACTGGTGCTTGATGAGCAGCGGGATGACGAGGTCCTCCTCGTCGTCGAGGTGGCGGGCCATGCGCGTGAGCAATCTTGCGCTGGTCTGCGCGTAGGCGGCGGCGGTGCCTTCGGCATCTTCCGGCGCGCGCGCCAGGGCCTGCAGCAGGGCGTTGGCCGCCTCCGCGGTTTCCACCAGCGACAGATGCAGCGTCTTGTGGTCGCGGTCGAGCAGCTCGAAGCCGGAGACGAGGCGCGGCTCGGCGCGGCGGAACAGCGGGAAGTAGTGCAGGTCCTCGATCTGGTGGTGGCCGATCAGCTCGGAGAGCAGCAGTTGCAGCCGCGGGGTGAACCAGGCCTGGAAATCCTCAGAGCTTCCGGGGGCCGCAAGGCCGCCGCCGCGGAACTTCTCCGTCGCGTCCTGCAGGGCGGCACCAAGTCTGCGGAAGGCCGCGTGGCGCTCGAGCCAGAACTGCGCCGTCATGCCGAGGTCGGGATGGCCGGGCCAGCCGGCGCGCGGATGGCGCTCGAGCAGCGCCAGCCATTCGGCCGGCAGGCCGTCGCGGCGGTCGAGATCCAGGGTCTGCCGGTCAGCGGTGTCGTCGGGGGCCATGCGCCGAGTCTAGTGCAGCAGGCGCACAAGGCCCAGGGTAATGGCCGGGAAGGCCACCAGGATCGCGACCCGGATCACGTCGCTGAACACGAAGGGCAGGGCGCCGCCGTAGGTGCGCACCAGGGGCACGTCCGGCGCCATGGAATTGATGACGAAGAGGTTCATGCCGACCGGTGGCGTGATCAGTCCGACCTCGACGACGATGAGCACCAGGACGCCGAACCACAAGGCCATTTCCTCCGCCGGCAAGCCGAAATCGAGCACCGAGACGATGGGGAAGAAGATCGGGATGGTCAGCAGGATCATGGACAGCGAGTCCATGATGCAGCCGAACACCAGGTAGCAGAGCAGAATCGCCAGCAGCACCAGCCAAGGGCTGATGCCCAGGCCGGCGACCGTGTTGGCGAGTTCCTGCGGCAACTGGGAGAAGGCGAGGAAGCCGTTGTAGACCGCCGCGCCCAGCACGATGAAGAAGATCATGCCGGTGGAGACCGCGGTGCCGGTAATGGCCTCGCCGAGGCCGCGCCAGTCGAGCCCGCGATTGACCAGGGCGACCAGCCCGGTGCCGGCGGCGCCCACCGCCGCGCCCTCGGTCGGGGTGAACCAGCCGGCATAGATGCCGCCGATCACCAGGAGGAAGATGACCAGCACCGGCCAGACGGCGATCAGCGAGGTGAAGCGCTCCCCATAGCCGGCGCGCTCGCGCTGGCCGGCCGAGCCGGGCTTCAGGCGGACGTAGACGGCGATGGTCAGCATGTAGCCGAGGGCGGCCAGGACGCCGGGCACCATGGCGGCGAGGAACAGCTTGATGATGTTCTGCTCGGCGAGGATGGCGTAGATCACCAGCACCACCGAAGGCGGGATCAGGATGCCGAGGGTGCCGCCGGCGGCCAGGCAGCCGGTCGCCAGGGCGCCGGAATAGCCATAGCGGCGCAGTTCCGGCAGGGCGACCTGGCCCATGGTGGCCGCGGTGGCCAGCGACGACCCGCAGATGGCGCCGAAGCCGGCGCAGGCACCCACCGCCGCCATGGCGACGCCGCCCTTGCGGTGGCCGAGCCAGGTCTCGGCCGCCTTGAACAGGGCCTGGGACATGCCGCCGCGCGTCGCGAACTGGCCCATCAGCAGGAACAGCGGCACGATGGAGAGCGAGTAGTTGGAGAAGGTGTCGTAGGTCAGCGACTTCATCTGCGCCAGGATCGGTACCCAGCTGCCGGTCACCAGCCAGGTGCCGAAGAAACCCACCATCAGCATGGCAAGCCCGATGGGAATGCGTAGGAAGATCATGGTCAGCAGGATCGGGAAGGACCACAGGCCGAGCTCGAGATTGCTCATGCTGCCGCCGCCGTCTCGTGCGGCGGGGGACCGTCGCGCAGTTCCCGCAGGCTGCGCAGGACGGTGTAGGCGCAGACCAGGGTGAAGACCACCGCGCCGACCAGGGCGGCGGCATAGCTCCACCAGATCGGGAACTGAAGGATGAAGGTGGTTTCGCCGTAGGAGCGCTTGTCGAGCATGCCGAGGCAGAGCCGCCAGGCGATCACCCCGGCGGCGCCGGTCATCAGCAGGTTGGCCAGCACGTCGATCAACGCATTGGGCCGCCGGCCGGCGCGCGACAGGAAGATGTCCACGGTGACGTGGCCGCGGTGGTACTGGCAGAGCGGCATGAAGGCGAGCACGGCGAAGGCGGTGCCCGCCTCGAGCAACTCGAAGTCGCCGGGGATCGGCCCCAGGCCGGCGAAGATCAGGCCGCGGCCGACGATGCTGACGACGGTGAGAACCACCGCGGCGATCAGCGCCGCGCCGCCGGCCATCGCCATCCAGAAAGCGAGGCGCTCGACGATCCCATCGAGACCCGACCGCATGCTTACTCCGTCCCCCGACAAGCCCACTCGCAAGCCCTGCTTTTTTCGTTGCCTGCAAAGCCAGGCGACGGCGCTAGGGATGAGCCCGGCGCCGCCCGCCTCCGTTTAAACTATCTCGGGCCTATTGGCCGCTGTATTTTTCGATGCGCTGCCGGGCATCCTCGACCAGCATGGCGCCGTCGATGCCCTTGCCGTCCATCTCGGCGATCCAGTTCGCGGTGGTCTTGCGCGCGACCTCCTGCCAGCGCGCGGTCTCGGCCTCGTCGAGGGTGATGATGGTGTTGCCGGCCTTCTCGGCCACCTCGCGCCCGGTGACGTCGACGTCGTCCATGGCCTTGCCGAAGAGGGCGGCGACCTGCGGGCCGGAATTGTCGTCGATCACCTGCTTGAGGTCGGCCGGCAAGGCGTCGTAGGAGTCGCGGTTCATCGCGAAGATGAAGGTGGAGGTGTAGAGGCCGTGACGCCCGGAAAAGCCGGTGTGGGTTCTGACCAGCTCGGCGATCTTCAGCGGCAGCGTGACCTCCCAGGGAATGGCGACGCCGTCGATGACGCCCTTGGACAGCGATTCCGGGACCGCCGGCACCGGCATGCCGATCGGCGTGGCGCCGAAGGCGCTGAGCATGCCGGCGGCGACCCGCGTCGGCGTGCGGATCTTCAAGCCCGCCATGTCGGCCAGGGAGCGCACGCCCTGACCGCGCACGTGCAGCAGGCCGGGACCGTGGGTATGCAGCACGATGGGATGGACATCCTTGAACTCGTCCATCGCATGGGCCAGCACGTATTCGTGGAAGGCCCGGCTGGTCGCCTCGCCGGTGGTCACCATGAAGGGCAGCTCGAAGGCCTCCGATTTCGGAAACCGCCCGGGCGTGTAGCCGAGCACCGTCCAGATCAGGTCGACGACGCCGTCCTTGGCCTGGTCGTAGAGGGCCGGCGGGGCGCCGCCCAGTTGCATGGAGGGATAGTGCTCGACCTGGATGCGGCCACCCGACTGGCTTTCGACCTTCTCGATCCAGGGGGTCAGGGCTTTGGCCGGAATGGCGGCCTGCGGCGGCAGCATCTGATGCAGGCGCAGGGTCACTTCCTGGGCCTCGGCACGCGGTACCTGGACGATCGCCGCGGCCACCAGGGCCAGCGCAAGGGCGATTGCTCGATTCATGGCGTCCTCCCGTTCGCGGTCCGGCTTCTGCCGGCCGGCCGCTCCTGCGGCGCATGGTAGCTGCATTGCTCCGGTGGACGCAATCGAGCCTGCTGGAGCGCTCGCTTGGCCGGGATGACAGCCTGAGGAGTGGCTCGTCCGCAGGATCCTCTCAGCGATTTCCCCAGCAGCGCCTCGACGTTGTATAAAAGGCCCGGCAAGCATGCGACAGAATTTGAGGAGGACCTCGATGACGACCAAGCCGCCCTTCCGCGCCGACCACGTCGGCAGCTACCTGCGCCCGCGCCGCCTGACCGAGGCACGCGAAAAGCATGCGGCCGGCAAGCTGGACGATGCCGGCTTGCGCGCCGTCGAGGACGACTGCATCCGCGAGGTGGTGGACCGGCAACAGGAGGCCGGCCTCCGCGGCATCACCGACGGCGAGTTCCGGCGTACCTATTTCCACGTCGACTTCCTCGAGCGCCTCGCGGGCGTCACCGTGACCTACGGCGAGTTCGTCGCCACCTTTCGCAAGGACGACGGCACCGAGGTCGGCTTCCGGCCGCCGACCATGCACGTCGAGGCGCCGCTGCGCCATGTCGCGCCGATCCAGGGCGCCGACTACGACTTCCTGGCCGGCGCGGTCGGCGCGACGCCGAAGGTCTGCATTCCGGCACCCTCCATGCTGCACTTCCGCGGCGGCCGCCAGGCGATCTCCGCCACCGTCTACCCCGACCTCGAGGGCTTCTACGAAGACCTCGCCGCGGCCTATCGCGCCGAGATCGCCGACCTGGCCGCGCGCGGCTGCCGCTACCTGCAGATGGACGACACCAACCTCGCCTATCTCTGCGACCCGAAGATCCGCGAGCGCACGGCGGCCCGCGGCGACGACCCCGACGGCCTGACCCGTCTCTACTGCCGCCTGGTGAACGAGGCGATCCGCGAGCGGCCCGCCGACATGACGGTCTGCGTCCATCTCTGCCGCGGCAACTTCAAGAGCGCCTGGGTGGCCGAGGGCGGCTACGAGCCGGTGGCCGAGATCCTGTTCAACGAGATGGCCATCGACGGTTTCTTCCTGGAGTACGACGACGAGCGCTCCGGCGACTTCGCGCCGCTGCGCTTCATGCCCAAGGGCAAGCGCGTGGTGCTCGGCCTGATGAGCTCCAAGCGGCCGGAAGTGGAGAGCAAGGCGGAGCTGAAGCAGCGCATCGAAGAGGCGGCCCGCTACGTGCCGCTGGAGCAGTGCGCGCTCAGCCACCAGTGCGGCTTCTCCTCCACCGCCCACGGCAACGAGCTCGACGAGGACGACCAGTGGAAGAAGCTGGCGCGCTGCGTCGAAGTGGCCGGCGAGGTCTGGGGTGGCTGAAACGTCGCCCGCCTTCCTGACCACCCGCGAGGTGGCCGAGCTGCTGCGCGTGAAGGAGCGCAAGGTCTACGACCTTGCCGCCGCCGGGGGGATTCCCTGCCGCCGGGTCACCGGCAAGCTGCTGTTCCCGCGCGCCGAGATCGAGGCCTGGCTGTCGCGCGGCGGCACCGCCGTCCAGCGCCCGCTGCCGGCGAACATCGTCGCCGGCAGCCACGACCCGCTGCTCGACTGGGCGATCCGCGAGTCCGGCTCCGGGCTCGCCACCTTCTTCGACGGCAGCCTCGACGGGCTTGCCCGCCTCGCGCGCGGCGAGGCGGCGATCGCGGGCCTGCACGTCTTCGAGCCGGCGCGCCAGGACTGGAACCTCGACCACGTGCGCGAGGCGCTGGGCGCGGCGCCGGTGGTGCTGGTCGAATGGGCGCGGCGTCAGCAGGGCCTGCTGCTGGCCAAGGGGCTTGACGGCAAGGTGACCACGCTGGCCGATCTCGCCGGCCGCCGCATCGCCCGCCGCCAGGCCTCGGCCGGCGGCGGCCTGCTGCTCGACCACCTCCTGGTCGAAGCCGGGATCGGCAAGGGGGAGGTCGATTTCGTCGCCGACGTGGCGCGCACCGAGACCGAGGCGGCGGCCAGCGTGGCCTCGGGCTATGCCGACGCGGCTCCCGGTCTCGCCGCCATGGCGCGCCAGTTCGGGCTCGACTTCCTGCCGACGGTGGTCGAGCGCTTCGACCTGGTGATCGACCGCCACGCCTGGTTCGAGCCGCCCTTCCAGCGGCTGCTGGCCTTTGCCGCTTCCGCGGCCTTTGCCGCCAAGGCAAGGGAGCTCGGCGGCTACGACCTCTCCGGCCACGGCCGCATCGTGTGGAACGCCCCGTGACCGCGACGGCGGAACGTTGTGTGCCGCCCGACGGGAAGCTCGCGGGAGCCGTGGCGCCAACTCTCACCGTCACCCTCGGGCTTGACCCGAGGGCCCATGTCGGGGCCGGGCGCCAGGCGGCGCCATGGATCCTCGCGTCGAGCGCGAGGATGACAAGGGAGAGGGTGGAACCGCCCGTGCGATGATCGCAGACGATGTGTGAATGATGGCGATGCGCGACTCAAGAAATGCGGACGAAGAAGCTTCCGCCGCGGCGCGTTGGGACAGGCGCTACCGGGCCGCGGTCGCGCCGCCCTTCGGCGAGGCGCCGAACGATTATCTCCGCATGATCTGCGCGCGCCAGGACTTCACGGCCCGTTCGGCGCTCTGCCTGGCCGACGGCGACGGGCGCAACGGCGCCTGGCTGGCGGGGCAGGGGCTGGCGGTGACCGCGGTCGACGTCTCGGCGGTGGCGACCGAGCGCGCGCTGGCGCTGGACGCGCGGCGCGGCGTCTCGGTGGAACGACTGACGGCGGACCTCGCCGACTGGTCGCCCGGCCCCGGGCGGACCTGGGAGGCGGTCTTCCTGATCTACCTGCAGGGCACTTCCGCGCTCAGGCGCCGCGCCTTGGACGTCGGCAAGGCGGCGCTCGCGCCCGGCGGCTGGCTGGTGGTGGAGGGATTTGCCAAGGCGCAAGGCCCGCGGCCCGACATGGGGCCGGACGACCCCGACAGGCTCTACGACCTGGCGGAACTGCGTCAGGCGCTGCCCGGCCTGCAGGTGATCGAAGCGTTCGCCGGACGTGTTTGCCTCGATGAAGGCATCCGGCACCGCGGCGAGGCCGAGGTCGTCCGCTTCGCCGCGCGGCGGATGGAGTGACGCTGAAGGCCGGTGCCTCTCTCCTTCGACCTTCGCACGCCTCTGTCGTCCCCAACGTTGTCATCCCGGACAAGCGAGCGAACGCGAGCGCGAGCCGGGTTCCATGGTGGGGCCGGGCGCCTGGCCTCGAGGTGGATCCTCGCGTCAAGCGCGAGGATGGCGACCGGGGATGGCATCGGCCGTGCGCGCTCACACCAATGGGTCCCGGGGACCAGCCCCGGGACGACAGCAGTGTGTGGAGCCTCAGCTCGTCTTGGCGTTGGGGAAGAACAGTTGCTGGCCGTGCTGCTTGAAGTCTGCGATGGCCGACTGGCCGGCGTCGGAGAGCAGCCAGTCGATGAACTGCTGGCCGAGTTCCGCTTTCACGTTGGGACAGTTTTCGGGACTGACCAGGATGACGCCGTACTGGTTGAACAGGCGCTGGTCGCCCTCGACGGCGATCCCGAAGCTGCCCTTGTTGCCGAAGGCGATCCAGCTGGCGCGATCGGTGAGGGCGTAGGCGCCCATGCCGACGGCGGAGTTCAGGGTGGCGCCCATGCCCGAGCCGGTCTCGCGGTACCAGCCGCCGCTGTCCGCGGTGGGGTCGATGCCGGAAGCCTGCCAGAGGGCGAGTTCGGCCTTATGGGTGCCGGAGTCGTCGCCGCGCGAGGCGAAGGGCGCCTCGGCCTGTTTGATCCTCTCGAGGGCGCCGCTGACGTCCTTGCTGCCGGCGACGCCGGCCGGATCGGCGGCGGGTCCGACGATGACGAAGTCGTTGTACATCACGTCGGCGCGGGTGACGCCGTAGCCCTCGGCGACGAACTTTTCCTCTGCCGGTTTGGCATGCACGAAGAGCACGTCGCCGTCGCAGTTCTGCGCGTTCTTGATCGCCTGGCCGGTGCCGACGGCGACCACGCGCACCTCGACGCCGGTTTTCTCGTGGTAGATCGGCAGCAGGTGATCGTAGAGGCCGGCATTCTGCGTCGAGGTGGTCGACTGCACGATGATGAACTTTTCCTCGGCGGCGGCAGGGCTGGCGAAGGCCAGGCCGGCAGCGAGGAAAGTGAAGGCGAGGACCGAAGGTCTGAGCATGGGCATCTCCCTTTTGGGATTGGGGGTCACAGCAGCAGCCGGCCTTCCAGGTAGGCCTGGGCTGCGGCCGAACTCGGCTTGTTGAAGAAGGCGTCGGCGCTGCTGTGCTCGGCGAGGGCGCCGCGATGCAGGAACAGCACTTCGTCGGCGAGGCGCTGCGCCTGACCGCGGTCGTGGGTCACCAGCACGATCTTCACGCCGGCGGCCGCGGCCTGCCCGATCAGCGCCTCGATGGCGGCGGTCGCCTGGGGATCGAGGCTCGCCGTCGGCTCGTCGAGCAGCAGCAGTTCCGGCTCGGCCGCCAGGGCGCGCACCAGCGAGAGGCGCTGCTGCTCGCCTCCGGAGAGCACGCGGGCCGGCCGGCCGGCGAGCGCCTCGAGCTGGCCGAGGGCGAGCAGCGCGTCGATGCGCCGCGCCCGCTCGCCCCGCGGCACGCCGTAGACGGCCAGTGCATGCCTGAGGTTGGCGGCGACCGAGCGGCGCAGCACGACGGGGCGCTGGAACACCAGGGCGATGCGCCGCCGCGCCGCCGCGTCGGCCGGCCGGCCGCCGAGGGTGATGGTTCCGCCGGTCGGCTGGATGAGTCCCGCGATGAGCCGCAGGAGCAGGCTCTTGCCCGCCCCGTTCGGCCCCATGACGACGGTCCGGGTGCCGGGGCGGAGCCGCAGCGACAGGCGGTCGGTCAGTGCCTTGCCGCCGGCGGCGAAGCTGACGTCGTGCAGCTCGAGCGGCCAGATGCCGGTTGCCGCGCGTGGCGCCGCTGCGGCCTGCGGCACGGCCTGGCGCTGCAGCCCGTCATGCATAGGCCAGGCGCGCCGCGCTGCTGCGCAGTCCCATGACGAGGCCGTTCACCAGAAGGGCGAGGCCGACCAGGATGATGCCGAGGCCGAGGGCCAGCGAGAGGTTCCCCTTGGAGGTCTCCAGCGCGATGGTGGTGGTCATCACCCGGGTCACGTGGTTGATGTTGCCGCCGACGATGATGATGGCGCCGACCTCGCCCAGGGCGCGGCCGAGGCCGGCCAGCGCGGTCGTCATCAGGGAGTAGCGGGCGTCCCACAGCAGCGTGGCGATGGTGGCAAGCCGCCGGGCGCCCATGGCGCGCAGCAGCTCGTCGTATTCGCCGTGCAGATCCTCCACCACCTGGCGGGTCAGCGCCGTGATGATGGGCGCCACCAGGATGGCCTGGGCGATGATCATCGCGCTCGGGGTGTAGAGCAGTTGCAGCACCCCCAGCGGCCCGGCGCTCGACAGCATCAGGTAGACGCCGAGGCCCACCACCACCGGCGGCAGGCCCATGAGGGCGTTCACGACGGTGACGGCGGCCATGCGACCGGGAAACCGCCCGACCGCGAGGGCCGCCCCCAGCGGCAGCCCGACGAGGCAGGCTAGCGCCACCGCCGAGAAGGTGACGCGCAGCGACAGGCCGATGATCTCCAGGAGATCGGCGTCCCCCGAGAGAATGAGGGCAAAGGCCTGGCCGAAAGCCGCCCCGAAATCCTGCATCCCGCTCCCTCTGCTCTGCGTCCGCTGTTTAATTTTCCCGAAAAGCGGAAATAAAGCATAAGAAGAGCAGGCAGAGCGCGCAAGCCGATTCCTGCCGACAAGACGGCCCGGGGTCAAAAGTCGGGATTTTGGGGATTTCGAAGGCGGCGGTCGGCCGCAGGCCGCGTGGCGGGAGACTGACCCGTCCCGGAAAGAGAGCGGGGGCGCCCGGTCTTCGCCGGACGTCCCCCTTGTGTTGCAAGTTGCCTCTTCCGGCCGCTCAATCCGCCAAGGTAACCTGCTCGCCCTCGCGGTCGTCGAAGACTTCGTAGTTCGCGGGCCCTTCGACCTTGATGTGCGCGGCCAAGCCCTTCTCCACCCGGCTCAAGGCGTGGTCGACGATGACGTAGGTGCCCGGCACCTCGAAGGTGACGTCGGCGATGACGGCGCCGCCCGGGGCGACGGTCACGGTCTGCACGTCCAGGGTCTCGGCGTGGACACCGCCCAGGTCGTAGATGCGATCGAAGATCTCGCCGATGACGTGGAAGCTCGAGGTCTTGTTGGGCCCGCCGACGCCGAAGTAGAGGCGCACGGTCTCCCCCACCTTGGCCTCGAGGGGCTTGTCCTTCACCAGGCCGCCGACCTTGCCGTTGAAGACGTAGTGGCTGGGCATCTCGTTGACGAGGGCCTCGTAGTCCTCGGTCAGCTCGCCCTGGGTGCCGATCGGCTCCACCGTATAGATCTCGCCCTGCATGACGTAGAACTCGCGGTCGACCGCCGGCAGGCCGCCTTCCGGCTCGATCAGGATCATGCCGTACATGCCGTTGGCGATGTGCTGGGCGACCGTCGGGGTGGCGCAGTGGTAGACGTAGAGGCCCGGCTTCAGCGCCTTGAACGAGAAGCTCTTGGTCTCGCCGGGCAGCGCCATGGTGGCCATGCCGCCGCCGTGCGGACCGGTGACCGCGTGGAAGTCGACGTTGTGCGGCATCCAGCTGTCCTCAGCGTTGGTCAGGGTCACCTCGACGGTGTCGCCGACCCGGGCGCGGGTCAGCGGTCCCGGCACTTGGTCGTTGAAGGTCCAGTAGCGAAAGCTGCTGCCGTCGTTCAGTTCGGCGACGCGCTCGACGGTCTGCAGCTCGATGGTCACGGTGGCGGGCGCGCTGCGGGTGATCGGCGCGGGAACCTCGGTGGGGTCGCGCACGATGCTGACGTCGGCCGCGGCCGCGCCGGTGAAGGCGATAGCTGCCGCCAGGGCGAAGGCGCTGACGGTCGAACCAAGCAGATGTCTCATCGGACACACTCCTCATGTTTGCTCGGTTTTCGCAGCGGGCCGGCGGCTCGGTCATCGGGTCGTCGTCGCTGACACCGGCAATATGACGCCGGTCGTGCCTGGCGTTATTGCGCTGCATCAAAGAGCGTGTCGATTTTCGGCAGGAAAATCTTAAGTTATTGATGAGAAACGATAAAATTATTTCCGGCCAAGAGGTCGGCCACGCAATTCCGCTTCCGTTCCTTACAGGCTCGCGGTGATGCCGCCGTCGACGTAGAGGATGTGGCCGTTCACGAAGCTGGCGGACTCGCCGGCGAGGAAGATGGCGGCGCCGACCAGTTCCTCCACCTTGCCCCAGCGCCCGGCCGGGGTGCGCTTGGCGAGCCAGGCGGTGAACTCCGCGTCGGCGACCAGGGCCGCGTTCAGCTCGGTCTCGAAGTAGCCGGGGGCCAGGCCGTTCACCTGCAGGCCGTGCTTCGCCCAGTCGGTCGCCATGCCCTTGGTGAGGTTGGCGACGGCGCCCTTGGAGGCCGTGTAGGGCGCGATGCCGGGGCGCGCCAGCGCCGACTGCACCGAGCAGATATTCACGATGCGGCCCTTGCCGCGGGCGATCATGTGGCGCGCCACCGCCTGGCCGACGTTGAAGACCGTCGTCACGTTGGTCTGCATGAGACGTTCGAAGTCGGCCGGCGCGAAGTCCTCCAGCGGCCCGCGGTGTTGCATGCCGGCGTTGTTGATGAGGATATCGATGGCGCCGGTCGCCGCCTCGAAGCCGTCGACGGCGGCCTTGACCGCGGCATGATCGACGGCGTCGAAGGGCAGCCGGTGGACCGTCGCGCCCTCCGCTGCCAGGGCCCCGGCTGCCTCCCCAAGGCGTGCCTCGTCGCGGCCGTTGAGGATCACCTCGGCGCCGGCGCCGGCAAGGCCGCGGGCCAGGGCGAAGCCGATGCCGCGGCTGGATCCGGTGATGAGCGCGCGCTTGCCGGTGAGGTCGAAGAGCGACAGCGAGCGCATGGCGGGGAATCCTGCAGGTCGGGGGAAGGTGGCGGGCGCCCTTTGTCAGCCATTGCCGCGAGCCCGTCAACCGTCGACGTTTGCTTCTGCCTCACAGCTGTCCCTTGCCAGCACGCCGCCGCTTGGGCACTCTCGGGGCCCCCTGTTCGAGAAGGATTTTTGCCGATGCGCGCCCTCGTCGTTCATGCCGCCAAGGATCTGAGAGCCGACGACTGGCAGGACGAGGCGCCGGGTCCCGGCCAGGTGCTGGTGCGCACCGCCGCCGGCGGCATCTGCGGCTCCGACCTGCACTACTACCACCACGGCGGCTTCGGGACGGTGCGCCTGAAGGAGCCGATGGTGCTGGGCCACGAGGTCTCCGGCCGCGTCGCCGAGCTCGGCGCGGGCGTGACCGGCCTGGCGCCGGGCGACCTGGTGGCGATCAATCCGTCGCGGCCCTGCGGCGCCTGCCGCTACTGCCGGGAGGGCACGCCCAACCACTGCATGGACATGCGCTTCTACGGCTCGGCCATGCCCTTCCCGCACATCCAGGGCGCCTTCCGCGAGGCCCTGGTGGTCGACGCCGCCCAATGCGTGAAGGCCGAAGGCATCACGGCGGGCGAGGCGGCCATGGCCGAGCCGCTGTCGGTCGCGCTGCACGCCATCCGGCGCGCCGGACCGCTGCTCGGCAAGCGCGTGCTGGTCACCGGCTGCGGCCCCATCGGCGTGCTGACCGTGCTGGCGGCGCGCCGCGCCGGCGCCGCCGAAATCGTCGCCACCGACATCGAGGACCAGCCGCTGACCCACGCCATGACCGCAGGCGCCGACCGCGCCGTCAACGTGATGAAGGAAGCCGACGCGCTGGCAGGCTATGGCGCGGACAAGGGCCATTTCGACCTGCTCTGCGAGGCCTCGGGAGCGCAGGCCGCGCTGGTCGCGGGCATCGGCGCGCTGCGGCCGCGCGGCGTCGTGGTGCAGCTCGGCCTCGGCGGCGACATGACCCTGCCGATGATGCAGGTGACGGCCAAGGAACTGGAGCTGCGCGGCTCCTTCCGCTTCCACGAGGAGTTTCCCCTGGCGGTGGAGATGATCGCCAAGGGCCTCATCGACGTGAAGCCGCTGATCACCCACACCATCGGTTTCGACGACGCGGTGAAGGCCTTCGAGCTGGCCGGCGACCGCAGCCGGGTGATGAAAGCCCAGATCGCCTTCAACTGATCCGCTGACTGGACGGGAGAACGACCGTGCTGAAGAGCTGCGGCCTTGCTGCGCTGGCCCTGGGCGACCTTCTACATCGAAATCAAGTAGGGCATTGCCGATGTCTTTGATCACTTCCGTCGAACAACTGGATGCCCTCTACGGCCAGCCGGGCAAGGCCTCGCTGGTGAAGGAGGCCGATCGCATCACGCCGGAGTATCGCCGCCTCATCGAGGCCTCGCCCTTCATGGCACTGGCGACCAGCGGGCCCGAGGGCCTCGACTGCTCGCCGCGCGGCGAGCTCGGCGGCGTCGTCCACGTCGAAGACGACCGGACGCTCATGCTGCCGGACCGCCGCGGCAACAACCGCATCGACTCCCTGCGCAACATCATCCGCGATCCGCGCATCGCGCTGCTGTTCCTGATTCCCGGCTCGGGCACGACCCTCCGGGTGAACGGCCGCGCGCAACTGAGCGCCGATGCCGCCCTGCTGGCGCGCTTCGCGGTGGACGGCAAGCCGCCGCGCAGCGTGATGACCGTTGCCGTCGAGGCGGTCTACTTTCAGTGCTCGCGGGCCGTCGTGCGCGCCGAGCTATGGAATCCGGCAAGGCACGTCGATTCCAAGGCCCTGCCGAGCCCCGGCCGGATCCTCGCGGAGATGAGCGAGGCGCGCGTCGGCGGCGAGGCCTACGACCGCGAATGGCCGGAGCGGGCGCGCAAGTCGCTGTGGTAGGGGGAGAGGGCGCTTAGGAACGGCATCGGAGTCCGTCGGCCAGAGCGAGTTTCTATCTGCACAGGTGTCACCCCCACCCCAACCCTCCCCCATCGAAGGGGGAGGGGGAGTTATTGGAGCCGCGCCGAAAACCCCTTCCCCCTTGATGGGGGAAGGATGGGTAGGGGGTGGGGCAACATGCTAGATGTCAGCCTCACTCCCCCGCGATTCCAGCACGCGGTCGATGAAGGTGTCGGCGGCGCCGAGCTGTGCGGCCGGGTCGCGCAGGGCTTCCCAGTCGACCGGGGCGTCGCTGCGTTCGGCCAGGATGTCGACGAGGGGGCGGCCGGAGGCGAGCACTTCCTTGCAGGCGTCCTTCACCAGCGCCTGCGCTTCGGGGCGCGGCAGGTGGGCTGACAGCGCGAAGCTGGCGGCTTCTGCCAAGGTGAGGCCGTTGGTCGCGTCGATGTTGGCGCGCATGCGCGCGCGGTCGATCTCCAGGCTCTCGATCAAGGCGATGGACTGACGCAAGGCCGCGCCCGTGGCGACGATCATCTGCGGCAGCACGAGCCATTCCAGCTGCCAGGCGACGCCGTCGCGCTCGTGCTGGTGAAAGGCGGCGGCCTGGAGCTGTCTGGTGAGGCCGACGGCGTGGCGGGCGAGGGCGAGCACCGCCTCCGAGCGCACCGGGTTGGACTTCTGCGGGAGCGTGGAGGAGCCGCCGCCCCCGCCGCCTTCGCGCAGCTCGCCGACCTCGTTCTGGCACAACAGCAGCACGTCGCCGGCAAGCTTGCCGAGACTGCCGCAGACCAGGCCCAGCCAATTTCCCAACTCCACCAGGCTATCGCGCTGCGCGTGCCAGGGCATCGCCGGCACCGCCAGGCCCAGCTCCTCGGCCAGCGCCGCCTCGACGGCCGGGCCCTCCTCGCCGAGGGCGGAGAGGTTGCCGACGGCGCCGCCGAAGCTCAGCACCCCGAGGCGGTCTTCAAACTCCTCGAGGCGGTTGAGGTGGCGCTGCAGCGGGGCGAGCCAGCCGGCGACCTTGAGGCCGAAGGAGGTCGGCGTCGCCTGCTGACCGCGCGTGCGCGCCAGCATCACGGTGCCGCGTTCCGCATCGGCAAGTGCGGCGAGCGCTTCGCCCAGGACGTCCAGGCGCGTCTCGAGGAGATCGAGGATCTGCTTGAGACGCAGAACCAGCCCCGTGTCCATCACATCCTGGGTGGTGGCGCCCCAGTGCACGTAGTGGGCGGCCTCGCCGCCCACGGCCTTGCGTAGCGCCGCGACCAGGGCCGGCACCGGGATGCCGTCGCGCGCCGTGCCCTCGGCGAGCGAGGCGGAATCGACCTCCTGCCTGTCGGCCACCTCGGCGATCCGCTCGGCGGCCTCCTCGGGAATGACGCCGCAGCGCCCCTCCGCGCGTGCCAGCGCCGCCTCGAAGGAGAGCATGGCGCGGAGCTGTGCGCGGTCGTCGAGCAGCGCGGCCAGCTCGGCGTCGGAGAGCAGCGGCCCGAAGAGGACGCTGTCGAAGGGCGTGACGCTCATCTTGCGATGCCGCTCAAGCGGCGACGGTTGCGGGCAGGCCGAGGATCTGCCGTGCCTCCCGGGCGGTCGCCGGGCGGCGGCCGTACTGCTCGCAGAGCTCGGCGACGCGGGCCACCAGCTCGGCGTTGCTCCTGGCCAGGCGCGACTTGTCGAAGCGGATGTTGTCCTCCAGGCCGGTTCGGCAGTGGCCGCCGAGCTCCAACGCCCAGTGGTTCAGCTCCAGCTGGCTGCGGCCGATGCCCGCGGCGGTCCAGGTCGCATCGGGCATCACCTCTTTCAGCTGCGCCACCTCGAATTCCAGGATCTCACGCCTGGGCGGCAGGGCGTTCTTCAGGCCGAAAACGAACTGCACGTGGGCGGGGCCTTTCAGGCGGCCGTCCTTCACCATCTCGGCGGCGGCATAGAGCATGGCGAGGTCGAAGATCTCGCACTCCGGCTTGATGTCGTACTTCATCATTGCGGCCGCGAGCCCATCGATCAGCTCCGGCGGGTTCTCATAGATCATGTTCGGAAAGTTCACCGAGCCGGTGGCCAGGGAGGCCATGTCGGGCTTGAGGTGCAGCATGGAGCCGCGCTGGTCGGCGCCGCGCCCGCGCCCGCCGGTGGAGAACTGCACGATCATCTCCGGGCAGTGCTTGCGCAGGCCTTCCAGGAAGGCGCCGAACTTCTCCGGGTCGGACGACGGCCGCTCTTCCTCGTCGCGCACGTGCACATGGACGAGGCTGGCGCCGGCCTCATAGGCCTCCAGCGTCGACTCGATCTGCTCGGCCACGGTGACCGGCACGGCCGGCGTGTCCTTCTTGCGCGGCACGGAGCCGGTGATGGCGACGGTGATGATGCAGGCTTCACTCATATCGAGAGCTCCGTCGTTTCGTTGCGAGTTACCCGCGCCTGTTGCAGACTCCGCACAGGCTGCGCTACCCCCTGATTGTCACCCTCGGGCTTGAGCCTACCGGATTGACACACAGCAGGCCGGAGAGGCTCGCGCTGACTATAGGTAAAGCTGTCGCCCCGGCACTCGTTGCCGGGGCCCAATGCCCTTGCCGATGCAACGGCGGTCGGTGACGCTGATAGAGAGCGTGCCTTCCCTACGGCTGGCGGGGATGTAGACCCGGCAGGGACTTGCCGCGCACAAATGCCAATGGGTCCCGGGGACAAGCCCCGGGACGACAGCCGAGTGAATAACGCGCGAGATGAGTGAATGCCGTGGGGCTTGACCCGAGGGTCCATTCCTCCGCTCGCACGATCCGGCCCGCCATCGATATGGATTTCCGGGTCAAGCCCGGTAATGACAGGTGGGGGTGTGGCGGTCGTTGCAATAGGGCAATCAGACATCGAAGAACACCGTCTCCTTGTCGCCCTGCATGTGGATGTCGAAACGATAGACCACGACGCCGCTGCTGTCGTCGGCGGCGGCAATCAGGGTGTCGCGCCGTTCCGCCGGCACCGACTGCAGCACCGGGTCCCCGGCATTGGCAGCCTCGTCGGCGAAGTAGATGCGGGTGTAGAGATGGCTGAGGAGGCCGCGCATGAAGACGATGACGTTGACGTGCGGCGCCTGGTCGTCGTCGACCGCGCCGGGCTTCAGGGTCTCGAAGACGAAGCGGTTTTCCGCGTCGGTGCCGGTTCCGCAGCGCCCGAAGCCCCTAAACGCAATGTTGGGGAAGGCGACGTTGCCGCCGCGGCTGTCGGCGGGATGGGCGTAGCGCCCCTGGGGATCGGCCTGCCAGATCTCGATCATGGCGTCGCCGACCACATCACCCTTGCCGTCGAACACGCGGCCCTCGATGCGGATCAGCTCGCCCGCGATCTCCGGGGTGCGCAGGTCGGAAGAGGTGATGCCGGCCAGCGGATAGCCGTACTGCTGCGGCGTCAGGCCATAGGCGAAGAAGGGGCCGACGGTCTGGGAAGGCGTTTGTCCCTTGCTCATCGCTTGTCTTCCATGGGGGTTGCGAGAGTGCCGCGCAGCACGATGTCGAAGCGGTAGCCGAGGGCGAAGTCCGCTTCGGTCAGCGAGAGATCGAAGGCGCAGACCAGGCGGTCGCGCGCCGGCTCCGGCGTCGCCAGGAAGATCGGGTCGAGCGCCAGCAGCGGGTCTCCCGGGAAGTACATCTGCGTCACCAGGCGCGTGGCGATGCTGGGGCCGAACAGCGAGAAGTGGATGTGATTGGGACGCCAGGCGTTCTCATGGTTGCCCCAGGGATAGGCGCCGGGCTTCACGCTGTAGAAGCGATAGAAGCCTTCGTCGTCGCTGACGCAGCGCCCGCCGCCGAAGAAGTTGGGATCGAGCGGCGCGTCGTGCCGGTCGGTCTTGTGGACGTAGCGCCCGGCCGCGTTGGCCTGCCAGATCTCGACCAGCATGTTGGGCTGCGGCCGCCCGGCCTCGTCGACCACCTTGCCGGCCACCAGGATGCGCTCGCCCAGCGGCTCGCCTTCCTTGCGGCCGTTCTTCGTCAGGTCGTTGTCGAGCGGGCCGAGGCAGTCGTGGCCGAAGACCGGCCCGGTGAGCTCGGACAGCGACTGGCGGATCGGGATCAGCGGCTTGGTCGCCCCGCGCAGGCGCGTCGACTTGTAGCCCGGGGCGATGACCGGGGGGTGCGCGCGCCAGTCGCGCGGCGTGAACGTCATGACCTGCTCTCCTCTCCTGCTTCCGCCGCCATCTCGTTCAGGGTCTGCTCGGCGATCTTGACGGCCTGGTTGGCGGCCGGCACGCCGGCGTAGACGGCGACGTGCAGCAGGGCCTCCTTGATGTCCTCGGCGCTGGCGCCTGTGTTGGCGCTGGCGCGCACGTGCATGGCGACCTCTTCGTGGTGCCCGAGGGTGGCCAGCAGCGCGATGGTGATCAGGCTGCGCTCGCGCTTCGTGAGCCCCGGGCGCGACCACACGGCACCCCAGGCGCCTTCGGTGATGAAGTCGAGGAAGTCGGCGTTGAAGTCGCTGCGCCCGGCATCGGAGCGGGCGACGTAGGCCTCGCCCAGCACGGCGCTGCGGGTGGCCCGGCCGGCCTTGTGTCGCGCGTTCTCAGCCAAGGCCGTTCTCCGACGCAAAAGCCTCGATCAGCGCGGCGACCGCCGCGGGCTGCTCGATGCAGGGCAGGTGGCCGGCGCCCGCGATCACCTCGCAGCGCGCGCCGGGAATGAGCTCGGCGGTCTGGCGCACCAGCTCCGGCGGCGTGGCGCCGTCCTCGGCACCGACGATGCAGAGCGTCGGCACGGCGATCCTGGCCGCCTCGTCCGTGAAGTCGGCGTCGCGGATCGCCGCGCAGGTGCCGAGGTAGCCCGCCTGCGGCGTGCGCGTCAGCATGGCGCGCCAGCCGGCCAGGGCGGTCGGGTCGTTGTCGCGCAGCGCGCGGGAGAACCAGCGCTCGAGGATGGCCTCGGCGATCGAGGCGATGCCGCCCTTCTCGATGGCGGCGATGCGCGTGTTCCACAGCTCGGCGGTGCCGATCTTGTGGGCGGTGTCGCAGAGGATCAGGCCGGAGACCAGTTCCGGCCGGCTGGCATAGAGCCCCTGGGCGATGAGGCCGCCGACCGAAATGCCGCAGACGAGGGCGCTCTCGATGGCGAACTCGTCGAGCAGCGCCGCCAGGTCGCCGACGTGCTCGGCGATGCTGTAGGGCGGCTTGTCGATCTCCGACAGGCCATGGCCGCGCTTGTCGTAGAGCACGATGCGGAAGCGCTCGGCCAGGCGCGCCACCACGTCGTCCCAGATGCGGAAGTCGGTGCCCAGCGAGTTGGAGAACACCAGGGCCGGCCGATCTGCCGGGCCGAGATCCTGCACGTGCAGGACGATGCCGTTCAGCGTCCGAAAGTCCATGATCCTCGTTCCATCGCACTGTCCTCTTCGACGCCGGCCCCCTCACCCAGCTTCGCCTAAGCTCGATCTTCGATCTCGCTAAGGCTGCGCATCCCTCTCCCGCGGAGGGGAGAGGGATGAAGGAGGCTGATCATTTCATACCTGTTTGCGCATTTAAAATGCTAAGTTGGCATGTATTCATAACCAAACGGATATCCATGCTCAGGCCGGAAAGCCGCCTCAAGATCCGCCATCTCACCTGCTTTCTGGAGGTGGCGAACCGTCGCAGCTTCGGGGCGGCGGCCGAGGCGCTGGCGATCACCCAGCCGGCGGTCTCCAAGGCCATCGCCGAGTTGGAGGCGATCCTCGGCGTCGCGGTCTTCGAGCGCAGCCGGCGCGGCGTCTTCCTGACCGGCTACGGCGAGGCCTTCCAGCGCTACGCCGGCGCCTCGCTGACCGCCCTGCGCCAGGGCGTCGACTCGGTCTCCCAGGCGCAGACCCGCGGCGGCCACACCCTGGCGGTCGGGGCGCTGCCGACCACCGCGGCGCGTATCATGCCCGCCGCCGTGCAGCGCGCCAAGGCCGAGGGCATGGGCGCCACGCTGCGCATCGTCACCGGCCCCAACGAGGTGCTGCTGGCCGAGCTGCGCCAGGGCGGGCTCGACCTCGTGGTCGGCCGCCTGGCGGAGCCGCGGCAGATGCAGACGCTCGCCTTCGAATACCTCTATTCGGAGGAGATCGTCTTCGCCGTGCAGCCGGGCCACCCCCTGCTCGGCGCGGCGACGGTGGAGCTTGGCGTCCTGGCCGGTTAC
>WHTV01000083.1 GCA_009377535.1 Kiloniellaceae bacterium
GCCGGCTTCGCCGCGGCGGGGCTGGCGCCGGCGCTCGGCCTCGCGCCCGAGCTGCCCGGCTCGGCGGCGGCCGACCTCGGCGCCCGCCAACTCTGGTGGGCCGGTACCGCGGTGGCGACGGCGGCGGGTCTCTGGCTGGCGCTGCGCGTCTCCACTCCGGCGGCTATCGCCGGCGGCATCGCGCTGATGCTCTTGCCGCACCTCCTCGGTGCGCCGCATCCCGAGGACTTCACCAGCACGGCACCCGCCGAGCTCTCCGGCCACTTCGCCGCCGCCTCCCTGGTGGTGATGGCGGTGGTCTGGGCGCTGGCCGGCACGCTCGCCGGCTACGTCTGGCAGCGCGGCGAGGCCAGGCAGAGCGCCACGGCCGCGGCCTGACCGCTTCCTCCTCCTTGGCCGGTGTCTGCCTGCGGGTCTGCGTGCTCTGCGGCGAGACGACCGGCGGCGACCTCGAAGGGATTCCCGCCGGCCGTCGCCTTTACGAGGCGCTGCTTGCCGCCAGCACGGGACTCCCGGACATCGAGGTCGCGCCGGTCGACTGCTTCGCGGTCTGCGACCGCCCGGTGACCCTCGCCTTCCAGGCGCCCGGCAAGTGGAGCTACCTCGTCGGCGGCGCCGATCCCGACCGTGACCTTGCCGACATCCTCGCCGCCGCCCGGGCCGTCGCCGCCTCGCCCCACGGCATCCCGGCGATGGACGACCGTCCGCCGTTCTTCCGCAAGGGAGTCATTGGGCGCCTCCCGCCGGTCCCTCTCTGATCGTCACCCTCGGGCTTGACCTGAGGGTCCAATTTTAGAAGTGGCGAAGGGCGGGCCAGCTACCCGCCTAGGGTCTCCAGCGGCAGGGAGGAGGTGTACTTCACCTGCTTCAGGGCGAAGGAGGACTCGATGGAGGCGACGTTGTCCAGCCGGGTCAGCTTGGTCTTGAGGAACTGCTCGTAGGCCGAGAGGTCGCGCGTCGCGACGCGCAGCAGGTAGTCGCGCGTGCCGGTCATCAGGTAGCACTCCAGCACTTCCGGATAGCGGCTGACTTCAGCCTCGAAGGCCTCGAGGTCGTCCTCCTGCTGGCGCTCCAGCTTGACGGAGATGAAGACCGAGGCCGGCAGCCCGACGGCGCGCTGGTCGAGCAGCGCGACGTAGCGGATGATCATGCCGGCGTGCTCCAGCTGGCGCACCCGTCGCAGGCAGGGCGAGGGCGAGAGGCCGACGCGCTCGGCCAGTTCCACGTTGCTGAGGCGGCCGTCGTCCTGCAGCGCGGCCAGGATCTTGCGGTCGATGGCGTCGAGTTTCAACATTGGCAGATCATGCCACAGGTTGTGCCCGGCTTGGCATAGAAATGCCAAAGTTGCCGGGAAAAGTGGCGCCTTTGGCATGTCATGCCATGGGCCTTTAGCGTAATCTTGGCCTGCCGCCCAACTCCGAGTCATATGCCTTTGGAAAGTGCGCTCATGCCGACGGAATCCGGCCACCTGAAGATGCTGGAAGCCCTGGAGAAGAAGGTTCTCTGGCTGTCTTCCTGGATGATCCACAACGCCAACCACATCCGCCCCAAGAGCGGCGGCATCAAGGTCGGCGGCCACCAGGCGTCCAGCGCCTCGCTCACCACGCTGATGACGGCACTCTACTTCGACGTGCTGCGGCCCGCCGACCGGGTCGCGGTGAAGCCGCACGCCAGCCCGGTGTTCCACGCCATCCAGTACCTGCTGGGTAATCAGAGCCGCGAGCAGATGGAGGACTTCCGCGGCTTCGGCGGCGCCCAGTCCTACCCCTCGCGCACCAAGGACGCCGACGACGTCGACTTCTCGACCGGCTCGGTCGGCCTCGGCGTTGCCATGACCTCCTTCGCTTCCATGGTGCAGGACTACGTGCGCCTGAAGGGCTGGCCGGCGAGCCGTCCGGAAGGCCGCATGGTGGCGCTGGTCGGCGATGCGGAGCTCGACGAGGGCAACATCTACGAGGCCCTCATGGAGGGCTGGAAGCACGACTTGCGCAACACCTGGTGGGTGATCGACTACAACCGCCAGAGCCTCGACGCAGTGGCGCACGAAGATCTCTACGGCCAGTTCGACAAGCTGTTCCGCTCCATGGGCTGGGAGGTCGTCACCATCAAGTACGGCCACCTGCTGCAGGCCGCCTTCCAGGAGCCCGGCGGCGAGGGCCTGCGCGACTGGATCGACTCCTGCCCGAACCAGCTCTATTCGGCGCTGACCTTCCAGGGCGGCGCCGCCTGGCGCAAGCGGCTGCTCGACGACCTCGGCGACCAGGGGCCGGTGTCGTCGCTCATCGAGAGCCGTAGCGACGACGAGCTGGCGCGCCTGATGACCAACCTCGGCGGCCACGACCTGACCGCCGTGCTGGAGGCCTTCCATTCCGTCGACCACGACCGCCCGGTCTGTTTCATCGCCTACACCGTGAAGGGCTACGGCCTGCCGCTGGCCGGTCACAAGGACAACCACGCCGGCCTGATGACGCCCGGCCAGATGGAGACCTTCCGCAGCGGCCTCGGCATCCGCGCGGGCCACGAGTGGGACCCTTTCGAGGCCATGCCCCTGCCGCCCAGGGAGGTCGAGGCCTTTCTCAAGTCGGTGCCGTTCAACGCCGAGGGGCGGCGGCGCCATGACGCCGGCCGCGTCGCGGTGCCGCAGCGGCTGCCGGTGCCGGCGGGCGAGGTGATGTCGACCCAGGAAGGCTTCGGCAAGATCCTCAACGAGATCGCCCGCGAGAAGTCGCCGCTGGCCGAGCGCATCGTCACCACCTCGCCCGACGTGACGGTCTCCACCAACCTCGGGCCCTGGGTGAACCGTCGCGGCATTTTCTCGCGCACGCCGCAGGCCGACACCTTCCGCGACCAGCAGGTGCCCTCGGCGCAGAAGTGGGTGATGTCGCCTGAGGGCCAGCACCTCGAGCTCGGCATCGCCGAGATGAACCTCTTCCTGCTGCTCGGCGCGATGGGCCTGTCGCATTCGCTCTTCGGCGAGCGGCTGCTGCCCATCGGCACGCTCTACGATCCCTTCATCATGCGCGGCCTCGATGCGCTGAACTACGCCTGCTACCAGGATGCCCGCTTCATCCTGGTGGCGACGCCGGCGGGCATCACCCTGGCGCCCGAAGGCGGCGCGCATCAGTCCGTATCCACGCCGCTGATCGGCTTGGCGCAGGACGGCCTTGCCTCCTTCGAGCCGGCCTTCGTCGACGAGCTTGCCACCATCCTCGCCTGGTCCTTCGACTACCTGCAGCGCGACGGCGAGGGGAAGGCCTCCGGCCCCTGGCTGCGCGACGAGAAGGGCGGCTCGGTCTACTTGCGCCTCTCGACCCGGCCGCTGGAGCAGCCCAAGCGCGAGCTCGGTGACGGCCTCGCCGCCGACATCATCAACGGCGCCTACTGGCTGCGGCCGCCGGGGCCGAACTGCCAGGTGGTCATCGCCTACCAGGGCGTGGTGGCCGAGGAGGCCATCGCAGCCGCCGGGCTCATCGCCGAGGACCGCCGCGACGTCGGCGTGCTGGCGGTGACCTCCGCCGACCGCCTCAGTGCCGGCTGGCATGCCGCCGAGCGCGCGCGCCAGGAGGGCCAGGCCGACGCGCGCTCCCACATCGAGGATCTGCTGGCCCCGCTCGACCGCGACGCCGGGCTGGTCACCGTCCTGGACGGCCATCCGACCACGCTGTCCTGGCTCGGCTCGGTGCGCGGCCACCGGGTGCAGGCCCTTGGCGTCGAGCACTTCGGCCAGACCGGCACGATTGAAGATCTCTACGCCCACTACCGCATCGACACCGCGGCCATCGTCGCCGCAACCAACGCCGCCTCCGCCGGCCGCCCGATCCGCTACCTCCGCGCAGTGATGTAGGAGTACAGGCAGTTCCAAAGTGCAACTGTCATGCGCGGGCCTGACCCGCGCATCCATCGCGAAGCCTGCTCCGTCATCGCCGGATGAGGCATGGACCCTCGCGTCAAGCGCGAGGGTGACAGGAGGAGGGGCGGAGGGAGACATCTGTGGGGAACCTGCGCAGCCCTGTCGCTCCTGAAACAGCCTTGTCGCTGCTGCTGTCGCGGGGGTCTCGCGGCCGGTGGAAATATCCTTCCTGATCCTTCTGCTGGGGAGTCGGCGGTGAGCACCTGGTTACCAAGAGAGATCGAGGCGAAGCGGCCGGCTTTGCAGCAGGTGTTGCGCCCCATTGCGGAAGCCGCGGGGCTGCCCAACGAGACCTACACCTCCCAAGCCTTCGCCGCCGTCGAGCGCGACGAGGTGCTGGCCAAGACCTGGACCTGCATCGGCGTCGGCCATTGGGTGGCGCAGCCCGGCGACCTGCGGCCGGTGCAGCTGCAGGGCCTGCCGCTGCTCCTGCTGCGCGACCGCGAGGGCGCGCTGCGCGTCTTCCACAATGTCTGCAGCCACCGCGGCCTCAAACTGGTGACGGCGCCTTGCCGCGCCAAGGGGCTGATCCGCTGCCCCTACCATTCCTGGAGCTATGGGCTGGACGGCGCCTTGAAGGCGACCCCCTTCATCGGCGGGCCGGGCACCAAGAGCTGCGAGGATTTCGACAAGGCCAAGCACGGCCTGAAGCCGGTGCGCAGCGCCGTGTGGTGCGACGCCGTCTTCGTCGATTTCTCCGGCGAAGCCCCCGCCTTCGAGGATTTCATCGCGCCCATCGCCGCGCGCTGGGGCGACTTCGACCCCGCGCGCCTGCGCCACGGCGGCGCCGACTCGTCCTTCACCATCGAGATCGGCTGCAACTGGAAGCTGGCGGTGGAGAACTACTGCGAGGCCTATCACCTGCCCTGGATCCACCCGGCGCTGAACCAGTATTCGCGCCTGGAAGACCACTACAACATCGCCCTCGACGGCCACATGGCGGGGCAGGGCAGTACCGCCTACCGCCCGTCCTTGAGCGGCGACGGCCGGCAGTTCCCGGCGCACCCGGGCCTGCCGCGCAAATGGGACGGCGCGGCGGAATACCTGGCGCTGTTCCCCAACGTGCTGTTCGGCGTGCATGCCGACCACTTCTACACCGTGGTGCTGGAGCCGCTCGGCCCTGCCAGGACCCGCGAGCATTTCGAGATCTACTACTTCGACGAAGCGGCCCTCGGCGATGCTTTCGCCGACCTGCGGGCGACCAACACGCGCCAGTGGCAGACGGTCTTCGAGGAGGACCGCGGCGTGGTGGAAGGCATGCAGGCCGGGCGGGCCTCGCCGGCCTTTACCGGCGGGGTGTTCTCACCGGCGATGGACGGCCCGACCCACTGCTTCAACCAGTGGATGGCGAGAGCCCTGCTCGGCTGAAGCGGACCCGGTTTCAAATCGGAGGCGGTGGACAGCACCGTCTCTGCAGTCGTAAGCTTTCCTGCGGTTGCATCGCCCACAGGAGCTTGCCTCATGGCCGCTGCAAAGCCGACGTCCCGCAAGAAGCGTCCGACGCGCCGATCCCGCAAGCAGGGTGCTGCCCCCGCCGGCGACGAAGTCCTCCGCGCGCGCATCGTCGAGACGGCCCTCGATATCGCCGAGGACTGGGGCTGGTATGATATCCGGCTGCATCACGTGGCGGAGCGGCTGAAGCTGCCGCTGGCGGCCATCCGCGCCGAGTTCCGCGACGGCGATGCCATCGCCGACGCCTGGATCGCGCGGGCCGATGCGGCCATGCTGGCCGAACCCGCGAAGGGCTTTGCATCGCTGCCGGCCGAGCAACGGCTGCAGATCGCGCTGGAGAGCTGGCTCGACGCCCTGGCGCCGCGCCGCGAGGTGACGGCGCAGATGTTCCGCGCCAAGCTCTGGCCCGTGCATGTCCACCACAACCTGGCCCTCGTCACCTGGACCTCGCGCACCGTGCAGTGGTGGCGCGAGGCCGCCTTGCTCGACGGCAAGGGCCAGCGCCGCTCGGTCGAGGAGATCGGCATGACGCTGATCTTCCTCTCCACCCTGGCGCGCTGGTGCGGCGACCGCTCCGCGGGGCAGGCGAGCAGCAAGACCTACCTGCGCCGCTGCCTGCAGCGCGCCGACCGCTTCATGGCGCGCGCCTGTCGCCCGCGCAGGCCGCAGGCCGGTGCGGCTCCGTCCTCGGCGTCCCACAGTCGTCATGCTCGGACTTGATCCGAGTGCCACCCCCAAGGCTGTCGTCCCGCCACTTGTTGCCGGGACCCATTGCCCTGGCCGTTCAATCAATGCAAGCGTAGGAAGGCATCGCCGCCCGCAAACGCCGATGGGTCCCGGGGACAAGCCCCGGGACGACAGCGGTGTATGTGCAAACCTTGCGAGCAGGCCGCTGTCGTCAGTCCTTGCGCAGGTCGAAGTGGAAAACCTTGGAGATGATCTGCCAGCGGTCGCCGACGAAGATGAGGGTCAGCAGGTCGGTGAAGAACTTCGGGCCGATCGAGCACTCCACCCGCGCGAAGGCGGTGACCGGCCCGGCGAACTCCAGCGAGACGATGCGGTCGTTACGCGGCTCGTTGCGGCTGGCCGGGGAGGGCCGTGCATCGACGATGGGGAAGTACTGCGCCATGGTCAGATGCAGCGGCTCTCCGCCGTTGGCCGCCGCCTCGGTGGCCGTCACGTAGTGCGCCAGGGGATGGAAGACCTGGCCTAGCTTTGCGGTGTCGCTGTGGTGGAGGCCGTCGAAGTAGCTCTGCAGCACGGCAACCACTTGTGCGTAGCGCTCGTCCACGGCGGCCTCCCCGCTCGCCGTTACGCGGCCAGGCCTTCGGCCTTCATCGCGGTCTGCACCGATTCGCGCGCGCCGATGCGCTGCTGGAAGGCGGCCACACGGGGCCAGTTGTCGAGGGCGATGCCGAGGTGCTTGGTCCAGCCCGCGACCACGAAGAGGTAGGCATCGGCGACGGAGAAATCCTCGCCGAGGAGGAAGCTGCGGCCGTCGGAAAGCTGCTTCTCGACGACGTCCAGCTTCTGTCCCACCCGCTCGTTGGCGGCCGTCTTCTCGGACTCGCTCGCCGCCGGATTGAACAGCGGGCTGAAGGCCTTGTGCAGCTCCGCGGCGACGAAGTTCAGCTGCTCCTGCAGCCGCGCGCGCTCCAGTCCGCCGTTGGCCGGGGCGAGGCCCGCTTGGGGATGCTGGTCGGCGATGTACTGCAGAATGGCGGCACCCTCGGTCAGCACCTCCCCGCTGTCGAGGGCGAGCGCCGGCACGTAGCCCTTGGGATTGATCGCCCAGAAGTCGGCGTCGCGCTCGGTCCTCTTCTGTTTCACATCGACCTTCTCAAGGTCGAAGGTCGCGCCGACCTCGCGCAGCGTGATGTGGGAGGCGAGCGAGCAGGCGCCGGGGGAGTAGTAGAGCTTCATCGTGTCGATCTCCTGTTATCTCTTCGGCTGCCGCCGGCGGAACGTCTGGCTCCGGCGCGGCGCTGCCCAAGAGGTAGGAGATGGGGTTACATTTGTATACTACAGGATGGAAAGTTACCTGATTATGTGGTATCCGATCAGTAACTAACAGTAACCACTGGTGACTGACATGGCCCTGAAGATCCGCAAGAACCTCAGCCCGGCGCCGCCCAACGAATGCCCGCTCAGCAAATGCATGGAAGTGCTGCGCGGCGCCTGGACGCCGAACATCATCTGGAACCTGAGCGGCGGGCCGCGCCGCTTCAGCGAATTGCGCGTCGACATTCCCAAGGTCTCCGCCAAGGTGCTGACGACTCGGCTGCGCGACCTGGAAGCAAAGGGTGTCGTCCTGCGCGAAGTGAAGCCGACCTCGCCGCCTTCGGTCGAATACTCCCTCACGGACCTGGGCCAGCAGCTGATCCCCGCCATCGACGCCATCGCCGCCGTCGGCCACAAGCTGAAGGAACGCGCGGCGGCGCAGGAGTGCACAAAGGGACGCGGACGGCGCGTAGCGGCGGAGTAGCCCCCTCACTCGGAAAGCGCGTAGCGGACGCAAGGGCGTTGCGTCCTTCTCCGGCCGGCGACCCCGCGGCCTTCACTTATTTGTTCTGCCGACGCGTGATGCGGATGACCGCCGCGCGGCTGTCGTCCGCAAGCTGAAACTCGAAGCGGCCCTGGCCCTCGTGAACGAGACTCTCGCCCGGCATCAGGTCGTGTAGCTTGCCGCCGTCCACCCGGACCGCGCAGCGGCCGGCAAGGCCGTGGATCAGAAGGCAATCTTCGCTGCCGACATCAGACGTGGCGCTGCGGGGACCCTGCCAAAGATCCATGTCGGCCGCGAAATGCTCGCGCAGAACCATCACATTGAGATCACGCACAGGGCCGTGCCGCAGGCGCCCGAAAAGCGGGGCGTCGCCGGAAAGTCGGACGGCCTGAAAGGGCTCCAGCACGATGGTCGCGCCGTCGGGAGAAATCAGGTCCATGCCCTCGCCGTCGATCACGGCGATCACGCGGTCGGTCGCAGGAAAGATCGAGAAGGGACCATCCTGCGCGACCTCGGCAAGGGAGACGCGCCAGCCCCAGTTTGGACCGGGGGCCGGCCCGGGCCCCGGCGGGCTGCCGGTCGCGATCTCTCTGGTAACGCCGCCGCCGTTCTTCCACGGCGCCGCCTGGATCTGCGACGTCAGGATGCGCCGGGTCGAAGTCTTCGGCATTGTCTCCATCCTCCTTTGCGCCTTTCTACAGCCAACTTGGCAGGAGGTGCCAAGGATTCGCGCAGGGCCCCCGCGGGGGCAGTCGGAAAGTGCTGTTTCGCCGGTCTGCGCGAGTTGACCGGCGACCATCTCCGCCAAGGGGGTCGCAACAAAACGGCCCCTCCGCTGTCATCATAGCGTCACGCGCGGCCTGTAGAGCTTGGGGCGAAATCAACGTCGAGTCCGGTTCAGGGGGCCTGCCGCATGTCCGTCATCACTCTGTCGCGAGTCCGCAAGTCCTTCGGTGAGAAGACCGTGCTGCACGACATCGAGTTGGAGGTCGGCGAGGGCGAAATGGTCGGCCTGATCGGGGCTTCGGGCTCCGGCAAGTCGACGCTCATTCGCCTGATCTGCGGGCTCGAGCGCATGGACCGTGGGACCGCCGGCCGCATCGCCCTCTTCGGCAAGGAAACCCAGAAGGATGGCCGCTTCAGCGAGCGCAGCGAGGCGCTGCGCCGCGAGGTCGGCGTCATCTTCCAGCAGTTCAACCTGGTCAACCGCCTGTCGCTGGTGACCAACGTGCTGGCCGGACGTCTCGGGCGGGTGCCGCGCTGGCGCGGCACCCTCGGCCTGTTTCCCCGTGCGGACCGGGTGAGCGCGTTGCAGGCCCTGGAGCGCGTCGGCCTCATTGGTCAGGCGCATCAGCGCGCCTCGACGCTTTCCGGCGGCCAGCAGCAGCGCGGCGCCATCGCCCGCGTGCTGACCCAGCAGGCCCGCCTGATCCTGGCCGACGAGCCCATCGCCTCGCTCGATCCGGCCTCGGCCAAGCTCATCATGTCGACGCTGCGCGAGATCAACCGCCAGGACCGCACCACGGTTATCGTGTCCCTGCACCAGATCGACCACGCCTTCGAACACTGCGACCGCATCATCGCGCTGAAGGACGGCCGGGTCATCCACAACGGCCCGACCAGCGACATCACGCCGGCCGACATCGCCGCGCTTTACGGCGTCGAGCCCGGCAGCCTCGACCTCGTGAAGGCGCGGCCCGCCAGGCCGGCCAAAGCCGCCGCGCCGCGCCGCCCGGGCAGCGGCCTCGACAGGGACGACGGCATCGCCGCCCGGGTCCTGGCCAATGCCTGAACTCACCTGCCGCTCTGCATCCGTCAAACAGGAGTCAACGATGCTCAAGTCACTCACCGCAACCGCCGCCGGCCTGGCCACGGCCTTGGCCTTGGGCACTTCCGTCGCCCAGGCCGAGATGCCGGAGCAGCTCAACTTCGGCATCATCTCGACCGAGTCCTCCTCGGCGCTGGAGGCGTCCTTCGGGCCCTTCCTGGCCGACATGGAAAAGGCGCTGGGCGTGCGCGTGAAGCCGTTCTTCGCCTCCGACTACGCCGGCGTCATCGAGGGCATGCGCTTCGGCAAAGTCGACGTCGCCTGGTTCGGCAACAAGTCGGCCATCGAGGCGGTGGACCGCGCCGGCGGCGAGGTCTTCGCCCAGACCATCAAGGACGACGGCTCCAAGGGCTACAACTCGCTCCTGATCGTGAACAAGGACTCCGAGATCAACTCACTCGAAGACGTCCTGAAGTGCGACAAGACGCTGACCTTCGCCAACGGCGATCCGAACTCGACCTCGGGCTTTGCGATTCCCGGCTACTACGTCTGGGCGATCAACAACAAGACTCCGGAAGACTGCTTTGCCCGGGTCGTCAACTCCAACCACGAAGGCAATGCCATGGCGGTAGCCAACGGCAAGGTGGACGTGGCCACCAACAATACCGAGTCGATCTACGAGCGTCTGGCCAAGACCAACCCCAAGGCGGCGTCCAACATCAAGGAGATCTGGCGTTCGCCGCTGATCCCCTCCGACCCGATGGTGTGGCGCAAGGAGCTGCCGGACGACGTGAAGCAGACGATCTACTACTTCTTCATGCAGTACGGCCGATTCGGCGACATGGAGAAGGTGAAGCACGAGCGCGCGGTGCTGGCCAACATGTCCGACGGCTGGGGTCCCTTCCTGGCCTCCTCCGACGCGCAGCTCCTGGACGTGCGCCAGATCGAGATCTTCAGCGCCATGGTCAAGGCCGAGAACGCCGGCGACGCCGCGAGCGTGAAGGCGGCCGAGGCGAAGCTGAAGGAACTGCAGGCCCAGGCCGGCGTCGTCGGCCAGGCCGGCTACTGAGGCACTGCCACGCGAAGCCGGGGCGGGCGGCAGGCGCCCGCCCCGAGCTTTTTACTCATGCCAGTCGAGAGAGAGCTTTGCCGATGAGTCTCGCCACCGCCAATGCCAAGGTCCTTGGCTCCGTCGTCGAGCCTGAATCCCTGTCGCCGGAGCTGCGCCAAGCGCTGCAGCCGCGCTGGGCAAGCTTCCTCAACAAGGCCGGCGTAGCGCTGGTTCTCGCCGTGCTGCTGGGCGTTTCCTACTATCCGGCCGAGGTCGACAACTGGACCTTTCTCATCACCGACGCCGACAACATGGCGGTCTTCATCAGCGACTTCCTGAGGCCCGATTTCACCGACCTCGGGCTGTACGTCGAGAAGATGATCGAAACCGTGCAGATCGCGCTCTGGGGATCGGTGCTCTCGATCATCGTCGGCGTGCCCTGCGGCCTGCTGTCGTCCAACAACATCGCGCCGCTGTGGATCGTGCAGCCGATGCGCCGCCTGATGGACGCCGCCCGCGCGATCAACGAGCTGGTCTTCGCCATTCTCTTCGTCGCCGCCGTCGGCCTCGGCCCCTTCGCCGGCGTCATGGCGCTGTTCATCCACAATCTCGGCGTCATGTCGAAGCTATTCTCCGAGGCGGTGGAGGCCATCGACCCGCGCCCGGTCGAAGGCATCCGCGCGACCGGCGCCAGCCGCCTGCAGCAGGTGATCTACGGCGTCATTCCGCAGGTGCTGCCGCTGTGGAGCAGCTTCTCGCTCTACCGCTTCGAGACCCTGGTGCGCTCGGCCACCGTGCTCGGCATCGTCGGCGCCGGCGGCATCGGCTTCACCTTCTACGAATCCTTCCGCGCCTTCCAGTACGACCGCGCCGCCGCCGTCATCGTCGTGGTGGTGATCGTCGTATCGCTCATCGACATCCTGTCCTCCCAGCTGCGCAAGCGGCTGATCTGAGCGCTCTCCCTTCCCAAAAAACTGTCACCCTCGGGCTTGACCCGAGGGCCCATAGATCAGCCGCTGTGCCGCTGATGAATGGACCCTCGGCTCGGAGGCCGAGGGTGACGGGAGGAGAGGGCGCTCACGCCCGCTCGACGATCACCTTGTCGGGATAGAAGGCGACGTAGCCCTTCACGGCGGCGGCCTGGGGCAGCGGCTGTGGATAGGTCCAGGCGGCGTTCTCCAGCGCCTCGCCGTCCGCCTTCACCGTGAAGTAGCTGGCATCGCCCTTGATTGGGCAGTGGCTGTGGTGGTCGGTCGGTTGCAGGCTCTCCGCCGCCACGTCCTCGCGCGGAAAGTAGATCACCGGCGGATAGCTCTTCTCGCCGTACACCTCTTCCAGGACCATGGCGCGGTCGGAGCGCGCGACGGTGACGCCCGCGACCTTGGCGACGTAGGGCTCTCCGGCCATGGAAATCTCGGCCCTGTGGGACTCGTCGGTCATCGGCAACCTCCTGGAGTTGGGGGACAGAGACTCACATAGGATCGAAAGCGGCGAGGTCCAGGGGCGAACTTCGTTACAGCAGCCCTCGTTGCGCCAGGTTGCGCATCAGGGCGGTGCTGCCGAAGGTCCAGGGCGCGATCTTGTCACAGTGGTTCACGCGGTTCACCAGGGCGCCGAGTTCCCTGGCGCGGATGGTGACGCGGTCGCCCAGCTTGTGGGTGAAGCCCTCGCCGGGGCGCTCGCGGTCCTGGATCGGCGCGAACATGGTGCCGAGGAACAGCACCAGGCCGTCGGGGTACTGGTGGTCGGCATTGGCCGCCTGGGCCACCAGGTCCTCGACGTCGCGGCTGATGGCCGAGAGCGGGTAGCTGTCGGCGATGGTGAAGCCGTCGTCGCCGGCGACCTCGACCTCGATGACCACGTTGCGCAGCGCCGTCATGTCGAAGCTCGCGTCGATCAGGCGGATGAAGGGGCCGAGGGCGCAGGAGGCGTTGTTGTCCTTGGCGCGGCCGAGCAGCAGGGCGCTGCGGCCCTCGACGTCGCGCAGGTTCACGTCGTTGCCGAGGGTGGCGCCGACGATCCTGCCGCGGCCGTTCACCACCAGGGCCACCTCCGGCTCCGGGTTGTTCCACACCGAGCTTGCGAGGATGCCGATTTCGGCGCCGGTGCCGACGGCGGACATCGGCTGCGACTTGGTGAAGATCTCGGCGTCCGGGCCGATGCCGACCTCCAGGTACTGCGACCACAGCCCGCGCTCGATGAGCGAGGCCTTCAGCCGCGCGGCCTCGGGCGAGCCGGGCTTCAGCGCGGCGAGTTCGGTGCCGATCTCCTTGGCCAGGCCGGCGCGGATGGCGTCGGCCTGCTGCGGATCGCCCTTGCACTGCTCCTCGATGACCCGCTCCAGCATGGAGTCCACGAAGGTGACGCCGCTGGCGCGCAGCGCCTGCAGGTCGCAGGGCGCGAGGAAGTAGGGCGCCGAGGCGTCGCGCCGGTCCCAGGCCGAGTTGGCGAGCAGCGCGGCCAGCTCGCCGACCTCCGGCAGGCCGCCGGCCTCGAGCGCGGCGCGGATCGCCCCGGCCGGGTCGTCGAGGTCGAAGAGCAGCGAAGTGGTCGGCGCCAGGCCTGAGAGGTCGCGCACCTGGCCGCCGTCCAGCACCACCGGGCTCGGCCCGGGAACCGCGCCCGGCAGCCAGGCGCGGCCGACCAGCAGGCCGGTCGTCTTGTCGTCGGGCAGCACGAGGTTTTCGGAAAGGTCCATCGGGCAGTCCTTCTTCTTGGAGATGGGCGGGCGCGGCACCTTAGGGCCTTATGCGCCGACTTTGAACCACCCTCGTAATCTGTCTCTCCCGTGAAAAAATTGCTGGAAATTTCACGGAGGAGGAGTCAGGCTCCGGGCATTAGTCGTATGCCAGGGAGACGCCGGCGATGGGGGGCAAGACCGAGATCAGTGCCGAGGAGAGACTGGAGGAGGCCCTGCCGGGCGCGCGGCTCGGCCGCGACCTGCGTGCCCTGCGTAAGGCCCGCGGCCTTACTCTGGCGGAGCTGGCGCTGCAGGTCGGCCGCTCGGTCGGCTACCTGAGCCAGGTGGAGCGCGGCCTCTCGGAGCTGGGCGTCGCCGACCTCCGCGCCATCACAAAAGTCCTGGACGCGCCGCTGTCGTGGTTCCTTGTTCATGACGACGCGCCGGAGGACGAGCGCGGCTACGTGGTGCGCTGGGGCGCCCGGCGGCACATCGGCTCGGCCGAGACGGGGCTCATCGAAGAGCTGCTGTCGCCCGACCTCGGCGGCAGCTTCGAGGTCATCCTCAGCGTCTTCGCCCCCGGCGCCGAACGACAGGAGTTCCTCACCCGCGACACCGAGGAGACCGGCTACCTGATGAGCGGCGAGCTGGAGCTGTGGATCGGCAGCAGGCATTTCCGCGTCTATGCCGGCGACAGCTTCCACATCGCGCGCGAGCCGGCGCGCTGGCGCAACCCCGGCGAGGAACCCACCGAGGTGGTCTGGGTCATCTCCCCGCCGGTCTATTGAGGAGAAGCGCTCATGGCCGAGCTGCCCAGTCATGCCCAGGTGGTCGTCATCGGCGGCGGCGCCGTGGGCGCTTCGACGCTCTATCACCTCGCCAGGATGGGCTGCCGCGACGCCGTCCTGCTGGAGCGGAACGAGCTGACCTCCGGCTCGACCTGGCACGCCGCCGGCAACTGCCCGAACTTCTCCGGCAGCTGGAGCCTCCTGAAGCTGCAGCACTATTCGACGCAGCTCTATGCCGGCCTCGCCGAGGCGGTCGGCTATGCCATCACCTACCATCGCACGGGCTCGGTTCGCTTGGCGCAGAGCCGCGCACGCCTGCAGGAGTTCCATCACGTTACCGCCATGGCCCGGCACCAGGGACTCGATTTCGCGGTGCTGACGCCCAGGGAACTGAAGGCGCGCCATCCCCTGGTCGAGCTGCACGGCCTGGAGGGGGCGCTCTGGGACCCGGACGACGGCGACATCGACCCCGCCCAGCTGACCCAGGCCTTCGCCAAGGGCGCCCGCGAGCTCGGCGCCCGCATCGAGCGCTTCTGCGCCGTCACCGCGATCGCCGCGCTGCCCTCCGGCGCCTGGCGGGTGGAGACGGAGAAGGGCCCTATCGTCGCCGAGCAGGTGGTGAACGCCGCCGGCTACCGCGCGGCGGAGATCGGCCGCATGGTCGGCCGCGAGCTGCCGAGCGTCGTCCTGTCGCACCAGTACCTGGTGACGGAGGATAGCCCCGGGCTTCTGGGCCGCGATGACAAGCTCCCCCTGTTGCGCGACCCCGACGACAGCTACTACCTGCGCCAGGAGCGCCAGGGGCTCCTCCTCGGTCCCTACGAATGGCAGGCCATGCCCATGTGGCTCGACGGCCTGCCGACGGACTTCTCCTTTCAGCTCTACCCTGACGATCTCGACCGCTTGGAACGCTACATCGAGCTGGCCTGCGCGCGGGTGCCGGCGCTGGGCGGCGTCGGCCTGCGGAAGGTGATCAACGGCCCGATTCCCTATACGCCGGATGGCAACCCGCTGATCGGTCCCGCGCCGGGCCTCAGAAACTTCTACGAGTGCTGCGGCTTCTCCTTCGGCATCGCCCAGGCCGGCGGCGCCGGCAAGGCCATGGCCGAGTGGATCGTCGAAGGCGAGCCGGAGTGGGATCTCTGGAGCTGCGACCCGCGGCGCTACACCGACTTCGCGACCAAGTCCTACGTCGTTGCCAAGGCCGTCGAGCTCTACCAGCACGAATACGCCATTGGCTTTCCACAGGAGGAGCGGCCGGCCGGCCGCCCGGCCAAGGTCTCGCCGCTTTACGAGAAGCTGAAGGCCAAGGGCGCGGTCTTCGGCGCCCGCGGCGGCTGGGAGCGTGCGCTGTGGTTCGCGGCGCCTGGCGTCACGACGGAAGTGGAGCTGACTTTCGCCCGCGAGGGAAACTGGTTCCCGTCGGTAGCGGCGGAGTGTCGGGCGGTGGCCGAGCGGGTCGGCCTCCTCGACCTGCCGGGATTCGCGCGCTTTGAGGTGCAAGGCCCGGGCGCGGCCGCCTGGCTCGACCGACTCATCGCCGGGGCGCTGCCCAGGCCGGGGCGCCTGTCGCTTGCCTATTTCTGCTCACCGCGCGGCGGCGTTGTGACGGAGATGACGGTCACCCGCCTGGCCGAGGACCGCTTCTGGCTAATCGGCCCGGCGGCCGGCGAATGGCATGACCGCGACTGGCTCGCGGCGCAACTGCCGGACGATCGCAGCGTCACCTTGGAAAACGTCACCGGCCGCTGGGGCACGCTGGTGCTCGCCGGCCCCCGGTCGCGCGACGTGCTGGGTCAGGTGACCGACAGCGACCTCTCCACGGCCGCCTTTCCCTGGCTGGCGGCGCGGCCGGTCGAGGTCGGTCCGGCGCGCGGCCTTGCCCTGCGGGTGAACTATGTCGGCGAGCTGGGCTGGGAGCTGCACCTGCCGGTCGAGGCCCTGGCGCCGGTCTACGACCTGCTCTGGGCGGCCGGCACGCCGCACGGCATCGCCGATTTCGGCATGTATGCCATGGATTCCCTGCGCCTGGAGAAGGGCTACCGCGCCTGGAAGCAGGATCTCGAAATCGGCTATTCGCCGCTGGCCGCCTCCCTCGACCGCTTCGTCCGCCTGGACAAGGCGGACTTCATCGGCCGCGAGGCGTTGTTGAAGGAGCGGCAAGCCGGGCCCGACCAGCGCTTGGTGCCTCTGGTGGTCGAGGCCGGCGCCGAGGATGCGCTCTTCTGCGCCACGGTCTGGCAGGGCGCGCGCCGGGTCGGCCTGGTCACCTCCGGCGGCTACGGCCACCGCCTCGGCAAGTCCGTCGCGCTCGCCTATGTGGCAGCGCCGCTGGCCGTCGAGGGGATCTCCCTGGAGGTGGAAATCTACGGCGCGCGCCGCGCTGCCCGGGTGACGCGCGAGCCGCTCTACGACCCGGACAACGAACGCCTGCGGGCCTGAACTTAAGAGCCAAATCCATGAACGATCTTCCAGCGTCCGAGCTTCCCTCCCAGGCCCGCGCGGTCATCATCGGCGGCGGCGTCATCGGCTGCTCCGTCGCCTACCACCTGGCCAGGCTCGGCTGGCGCGACGTGGTGCTGCTGGAGCGCAAGCAGCTGACCTGCGGCACCACCTGGCACGCGGCGGGGCTCATCGGCCAGCTGCGCGCCACCGCCAACATGACCCAGCTCGCCAAGTACTCGGCCGAGCTCTACGCCACCCTGGAGGCCGAGACCGGCGTCGCCACCGGCTTCCGCCAGAACGGCTCGGTCTCCGTCGCGCTGACCGACGCGCGCCTGGAGGAGCTGAAGCGCGGCGCCTCCCTGGCCAAGACCTTCGGCCTGGAGGTCGAGGTGCTGACGCCGCAGGACGTCGCCGGCAGGTATCCGCTGCTGAACCTGGAGGGCGTCACCGGCGGCGTATTCATCGCCAAGGACGGCCAGGCCGACCCGGCCAACATCGCCCTGGCCCTGGCCAAGGGCGCGCGCCGCAACGGCGTGCAGATCTTCGAGCAGACCAAGGTGACCGGCATTACCAAGGCGAACGGCCGCGTCACCGGCGTCGAGACCGACCGCGGCCCCGTCGCGGCCGACTACGTGGTGAACTGCGCCGGCATGTGGGGGCGGCAGGTCGGGCTCATGGCCGGTGTGAGCGTCCCCTTGCAGGCCTGCGAGCACTTCTACATCGTCACCGAGGTCATCCCCGGCCTGCCGCGCGACCTGCCGGTGCTGCGCGTCGCCGACGAGTGCGCCTATGTGAAGGAGGACGCCGGCAAGATCCTGCTCGGCGCCTTCGAGCCGGTGGCCAAGCCCTGGGGCATGGACGGCATCGCCGAGGACTTCTGCTTCGACCAGCTGCCGGAGGACTTCGACCACTTCGCGCCGATCCTGGAGGCCGCCGTGAAGCGCCTGCCGATCCTGGAGACCGCCGGCATCCACACCTTCTTCAACGGGCCTGAGAGCTTCACCCCGGACGACCGCTACCTGCTGGGCGAGGCGCCGGAGCTCGCCAACTTCTACGTCGCCGCCGGTTTCAACTCCGTCGGCATTCAGTCGGCCGGCGGCGCCGGCAAGGCGCTGGCCGAGTGGATGGACGCCGGCCAGCCGCCCTTCGACCTCTGGGACGTCGACCTGCGCCGCCTGCAGCCCTTCCAGAACAACCGCAGCTACCTCCAGGCACGCGCCACCGAGTCCCTCGGCCTGCTCTACGCCGACCACTTCCCCTACCGCCAGTTCGCCACCGCGCGCGGCGTGCGCCACTCGCCGCTGCACGAGCGCCTGGCCGCGCGCGGCGCCTGCTTCGGCGAGGCGGCGGGCTGGGAGCGCGCCAACTGGTTCCTGCCGGCCGACGCCCAGGGGCGCGGCGAGGTGGCGGACTATCGCTACTCCTGGGGCCGGCAGAACTGGTTCGACCATGCGGCCGCCGAGCACGAGGCGGTGCGCCAGGGCGTCGGCCTCTTCGACCTGACCTCCTTCGCCAAGATCCGCGTCGAGGGGCGCGATGCCGAGGCGGTGCTGCAGCGCATCTCAGCCAACGACGTGGCGGTCGCGCCCGGGCGCAGCGTCTATACCCAGTGGCTGAACGAGCGTGGCGGCATCGAGGCCGACCTGACCGTGACGCGTCTCTCGGAGACCGCCTTCCTGGTGGTCACCGGCGCCGGCGTCGCGCGCCGCGACCTCGCCTGGCTGCAGCGCCACATCCCCGACGACGCGCACTGCATCGCCACCGAGGTGACGGCGGGCGAGGCGGTGATCGCCGTCATGGGGCCGAAGGCGCGCGACCTGCTGGTGAAGGCGAGCCCGGCCGACTTCTCCAACGCGGCCTTTCCCTTCGGCAGCGCGCAGGTCATCGAGATCGGCGCGGCGCTCGCCCGCGCCCACCGCATCTCCTACGTCGGCGAGCTGGGCTGGGAGCTCTACGTGTCCACCGAGATGGCGCGCCACGCCTTCGACTGCCTGATGGAGGCGGGCGAGCCGCTGGGCCTCAAGCTCTGCGGCCTCCACGCGCTCGACTCCTGCCGCCTCGAGAAGGCCTTCCGCCACTTCGGCCACGACATCTCCGACGAGGACCACGTGCTGGAGGCCGGCCTCGGCTTCGCGGTGAAGACCGACAAGCCCGCCGGGCGTTTCGGAAATTTCATCGGCCGCGAGGCGGTGCTGCGCAGGAAAGAGCAAGGCCTGACGCGCCGCCTCGTGCAGTTCAAGTTGGCAGACCCCCAGCCGCTGCTCTATCACAACGAGCCGATCTGGCGCGCCGGCCGCCTCGCCGGCCGCCTGACCTCAGGCGCCTACGGCCACCACCTCGGCGCCGCCGTCGGCCTCGGCTACG
>WHTV01000084.1 GCA_009377535.1 Kiloniellaceae bacterium
AATGCCGAGGCCGGCCATCACCGCCTGCTTGATCGTCTCGTTGGTGCCCATCTCCACGAAATTGAAGGTCCGCCCGCCGCCGACCCGGTCGAGAAATCGGGTCATCAGGGCGCGCGTGCCGGAACCATCCTCTCGGGCCAGAAAGGTCTCACGCAGCAGGTCTTCCGGGAGAATGTCCGGATCGCCGACCAGCGGATGGTCGGGCGCGGCGACCAGGATGTGCGGATGATCGCCCAGAACCTCGCGCTCCACCGCCACGTGGGCCGGCGGGCGACCCATGATCAGCAGATCGAATTCGCGGTGCTCCAGGCCCTTGATGATCTCCGTGCGGTTGCCGATGGCGAGGCGCACGCGGATGTCCGGGTGGAACTGGCGGAAGCGGGCGACGATGCCCGGGGCGAAGTATTTCCCGGTGCTCACCACCCCGAGACTCACCGAGCCGCTGGCCCCGGCGGCCAGCGCCTCAATTTTGACCCGGGTGCGCTCAATCACCTTTTCGATCTCGTTGGCCGCCTCCAGCAGTTCCTGGCCGATCTCCGTTGCCTCGGGCCCCTCGGCGTTCTTCTGGTAGATCGCGTGCCCGGCAATTTTCTCCAGTGATTTCAGATGGGTAGAGATCGCCGGCGGCGTCACGAAAAGGGCCTGCGCGGCCTGCGTCACCGAGCCCGTGCGCATGGTCGCCGCGAAGGCGCGGAGCTGCTTCAGGGAAAGGCTGCGAAGGTCGACCATAGTTTAATTTAAGTCTGGTTCGATTTAATTAAATTTTCTTTGGCTGGATTTTCACTGAGCATCGGGTTCCAGACAAGCAGGAATCGCCGCCAATCGGCGGCTTCCAGGTAACAAGCGCCGGCGAACGGCGCCCTTGGAGGATAGGAAATGGTCGCCGTCGCGCGTCGTTCCGCTTTTCCGACCGGACAGCCCCTCTCGGCCTATCTCGCCGACACCGGCGGCGACGCCCGCCGCGAGGCGGTCGCCGAGACCGTGGCCGCTCTCGCCGTCGGTGCGGCGAAGATCTCCCGCCTCATCGCCCAGGGGCCCCTCGGCGGCGCCCATGGCGAAGCCACGGGCGCCGCCAATGCGGACGGCGACGTACAGGTGGCGCTCGACCTGCAGGCCAACGCCTACATTCTCGCCGCGCTGCACCGGGCGCCCGTCGCCTACTTCGCGTCGGAGGAGGAGGAGGCCATCCTCACCTTGGCGCCGGATGCGCCGGTCTCGATCGCCGTCGACCCGCTGGACGGTTCCTCCAACGTCGATGTCAACGTCTCCATCGGCAGCATCTTCTCGATCTTTCCCACCGAAGCGGCAGGTGCCACCGCCACCTTCTTCCGGCCCGGCGCCGCACAGCTCGCCGCCGGCTACTTCATCTACGGCCCGCATACTGCCCTGGTGCTGAGCCTCGGCCAGGGGGTCGACCTCTTCGTGCTGGACCCCATCTGCGGCGCGTTTCACCTCGCGCGCAGCGGCCTGGGCATTCCTGTGCAGACCAAGGAATTCGCGATCAACGCATCCAACTACCGGCACTGGTTCCCGCCGATCCGCACCTTCTTCGACGATTGCCTGGAAGGTATCGAGGGTCCGCGCGGGAAGGACTTCAACATGCGCTGGGTGGCTTCCCTGGTTGCCGAGACCCACCGCATCTTCTCGCGCGGCGGCGTCTTCCTGTATCCGGCTGACCGGCGGCCCGGCTACGAGAGGGGCCGCCTGCGCCTGCTCTACGAGGCCTTCCCGATGGCTCTCCTGGCCGAGCAGGCCGGCGGCGCGGCGACCGACGGCATCGAGCGTATCCTGCTGAAGGTGCCGGGCGAACTGCACCAGCGCACCCCGCTGGTGTTCGGATCGGCCGAGAATGTCGGCAGCATCGCCGGCTATCACGTCGACCCTAGCCTCGTGCGCGACCTTCCGCCGCTGTTCCGCGACCGCGGCCTCTTCAGTTCTTGAGCGAGTAGGCGCTTCCATGTCCGTCAAGCACCCGATCATCTCCGTCGTCGGCTCCTCCGGGTCCGGCACCTCCACGGTGAAGCACACCTTCGATCAGATCTTCCGCCGGGAGGGCATCTCTGCCGCCTCTATCGAGGGAGACGCCTTTCACCGCTTCGACCGCGCCGCCATGAAAGCGGAGCTGCTGCGCCGCAGCGAGGAAGGCGATCAGACCTTCAGCCACTTCTCTGTCGAGGCCAACATCCTCGACGCCCTGGAAGAGGCCTTCGGCGAATATGGCGAGACAGGTAGAGGGCGCACCCGCCACTACGTGCATAACGACGAGGAGGCCGACCGCTATGGTGTGCCGCCGGGACACTTCACCGACTGGCACGAATTCGGCGAGGGCTCCGACCTACTGTTCTACGAGGGCCTGCATGGTGCAGTGAAGACGCCGGAGATCGACATCGCCGGCAAGGCCGACCTCAAGATTGGTGTGGTGCCTGTGATCAATCTGGAATGGATCCAGAAGATCCACCGCGACCGCGCCTCGCGCGGCTACACCACCGAGGCGGTGACGGACACCATCCTCCGTCGCATGCACTCCTACGTCCATGTGATCTGCCCTCAGTTCACCGAGACCGACATCAACTTCCAGCGCGTGCCGGTGGTCGACACCTCGAACCCCTTCATCGCGCGCTGGATCCCGACCGCTGGCGAATCCCTCGTCGTCATCCGCTTCAAGAGTCCGCGCGGCATCGACTTTCCCTATCTCGTCTCCATGATCCAGGGCAGTTGGATGAGCCGCGCGAACTCCATCGTCATTCCCGGCGACAAGATGGATCTCGCCATGCAGCTGATCCTGACGCCGTTGATCATCCGCCTCGTCGAGCGCGGCCGCCGTGCCCAATGAGCCGCCCCAAGTGAGCGAAAGGATCTCCCGATGAGCCCAGTGCAGATCACCGAAGCGCCCGCCGCGAGCGGTCTGGCATCGCTTCATCCCGCCTCCGCCACGGCAACGATGGCCAATGCCATCCGCGCGCTGGCGATGGACGCCGTGCAGCAGGCCAACTCGGGCCATCCCGGCATGCCGATGGGCATGGCCGACGTCGCCACGGTGCTGTTCAGCGAGTTCCTGAAATTCGACCCCAGAGATCCGCGCTGGCCCGACCGCGACCGCTTCGTGCTCTCCGCCGGCCACGGTTCCATGCTGCTCTACGCCCTGCTCCACCTCACCGGCTACGAGGATATGACGCTGGAAGAGCTGAAGAGCTTCCGCCAGCTTGGCGCGCGTACTGCCGGTCATCCGGAATATGGCCACGCCGCCGGCATCGAGATGACTACCGGGCCGCTCGGCCAGGGCATCGCCACGGCCGTCGGCATGGCGTTGGCCGAACGCCTGCTGGCCGCCGAGTTCGGCAACGCCCTGGTGGGACACTACACCTATGTGCTGGCCGGTGACGGCTGCCTGATGGAAGGCATCAGCCACGAGGCCATCGACCTCGCCGGCCATCTGAAACTGGGTAAGCTCATCGTCCTCTTCGACGACAACGCCATCTCGATCGATGGGCCGACCTCCCTGGCCACGTCGATGGACCAGCTCGCCCGCTTCGCCGCGGCGGGCTGGTCCGTTTTTCGAATCGACGGCCACGAGCCAGGGGCGATCTACGATGCTATCGCCGCGGCCCGCAACAGCGACCGGCCGAGCCTCATCGCCTGCCGCACGGTGATAGGCTACGGCGCGCCGCACAAGCAGGGCACTGCCGCCACTCACGGCGCACCGCTCGGCGGCGAGGAAGTGGCCGCCACGCGCAAAGCGCTCGGCTGGTACCATCCGCCCTTCGAGATCCCGGCCGAGATCCATGCCGCCTGGCGCGAGACGGGCGCTCGCGGCCGCCGCGCGCGGGAGGCCTGGCATCAGCGTCTCGCCGCCGCCACGCCGGCCCAGCGCACCGCCTTCGAGACGCGCGTGCAGAGGGAGCTTCCCGCCGAGACCGCCGTCGCCATCGACTTTCTCAAGCGGCAGTTCGCCGCCGAGCAGCCAAAACTCGCCACGCGTCAGTCCTCGCAGGCGGTGCTGGAGGAACTGGTGACCGCCGTCCCCGGCCTGATCGGCGGATCAGCGGATCTCACAGGCTCGGTCGGCACCAAGACCAGCGCCTATAAGCCGGTCAGCGCCGCCGACTTCGCCGGCAGCTACATCCACTACGGAGTGCGCGAGCATGGCATGGCCGCAGCGATGAACGGCCTTGCGCTCCACGGCGGCTTCATTCCCTTCGGCGGCACCTTCCTCGCCTTCGCCGACTATTGCCGTCCGGCCATCCGCCTTGCCGCCCTCATGGGCATCCGGGTGATCCACGTGATGACCCACGACTCCATCGGCCTCGGCGAGGACGGCCCGACCCACCAGCCGGTCGAGCAGATCGCCGGCCTGCGCGCCATGCCGAACCTCCTGGTATTCCGCCCCTGTGATGCGGTGGAGACGGCGGAGGCCTGGGGCTGTGCGCTTTCCAACGACAGCGGTCCTTCGGTGCTCTGCCTGACCCGTCAGGGCCTGCCGGTCCTGCGCCGGCACCACGTCGCAGAGAACCTGGTCGCGCGGGGCGCTTATGTGCTGCGCGAGGCCGCGGGGCCACGCGACGTCACTCTGCTGGCCACCGGATCGGAGGTCGTGCTCGCGGTTGAAGCCGCCGAGGCGCTGGCCGCCGAAGGCATTCGGGCCGCCGTCGTGTCCATGCCCTGCTGGGAGCTCTTCAAACGGCAGCCTGCCGCCCACCGCAATGAGGTGCTGGGCGAGGCGCCGCGCGTCGGCGTGGAGGCCGCCACCCGCAACGACTGGGACCAGTGGATCACGCCGGAGGGCGCCTTCATCGGCATGACCGGCTTCGGCTCCTCCGGTCCGGCCGAGCAGCTTTACCGGCACTTCGGCATCACGTCAGACGCCGTGGCCCAGGCCGCACGGCAACTTCTCCGCTAGCGCGCTCGAACGAAAGGAGATTCTCGATGTCACGTATCACCCTGCGGCAACTACTCGACCACGCGGCCGAGGGCGGCTACGGCCTGCCCGCGTTCAACGTGAACAACATGGAGCAGATCCTGGCGATCATGCAGGCCGCCGCCGCGGTGGATGCGCCGGTCATCCTGCAGGCAAGCCGCGGCGCGCGCACCTACGCCGGCGATGTCATGATCCGCAAGATGGTCGAGGCGGTCGAGGAGATGCATCCGCGCATTCCCGTCTGCCTGCACCAGGACCACGGCAACAACGAGGCGACCTGCTACTCCGCCATGCAGCAGGGCTTCACCAGCGTGATGATGGACGGCTCGCTGGAGGCCGACGCCAAGACGCCGGCGAGCTACGACTACAACGTCGCCATCACGGCACGCGTGACCGCGACCGCGCACGCCATCGGCGTTTCGGTGGAGGGCGAGCTCGGCTGCCTCGGCTCGCTGGAGACCGGCGAGGGCGAGCAGGAGGACGGCCATGGCGCCGAGGGCAAGCTGTCGCGCGAGCAGCTGCTGACCGACCCGGACCAGGCCGTCGACTTCGTCGCCAGAACCAGGGTCGACGCGCTGGCCATCGCCATGGGCACCTCGCACGGCGCCTACAAGTTCTCGCGCCAGCCGGACGGCGACATCCTCGCCATGGAGGTGGTGCAGGCGATCCACGAGAAGCTGCCCAACATCCACCTGGTGATGCACGGCTCCTCCTCGGTGCCGCAGGATCTGCAGGAGATCTTCAACCGCTTCGGCGGTGAGATGCCGCAGACCTGGGGCGTGCCGGTCGAGGAGATCCAGCGCGGCATCAAGCACGGCGTGCGCAAGGTGAACATCGACACCGACTGCCGCCTCTCCATCACCGGACAGTTCCGCCGCGTGGCCGAGCAGCACAGGGCCGAGTTCGATCCGCGCAAGTTTCTGAAGCCCTCGCTGGACGCCATGGAGCAGCTCTGCCGGAATCGTTTCGAGGCCTTCGGCGCGGCCGGCCAGGCCTCGCGGATCACGCCGCTGCCGCTTTCGGCCATGGCCGAGCGCTACTGCAGTGGAGTGCTCGACCCGCAGGTCGCCCACGCCACCAAGGCCGCCTGACGGCGCCCCGCGAGAAGGAGAGAGACTATGACGACCATGGATGCCCGCTCCCAGACCGTCACCGGCAAGGACCGCTACAAGTCCGGCGTGATGGAGTACAAGAAGATGGGCTACTGGGAGCCCGACTACGAGCCCAAGGATACCGACGTCATCGCGCTGTTCCGCATCACCCCGCAGGACGGCGTCGACCCCATAGAGGCGGCCGCAGCGGTCGCGGGGGAAAGCTCAACAGCGACCTGGACAGTCGTGTGGACCGACCGCCTGACCGCGGCCGAGAAGTACCGCGCCAAGGCCTACCGCGTCGACCCGGTGCCCAACGCCGAGGGCCAGTACTTCGCCTACATCGCCTACGACCTCGACCTCTTCGAGGCGGGTTCCATCGCCAACCTGACGGCCTCGATCATCGGCAACGTCTTCGGCTTCAAGCCGCTGAAGGGGCTGCGCCTGGAGGACATGCGCTTTCCGGTCGCCTATGTGAAGACCTTCCAGGGCCCGGCGACCGGCATCGTCGTCGAGCGCGAGCGACTAGACAAGTTCGGTCGTCCGCTGCTCGGCGCCACGGTGAAACCGAAGCTGGGCCTCTCCGGCCGCAACTACGGCCGCGTGGTCTACGAGGCCCTGAAGGGCGGCCTCGACTTCACCAAGGACGACGAGAACATCAACTCGCAGCCCTTCATGCACTGGCGCGAACGCTTCCTCTACTGCATGGAGGCGGTGAACAAGGCGCAGGCGGCGACCGGTGAGATGAAGGGCACCTACCTGAACGTGACGGCCGCCACCATGGAGGACATGTACGAGCGCGCCGAGTTCGCCAAAGAGCTCGGCTCCTGCATCGTTATGATCGACTTGGTGATCGGCTACACAGCGATCCAGTCGATGGCGAAGTGGGCGCGCAGGAACGACATGATCCTGCACCTGCACCGCGCCGGGCATTCCACCTACACGCGCCAGAAGACGCATGGCGTGTCGTTCCGCGTCATTGCGAAGTGGATGCGCCTGGCCGGCGTCGACCATATCCATGCCGGCACGGTGGTCGGCAAGCTGGAGGGCGATCCGGCGACCACCAAGGGCTACTACGACATCTGCCGCGAAGAATTCAACCCGATGCAGCTGGAGAATGGCATCTTCTTCGACCAGCACTGGGCCAGCCTGAACAAGATGATGCCAGTCGCCTCCGGCGGCATCCACGCCGGCCAGATGCACCAGCTCCTCGACCTGCTCGGCGAGGACGTGGTGCTGCAGTTCGGCGGCGGCACCATCGGCCACCCGATGGGCATCGCCGCTGGCGCCACGGCCAACCGCGTCGCCCTGGAGTGCATGGTGCTGGCGCGCAACGAGGGGCGCGACATCGTCAACGAAGGCTCCGACATCCTGGCCGCCGCCGCCAAGTCCTGCCGCCCGCTGGAGCAGGCGCTGGAGACCTGGAAGAACGTCACCTTCAACTACGCCTCCACCGACTCGCCGGACTACGTGCCGACCGTCACGGCCGCCGAATAAGGAGAACGATCCATGCGTATCACCCAAGGTGCCTTTTCCTTCCTGCCCGATCTCACCGACGAGCAGGTCAGCAAGCAGGTGCAATACTGCCTCGACAACGGCTGGGCGGTGAACCTGGAGTTCACCAACGACCCTCATCCCCGCAACACCTATTGGGAGATGTGGGGCCATCCGATGTTCGACGTGGCCGATGCCGCCGGCGTGCTCTACGAGCTGAAGGAGTGCCGCAAAGTCTACGGCGCCAGCCACTACATCCGTCTTTCGGCCTTCGATGCGAGCCACGGCTGGGAGTCGGTGAAGCTCTCCTTCATCGTCAACCGGCCGCAGGAAGAGGAGGCCGGCTTCTGGCTGCAGCGCAGCGAGGCCGAAGGCCGCACCATCCGCTATACCACCCATTCCTACGCCACCCGCAAGCCGGGAGGCGAGCGCTACACCTGAGGGCCCCTTGAGGTCCCCAGGGGTGCGGACGGGCGGCGGCCCCCTCCCTGCTGCCGCCGCCCGTCATTCCCTCCTGCCGAACGAGAGACGTCAATGAGCAACGCCGAAGCCGCTGAAGCCGCACACGAGGCCACCGAAACCGCCGTCGACCTCAGAGCCGAGTACGAGAGCTCCGGCGTGAAGGCTGTGCTGGAGGAGCTCGAGCACGATCTCATTGGCCTGGCACCGGTGAAGAAGCGCATCCGAGAGACCGCCGCGCTTCTGCTGGTCGACCGTGCGCGAAAGCGCCTCGGCCTCGCCTGGCAGACACCGACCCTGCACATGTCCTTCACCGGCAATCCCGGCACCGGCAAGACCACGGTGGCGTTGAAGATGGCGGACCTGCTGCACCGCCTGGGCTACCTGCGCAAGGGCCACCTGGTGAGCGTGACGCGCGACGACCTGGTCGGCCAGTACATCGGCCACACCGCGCCCAAGACTAAGGAGATCCTCAAGAAGGCCATGGGCGGCGTGCTGTTCATCGACGAGGCCTACTATCTCTACCGGCCGGAGAACGAGCGCGACTACGGCCAGGAGGCCATCGAGATTCTGCTGCAGGTGATGGAGAACCAGCGCGACGACCTGGTCGTCATCCTGGCGGGCTACGCCGGACGCATGGAGCGCTTCTTCGAAAGCAATCCGGGCTTCCGCTCGCGCATCGCCCACCACATCGATTTCCCGGACTATGCCGACGACGAGCTGTTCGGCATTGCCCGGCATATGCTGGCGGAGCAGAACTACAGCCTCACCCCGACGGCGCAGGATGCGCTTAAGGAGTACATCGCAGCGCGGCGCCGTCAGCCGCACTTCGCCAATGCGCGCTCGATCCGCAATGCCTTGGATCGCGCACGGCTGCGCCAGGCCAATCGCCTCTTCGAGAGCGCCGCGGGACCGCTCGACGCCACCGCGCTCTCCGCCATCGACGCGACGGACATCCGTGCCAGCCGGGTATTCCAGGGCGGCCTCAATCCCGACAGGGACGCCCCCGCGTGAAAGCCGTAGTCTTCGACCTCGACGGCACGCTGGTCGACAGCGCGGGCGACCTGCAGGCCGCCGCCAACCGGCTGATGCGGCAGAACGGCCTGCCGGAGCTGGACTTGGCGACGGTCACCTGCTTCATTGGGAACGGCATCGCCCGGCTGGTGGAGCGCTGCTTTGCGCACAGCGGATCACTGCCCGACGACCTGCCGGACCAGGTCGCGCGCTTCAAGCTCTATTACGCCGCAGAGGAGCACCGCCGCACCGGCTTCATGCCCGGTGCCGAGACGGCGCTGCGGCGCCTGGCTGCGAGCGACATGGCGCTTGGGCTCTGCACCAACAAGGACACCCAGCCGGCCCGCGCCATCCTCAACCGGCTGCGCATCGAGGGCCTGTTCCGCGCCGTGGTCGGCGGCGACAGCGGCCTGGCGCAGAAGCCCGACGCGTCGCCGCTGCTGGCCTGCGTTGCACTCTGCGGCGTCCCGCCGGCCGAGGCCGTCTACGTCGGTGACAGCGCGACCGATGCGGCAACCGCCGAGGTCGCCGGCCTGCCCTTCCTGCTTTACACGGAGGGCTACCGCCGCGGACCGCTGGTCACCATGAAGCATGCCGCCGCCTTCAGCCATTTCGCCAACCTGCCGAATGTCATCCGGGGCCTGCCGCACGCCCACCCGGCCGACTGACAGCTGCGAGGAAAGCGGGCAGGCGATCGATCGTGTGCTTCGAGACGCTTCGGGAAAGTCTTCCGACGAGAATTCTTGTTTTCCACAGCGTCCTGGATGGGTCTAACATCGGCATCCAGGTCTATGCGGTAGAGGGAGCCAAGCGCTATCGCGCGTTGGGACAAGCTGTTCAGGAAGGTCACCGTCGTCGACGGCAGCGGGGTCGCCGGTTTTATCGCCGACGTCGCGCTGGCCGAGGGCCGTATTGCTGCGGTCGGGCCCGCGCTTGCCGGCGAGGCTGTTGACGTCATCGAAGGCGGCGGCCGGGTACTGGCGCCTGGCTTTATCGACGTCCATACGCACGATGACCGGGCGGTGCTGGGTGGCACTGCGATGCTACCCAAGGTCAGCCAGGGCGTCACGACTGTCGTGGTCGGCAACTGCGGGATCAGCTTGGCGCCCTGTCCGCTGCGGCAGGGCAAAGAAGTGACCGCGCCACTGAATCTGCTCGGCAGGGAAGAGGCTTTCACCTACCCGCGCTTTGCGGACTACCGCCGCCAAGTCGAAGAGACGCCGGGGCCGGTGAACGTCGCCGCCCTGGTCGGCCACATGACCCTGCGGGCGCGTGCCCTCGATGATCTGGAACGCCCGGCCGCGACGGCTGAGATTGCCGCCATGCGCGACGATCTCGCCGAATCGCTGGAAGCCGGGGCGCTCGGCCTTTCCACCGGACTCGCCTATCCGCCTTCGCGCTATGCCACGACCTCGGAGGTGATCGCCCTGGCGCACGATGTCGCGGCGGCCGGGCGCCTCTACACCACCCATATGCGCGACGAGGCGAACGGCGTGGTCGCCGCGGTGGCGGAGACCATCGCAATCGCCCGAGAGAGTGGTGCGCGTACGCTGATCTCCCATCACAAGTGCTGCGGCGAGGGGAATTTCGGACTCTCCGCGACGACCCTCGCCATGATCGCCGAGGCGCGCGAGACCCTGCAGATCGATCTGGATGTCTACCCCTACACCGCGAGTTCGACCATACTGCTGGAGCGCGCCGTGCAGGAGTCGCGCCGGGTAACGGTCTCCTGGTCCGACAGCCACCCTGAGATGGCGGGCCGCGATCTCGCCGAGGTCGCTGCTGCCTGGAGTTGCAGTGTGGCATCGGCGGTGGCCCGGCTGCAGCCGGCCGGCGCCATCTATCACCAGATGGATGAGGTTGATCTGCTGCGCATCCTCGCCTATCCGCCGAGCCTGGTCGGCTCCGACGGCCTGCCGCACGACCAGCGCCCGCATCCGCGCCTTTGGGGCAGTTTTCCGCGGGTGCTCGGCCACTTCGTGCGGGAGCGCGGCCTGCTGACACTGGAGCAGGCGGTGGCCAAGATGACCGGCCAGACGGCGGCGGTGCTGGGCCTGGCGGAGCGGGGGCTGGTCAAGCCCGGTTTCCACGCCGATCTTGTGCTCTTCGATCCCACGACGATTGCCGATCGCGCCACCTACGAAGACCCGGAGGTGGCCGCCGCCGGCATCGACTGTGTGCTGCTGAACGGCGAGGTGACCTATGAGAACCGGGCGATGACGGGGCGCTTGCCCGGCCGCTTTCTCGTCGGATGAGACTTCTCTGACGGAGTCTTCCATGACGACCGAACGACGGTCCAAACGCACATTGCCTGACGTTTTCGCAGCCGCTAAGCTCAAAGAAAAAGTTCACCAGACTGGGGAAGTCGGCCCAATTTTGGACACAGCCGCAACAGAGGGGGTGACAAGATGCTACGCTGGACCAAGCGGCAATTTCTCGGGGCTTCGGCCTCCATACTCGCGCTGCCGTCGGGAGCCTCCTTGCTGGGGCGGGCCGCGAGCGCGCAGACCACGTCAGTACTCCGGGTGATTCCGCATGCGGATCTGAAGAACCTCGATCCGATTTGGACCACTGCCTACATCACGCGCAATCATGGCTATCTCATCTATGACACGCTGTTTGCGATGGACGATGATTTCAAGCCGCAGCCGCAGATGGTCGACACCTGGACCGTCTCGGAAGACCAGCAGTCCTGGACCTTCAAGCTGCGCGACGGCCTGACGTTCCACGACGGCGCGCCGGTGACGGCGGAAGACTGCATCGCTTCGCTCAAGCGCTGGGGCGCACGCGACGGCATGGGCCAGCAACTGATGAACGTGACCGAGAGCCTCGCGGCCGTTGACGAGCGCACCTTCGAGATGAAGCTGAGCGTGCCCTACGGCCTCGTGCTGGAATCGATCGGCAAGATCTCTTCCAATGTGCCGTTCATCATGCCGAAGCGCGTTGCAGAGACCGATGCCTTCGAGCAGATCAAAGACTATACCGGCTCGGGCCCCTTCAAGTTCGAGGCAGAGGAATGGCGGCCGGGCTCAAAGGTCGTCTACACGAAATTCGAGGACTATGTGCCCCGCGACGAGCCGCCGTCGGCCGCCGCCGGCGGCAAGGTCGTAAATGTCGACCGGGTCGAGTGGTTCTATTTCCCCGATCAGCAGACGGCCCTGAATGCACTGATGGCCGGCGAGGTCGACTATTTCGAGCAGCCCGCCAACGACCTCGCGCCGATCCTGGAGGCCAATCCGGACATCACGGTGGAGGTGAACGACCCGCTCGGCAACATCGGCTTTGCCCGCTTCAATCACCTGCTGCCACCCTTCGACAATCCGGATATCTGCCGCGCGGCCATCATGGCGATGTCGCAGGCGGACTACATGGCCGCCGCCGTGGGCGACCAGAAGTACTGGCGCACCTGTTACTCGGTTTTCCCCTGCGGCACACCGCTGGAGAACGAGGCCGGCTCCGATGTTATGAAGGTCGCCGATCCGGCAGAGGCTAAGGCCGCGCTGGAGGCTGCTGGCTACGACGGCACGTCGGTGGTGATCATGCAGCCGACCGACATTCCGGTGAACTCGGCCTTCTCGCTCGTCACGGCTGAGGCGCTGCGCAAGGCCGGCTTCAAGGTTCAGATGCAGGCGATGGACTGGGCGACGCTGACCTCGCGGCGGGCCAGCCGTGAGCCGGTGGACAAGGGCGGCTGGAATATGTTCCACACTTGGTGGATCGGGGCCGACGTGATCGACCCCATGGCCATCGCCTTCTCGGGCGATCCGGAGAAGGGCTGGTTCGGCTGGACGGACGACGAGGAACTGGAGGCTGCGCGCAAGGCCTTTCCGCTCGCGAAGACGGCGGAGGAGAGGCTGGCCCTCGCGCAGAAGGTGCAGGAGCGGCTCTGGGCGGTTGGGTCATCGGGCCATCTCGGGCAGTACTTCGTGCCGGTGGCTTATCGCAAGAACGTGACGGGACTCATCCGCTCGCCGGTGCAGTTCTTCTGGAACCTCTCGGTTTCGTGATCCCATGACGCCCGCCCGGCCGCGCGCGGCCGGGCGGGCGCAAGGACGTCTCAAATGCTCCGATACATTCTCTTGCGCGTAGGGGCGACCGTTCCCGTGATGGCGGTCGTCGCGCTGTTCGTCTTCCTGATGCTGCGGCTGACGCCGGGCGATCCGGCCGCCGTCATCGCCGGCGACTATGCGACCAGTGAGGACATTGCCCGCATTCGCGAGCAACTCGGACTGAACGAAGCGATCCCGTATCAATTCGTCACCTGGATCCGCCTGCTGCTGCAGGGCGATCTCGGTACCTCTATCTTCACCAGCCTGTCGGTGACCACGCTGATCAGCCAGCGCATCGAGCCGACCGTCATGCTGGCGTTGACCACCATCCTGTTCTCGGTGGCGGTCGCCGTGCCGCTCGGCGCGATCGCGGCGTGGAAAGCCGGAAGCCTGATTGATCGTTTCGTGATGCTGTTCTCGGTTGCCGGCTTCTCCGTGCCGGTTTTCGTGCTCGGCTATGTGCTGATCTATGTCCTGTCGATGAAGCTCAACCTGCTCCCCGTCCAGGGTTACCGCAGCCCATGGCAGGGCATTGGGCCGTTCCTTGCCCACATCACGCTGCCAACCCTGACGCTGAGCGTGATCTTCATTGCCCTGATCGCGCGGATGACGCGTGCCTCGGCCATCGAGATCCTGCAGGAGGATTACGTCCGCACCGCCCATGCCAAGGGCCAGAACGAATTCACCATCCTGACCCGCCACGTGCTTGCCAACGCCGCGGTCCCGATCGTGACGGTGATCGGCATCGGCATCGCGCTGCTGATCGGCGGCGTGGTGGTGACGGAGAGCGTCTACAACATACCTGGCCTCGGACGGCTGGTGCTGGACGCGGTGCTGGCGCGGGACTATCCGATCATCCAGGGGCTGATCCTGTTCCTGAGCTTCAGCTACATTCTCATCAATCTTCTGATCGACATCAGCTACGCCTTCTTCGACCCAAGGATCCGTTACTGATGGCGCTTGCGAGGGGCACAGTCGAGGTCGCAGCCGGATCTGTGCCGCGGGAGGCCGGCGCGCTCAGTCTGGCACTCGGCAATCGCGGCGTCCTGTGGGGCGGCATGCTGCTCGTGGCGATGGCGCTGATCGCCGCCATCGGCCCCTATTTCACGGTCGATGCCACGGCGCTGAACCCGATACAGCGGCTGAAGCCGCCCTCTGCCGAGGTCTGGTTCGGTAGCGACTTTCTGGGCCGCGACGTCTTCGCCCGTGTCGTCTCCGGCGCGCGGATCTCGCTCGTGGTGGGGGTGGCGGTGGCCGTGATCTCGGTGGCGATCGGCCTGCTGCTGGGCATGGTGGCGGGATATCTGCGCGCCTTCGACGCGCCGATCATGCGGGTGATGGACGGGCTGATGTCGATCCCCGGCATCCTCCTCGCCATTGCGTTGGTATCGCTATCGGGTGCGACGCTTATGACGGTGATTGTGGCCATCGTGGTGCCGGAGATCCCGCGCGTGGTGCGTCTCGTGCGCTCCGTGGTGCTGACGGTGCGAGAGGAACCCTATGTCGAGGCCGCAATCGCAGCCGGCACGCGGCCCTATCTGGTCATGAGCCGCCACATCTTGCCCAACACCATCGCGCCGCTCATCGTGCAGGCCACCTACATCTGCGGGTCCGCGATGCTGCTCGAGGCGATCCTGGGCTTCCTCGGGGCCGGGATACCGCCGGAGATCCCGAGTTGGGGAAACATCATGTCGGAGGGCCGGACCTATTTCCAGATCAGCCCCTGGATCATTTTCTGTCCCGGGATCGCATTGGCGTTGACGGTGCTGGCGGTGAACGTGATGGGCGACGGCCTGCGCGACACGCTCGATCCCAGGATTGCGAGGAAGATGTGAGCGCGCCTGTTCTGGATATCCGTGGCCTCTCCGTGAGCCTGCCCAAGGGCGCGGATCGTCCCTTAGCCGTGGAGGACGTCAGTTTCTCCGTTGATGCCGGGGAACTCGTCTGCGTGGTAGGCGAGTCGGGGTCAGGAAAATCCGTCACGGCCTTCACCGTGATGGGGCTGAATCCCCCGCGCGCGCTCCGAGCCGTCGCCGGCGAGGTCCTGCTGCAAGGCGTCGATGTTCTCAAGCAATCGACACCCGCCATGCGCCGGCTGCGCGGCGAGAAAATGGCGATGATCTTCCAGGAGCCGATGACGGCGCTGAACCCCGTCATGAAGGTCGGCGAGCAGATCGGCGAGATGCTGGAAATCCACACCGGCCTCGGGCCCGCCAAGCGGCGCGCGCGCGTGCTGGAAGCCATGCGCGACGTGAACCTGCCCGAGCCGGCGAGCCTCTATCATTCCTACCCGCATCAGCTCTCCGGCGGCCAGCGCCAGCGGATCATGATCGCGATGGCGCTGACGCTGGAGCCTGCCCTTTTGATTGCAGACGAGCCGACAACTGCACTCGACGTGACGACGCAGGCGCAGATTCTTGCGCTCATCAAGGACATTCAGCGCCGGCATGGTATGGCCGTCCTGTTCATCACCCATGATTTCGGCGTCGTCGCCGAGATCGCCGATCGGGTGGCGGTCATGTGCAATGGGCGGGTGGTCGAGCAGGGCCCGGCGGATCGGATCCTCACGCGGCCTGAGGACCCCTATACCCAGATGCTGATGGCGGCTGTGCCGAGCCTCACGCCGCCCGCGCGCCTTCAGCCGAAGCCCGCACCGCCGGCGCTCGAAGTGAAGGGGCTGAACAAGATCTATGGCAGCAGCGGTTGGTTCGGCAGGGGGCGACGGCAGGTGCATGCCGCGCAGGATGTCGATCTGACAGTGCATCCCGGCGAGACCCTGGGGGTGGTGGGCGAATCCGGCTCCGGCAAATCCACTGTCGCGCGCTGCGTGGTGCGGCTGGTCGATCCGACGTCAGGCACGATCCTGATCGGGGGGCAGGATGTTGCGCGGCTCAATGAAAGACGCTTGCGCCCGCGTCGGCGCGATATCCAGATAGTGTTCCAGGACCCTTACCGCTCCCTCAACCCACGCCGCACTGTGGGCCAGTCCATCATCGAAGGGCCGATGAACTTCGGCATGGGCGCCGCAAAGGCGTTAGCCAACGCGCGCGAGTTGATGGAGGTGGTGGGGTTGTTGCCGGAGGCGCTCGATCGCTTTCCCCACCAGTTTTCCGGCGGCCAACGCCAGCGCATCTGCATCGCGAGGGCGCTTGCGATGGAGCCAAAGGTGTTGATTGCGGATGAGGCGGTCTCAGCTCTCGACGTGTCGGTTCAGGCGCAGGTGCTCGATCTCCTCGCCGATGTGCGCGCGCGCTTCGACCTCGCCATGCTGTTCATCACTCACGACCTGCGCGTTGCCGCGCAAATTTGCGACCGCATCATGGTAATGCGCTATGGGCAGGTGGTGGAGCAGGGCCTGACCCGCGACGTCTTTGGCAATCCTCACCACGACTACACCCGCGCCCTCCTCGACGCAGCGCCTGGCCGCGAGATGAGCTTCGCTTCGGCCTCTTGAAGCTTGTTCCTGCAGCGTGACCTTTGTTGCCGGCGTGCGCGCTGTGATGGCGACGCGGACGCCGGCCGCTTGGAATCTCTGAGCTATGGCAAAGCCGATGCCGTTCGATCCGCCGACGATCAGTGCATTCATTCCGTCTAACCTACGCGCCGTCAATCCGACCTCCCCTGATGCTGTGACGTCGATGTCAATGTCCCCAATCCTTCCGCGCTGAGCGGGCGCTACTTCGTATGCGACGGCGGGGCGCCGGCCGTGAAGCGATTGACCCCGCAGGATTCGCGCACGATCAGTTCTCCCTGCAGCACGACTTGCCGGTGCTGGCGGCCGGCCACGCCGGAAATGCGCTCGAGCAGCAACTGGGCGGCAGTCGCCCCCATCAGGTCGGCGGGCTGGGCGATAACCGTCAGGAACGGCGCGATGACCGCCAGGTGCAGCACGTCGTCGAAGCACGCGAGCGCGATGTCGTCGGGGATGGCGACACCGGCCTCGCGCAGGGCCTGAAAGATGCCGAGGGCCGTCATGTTGTTGACGGCGAAGATGGCGGTCGGCTTCTGGCTCGAACGCAGGATCTGCTGTGCGACGCGATACCCCCCCGATTGATCGGTGGAGGTGCGGAACACCAGGTCCTCGTCGAATTCTATCCCCGCTTCTTCGAGTCCGGACCGGTATCCGCTCGTTCTATCGCGCCCGGTGGAAACGTCGTCGGCATCCGCCACAAGGGCGATCCGCCGATGCCCCACGCGGACGAGGTGCGACGTGAGTTCACGGGCGCTGTTCTGATTGTCCAGCGTGATGCTGTCGCAGTCCAGCCCGGCGACCCGCCGGTCGACGAGCACGATCGGCACGCCCCGCTCGACGAGCTTGGCCAAGTGTGGCCGGGAGCGGTCCCCTGCCGGCGCAACGAGCAGTCCCTCGACCCGGTGCGAGAGGAGATCCGAAACGTAGTTCTGCTCCAGCCGGAGGTCGCTCTCGCTGTTGCACAGAAGCACGCGGTAGCCGCCCCGGCGGGCGGCGCCTTCCGCGCCCCGCACGATCGGAGCGAAGAACGGATTGGCCACGTCCGGCACGATCAGCCCAAGCGTCTGGGATTTCGCGGAGGTCAGGCCGCTGGCGATCCTGTTCGGGGCGAAATCCAAGTCGGCGATCGCGCGCTCGATGCGCTCGCGAGTCTTCGGGCTGACGCCTGGCTGTTTGTTGACGACGCGCGAGACCGTCATGGCCGACACGCCGGCCCGCTTCGCTACGTCCCTGACCGTTGCTGACATCGCGTCGTCCGTCCTCCCGTCCCGGCGAATGTTACAATGCGGCATGTTATGTAACATTTCCACACGTCGGAGCAAGCTCAGAACTCGCCGGGGGGCTGTGGTGCCTCCAGCGACTGCCTGGCCCTGCTCTGGCCGCCGGTCCGAGAACGGGCCTCTGAAGGAAGTCGAGAGGGAAAGGGCTTTTCTAGGCTGTTGCGCTCAAAATGACCAAGCCGTATGCTCCAACATGGCGATCCAATAAAAAGCAAATAATGGGGAGGAAATTAAATGATCAACCTGAGATCAGTACTGCTTGGCGGTGTAGTTACCGTTACCATGGCGCTGCCCGCAGAGGCTACGACCTTGGTCGGCGCGGTGCAGTTCGGCGAGGATCACGCCTTCACCAAGGCATTGCGCGAATTCGAGCGTGTCGCTTCAGAATGCTCAAAAGGCTCGCTGGAGTTCGAGCTGCATCTGAATTCCGAACTCGGCTTGGAAAAGGACTATTTCGAGAACATGAGTCAGGGGATCGCCGTCGATTATGCGATCGTGTCCCCCTCCCACATGTCCACCTTCTCGCAGATGGCGCCGCTGATGGACATGCCGTTTCTGTTCCGTGACCTCGCGCACTGGAACAAGGTCATGGAGCAGGACGCGCTGAAGCCGCTGGCAGATGACGTCATGGAGAAGGCGGACGTCCGCCTGATCGGCTACGCCGGTGGCGGAACGCGGAACCTCATCGTCAACAAACCGATCACCAACACCGATGAACTGGCTGGCCTGCCGATGCGCGTCATGGGCGCACCGATCCAGACCCGCATCTTCGAGGCGATCGGGGCGTCGCCCTCGGTCATCGCCTATGACGAGGTCTACAACGCCATCCAGACCGGCGTCATCGACGCGGCCGAGAATGAAGCCGCCGGGCTCGAGCAAATGAAGTTCTACGAGGTGGGGCCGGAGATCGCCCTCACCCAGCATGCCATCACCGTGCGGCCGATTGGGTTTTCCAACAAGACGTTCGAGCGGCTGACCCCTGAGGAACAGCAATGCGTCGTCGATGC
>WHTV01000085.1 GCA_009377535.1 Kiloniellaceae bacterium
TGCACCTGCAGCGACAGGGACGGGAAGCCCTTGCGCATATCGGTGTAGCCGGTGGCCAGCCACACCCGTACGCCAGAGGGAACCGGGATCATCGTTGCCGTCCACCGACCAGTGCGGCGATTGCCGCCGTCAGCGTCGCCTGGTCAACCGCGCCCGTGATCCGCACCCGGGCCCCGCTCGCAAACTCGATCTCGATGGACCCACCACCAGCCGACCCCGCTGGCGCCGGCGCCGCCGCCTCCACCTCCGGGGCCACCACCGCCGGCACGAAGCCGATTTGTTGTTCGGCAGCACCCTTCTGTTGGGCCCGAAACGACCGGCGCCACTGAAGCAGTTGCGACCGCGAGAGGCCGTAGCGCCGCGCCGTCGCCGAGACCTGGCGTGGCGCCTGCAAGCTCTCCAGCACGATCTTGAGCTTCTCATCCTCGGACCAGCGTCGCCGCCGACCCGTCTTCACCACTTCCAGCCGCTCGATCTGAGCACTGCCCTTATCACTGTCCATAAGGACAGTTCTCAACACCACGCCTTACCTGGCAAGGCGGCCTTCAGCGGAGGGATACAAAGAAGTCGACTGTCGGCGGTTTCCTGGAGCGCTCCCACCTCACGCTTGCGACTGAGTTGGGGAGGGGTTATTTGTATTTCGTCGAATAACGAATGGGATGGGTCGGATGGCTACGAAAACGGCTGCCTCGCGGTCGGCCGGGCAGTGCGCCGCGAACAACCCAGTGGATTGCGAGAGGATCGCGGCCCTGGCCAAGGCCCTGGCCCATCCCGCGCGGGTGAAAGTGGTGGAGACCCTGCTGCGGCGGCAGACCTGCATCGGCTGCGACATCGTGGAGGAGATCGGCCTGGCGCCCTCCACCACCTCAGAGCACCTGCGGATCCTGAAGGACGCCGGCGTCATCATCGGCGAAATCGCCCGGCCGAGGGTATGCTACTCGCTGAATCCGGCGGCGCTGCGGCCGCTGCGCGCGTTCCTCGGCCTCATCGAAGCGGCATCGCCGCCCAGCCTTCCGGAGTGACCCCTTGTCGACCTTCGAACGCTACCTGACCCTCTGGGTCGCCCTCTGCATCGTCGCCGGCATCGGGCTCGGCCAAGCCGTCCCGGGCCTCTTCGAGGGCCTTTCCACGATAGAATACGCGAAGGTCAACCTCGTGGTGGCCGTGCTCATCTGGGCCATGGTCTATCCGATGATGGTGGCGGTCGACTTTGCGAGTCTCAGCCATGTCGCGGAACAGCCGCGCGGCCTCATGATCACCCTGGCGGTGAACTGGCTGATCAAGCCCTTCACCATGGCGGCGCTCGGCGTGCTGTTCTTCCAGCAAGTCTTCACCGGCTTCATCCCGGCGGCCGACGCCGAAAGCTATATCGCGGGGCTCATCCTCCTGGGGGCAGCGCCCTGCACGGCCATGGTCTTCGTGTGGTCGCAACTGGTCCGCGGCGATGCCAACTACACTCTGGTTCAGGTCAGCGTGAACGACGTCATCATGGTCTTCGCCTATGCGCCCATCGTCGCCCTGCTGCTCGGTGTGACGCAGATACCGGTGCCTTGGGAAACCCTGCTGCTGTCTGTGGTGCTTTACGTCGTCGTGCCGCTGGCGGCGGGCGTTCTCACGCGCCGCCGTCTGCTGGCGGGCGATGGGGGCGCTCACGCGGTCGAGCGATTCACCGCGCGCCTGAAGCCGGTCTCCATCATCGGCCTCCTGGCGACCGTCGTGCTGCTGTTCGGTTTTCAGGGCTCGGTCATCCTGGCGCAGCCGCTGGTCATCGCGATGATCGCGGTGCCGCTGCTGGTGCAGTCCTACGGGATCTTCGGGCTCGCCTATGCGGCGGCCTGGGGCCTGCGCGTGCCCTTCCGCGTCGCCGCGCCCTGCGCCATGATCGGGACCTCGAATTTCTTCGAACTGGCCGTGGCTGTCGCCATCAGCCTCTTCGGCCTCAATTCGGGCGCGGCCCTGGCCACCGTCGTCGGCGTCCTCGTCGAGGTACCGGTGATGTTGTCGCTGGTCGCCTTCGCCAACCGCACCCGGCCCCTCTTCGACCACCGCGCCATCGAAAGCGTCAAGGCAACGGTGGAGTAAACCCATGACCATCGTCATCCATCACAATCCCGACTGCGGCACCTCCCGCAACGTGTTGGAGATCATCCGCGCCGCCGGGTATGAGCCGACAGTCATCGAGTATCTCGCGCATTGCGTGGTGTCTGTCTTTGCGGCCTCACCACCTGCTTCCTGTCAGGCGCTGCTGAGACGCTCGAGGTAGGGAAGTTCCTCCGGAGTCATCTCCCGCCGAATGGCATCGATCCGCGAAATCGCACGGTCACGGGAGACGCGCAGATGACGTTCCAGGGACTTGGCGGCCGCTTTCGTCTTGCCCTGCTCCAGTCGCTCGATGATCTCCCTATGTTCGGGGAGGAAGGGCTCGGTATCGAAGAGGCGGGGCGTCCAGCGGTAGAGGAAGCGATGGGCAATGAGCAGGGACTGCTGCAGGGCGATTGCCTGCATCAGGGTTTTGTTGCCGCAGTGACCCAAAAGAGCCACGTGCATTTCCTCCTCCAAACTGTCCAGGGTCGAGCCGCCGATTGCATGAGCATTGGCTATGGCGTCTTCCAGGTGGACCCGCAACCCGGCCAGGAAGGCCGGTGGCACCTGGGGGGCCGCCTTCGTCAGCGCGACCGGCTCCAGCACCCAGCGCAGCTCGTAGAGTTCGCCAACGTGGTCGGGCGTCAGGGCAGGCGCGTACCAGCGGGCGCTGTCGTCCTTACGGAGCAGGCCGCGCTGCTGCAGCCGCCCGATGACGTCGCGCGTCACCGTCCGGCTGACGCCATAGAAGCGGGCCAGCTCCGCCTCGTTCATCCGCCAGCTCGCAAAGGCGATGCGGGCGATGATCTCGTTCTCGACCTCGCCGTAGATCCTCTCCCAGGTGGGCAGGGATAGGAGGCGCGAGCTGCCCTCGGGCGGCGCGGCGCCGGATGCGGCTCTCGCTCGTTGGGACGGGATCCGGCGCACCAGGTAGCCACGGCCGGCCGGTTTCTCCAGCAGCCCGCCGCGCTCCAGCTCGGCCAGGGCCCGGCGCGCCGGCGCCCGGCTGATGCCGAACTGCTGGGCGACGCCGGACTCCTGCAGGCGGGAGCCGGCGGGGATCGTGCCTTCGCTGATCTGTCGGGCGAGGATGTCGAAGGCCCGCTGATAAAGGCGCGGCGTTGGGCCCGAGGCTATGCGTTCGCGCCGGCTCATCGCGGCTTCCCTGCGGGCTTCAGGACTTTCGGCTGCCGTCTCATAGAATCCCTGCTGCATCTCGGGAAACCACGCTCTCCCGGCTTTGCCGACGGCGAGGGGCCGGCTTTGCCATTGCCCGCGGTTTCCACTGATGTATAGTGTACACAAAATACGTTTATCTTAGCGCTCGTTCAATACGGGCGGGCCTCGTCGGGAGGTTGCTTGCGGCATGGCGGGTCGGCTTGCGGGAAAGCACGCTTTCGTCACCGGGGCCGGGCAGGGGATCGGCCGCTCGGTAGCGCTTGCCTTCGCGGCCGAAGGGGCGAAGGTCACAGCGGCCAGCCGCACTCTCGCCAAGATGCAGGATCTGCCGGGGATGGCCCCGACGATCACGCCGGTCGGCCTCGACGTCACCGACGGCGTCGCCGTGGCCCGGACGATCGGCGCGGCCGAGCCCATCGACGTCCTCTTCAACTGCGCCGGGTGGGTTCACGACGGCACGCTCTTGGACTGCAGTGAGGACGACTGGGCGCAAAGCCTGGAACAGAACGTCACTTCCATCTTCCGCACCATGAAAGCCGTCTTGCCGCAGATGCTCGAGCGCGGCAGTGGCTCGATCATCAATGTCGCCTCGGTGGCCTCGAGCCTTACCGGCGTGCCCAGCCGTGCGGCCTATGGCGCCAGCAAAGCAGCGGTGATCGGCCTTACGAAAGCGGTCGCGCGGGATTGCATCAAGACCGGCATCCGCTGCAACGCCCTCTGTCCCGGCACGACGCAGTCGCCCTCCCTGGAAGCCAGGATGCAGGCGACAACGGACCCCGAGGCGACCCGGCGCGCGTTCGTGGCGCGGCAGCCGATGGGGCGCCTCGGCACCACCGAAGAGATGGCCTCGGCCGCGGTCTTCCTGGCCAGCGACGAGTCGGCCTTCATGACGGGCAGCCTGCTGGTGATCGACGGAGGACAGACGCTATGAGCGCCTTCGAGCGGCCGGGAAAGTTCAGCGTTCGAAGAGGTCAGATGCAACGAGAAGAACGAAGGAGGAGGAAATGAGGCATTCCGCGAAGAGGATACTGTCGAGCTGCGCCATGGCGGGGCTCGCCCTGGCGACGGTGCTGCCGGCGGCCGCACAGGAATACACCCTGAGCTTCAATCACGTCCTCGGACCGGGCGAGCCTTATCACGCCGGCTTTCTGAAGTGGGCGGAGCGGGTCTCCGAGCGCACCAACGGCGAGCTCGAGATCGAGGTCTTTCACAGCTCGCAGCTCGGCGTCGAAGAGGACATCATCGAGCAGATCCGCCAAGGCGCCAGTATCGGCCAGAATACCGACGCGGCGCGGCTCGGCAATTACGTCCCGGGTATCGCCGTGGTCAACGGACCTTACTTCGTGGAATCGCTGGACGAGGTTGCCGCGCTCAACGACTCGCCGACCATGAACAAGTGGCAGGACCAGCTTTCCAAGGAGTTCGGCCTCAAGGTGGTCTGCTTCGACTGGGTGCAGGGCCATCGCCAGTTCTTCACCGCCAAGCCGGTGCGCACGCCGGCCGACCTCAATGGCCTGCGTATCCGCACGCCCCCGGCGCCGATCTGGCAGGAGTCGATCCGTGCCCTGGGCGCGGCGCCGGTGGCCATGAACTTCGGCGATGTCTACCCCGGCCTGCAGCAGAAGGCGATTGACGGGGCCGAACTGGTCTATCCGAACATCGCCGCCGGCAAGCTCTATGAGGTCCTGCGCTACGCCAACGAGACCGGCCATATCCTGCTGGTCAACTTCCAGGTGGTGAGTTCGGCGTGGTTCGAGGACCTGCCGGCCGACTACCAGACGGCACTGGTCGAGGAATGCCGCAGCGTGGGTCGGGAGACCTCGGAGGCCATCCAGGTGGCCACCGAGAAGTCCAAGGAGGAGGTGCAGAAGCACGGCATGCAGGTGGTCGGGGACGTCGACATGGCCGCCTTCCGCAAGGCCGGCGATCAGGCCTACGAGGCCCTCGGCCTGACCGATGCCAAGAACCAGGTGCACAAGGAAATCGGTAAGTAGGCCGACCTTCGGCCGCGATGAGCCCTGGACTGGGCTTTGGGACCACCGGGAAAGTCGGCGAGGATCGTTCATGCGTGCTCTCTACGCCTGCCTGCTGAAGCTCGAGGCGATCCTGGCCGGCCTGTTCCTGCTGTTGATGGCGGTGCTCATCTTTGCCGGTGGCATCGCACGCCTGCTGCATCATCCGCTCAACTGGACGATTGATCTTTCGACCTGCTTCTTTGCCTGGGCGACCTTCCTCTGCGCCGACATCGCCTGGCGACGCGATGCGCTGATGTCGATCGACGTGCTGACCTCGCGCGTGCCGGCCCGTGTCGAGCGAGCCCTGACCTATGCCAGCTATCTGATCATCGCCGGCTTTCTCTGCTACGCGATCTACTCCGGCGCGGTGCTTTCGCGCGTCAGCTGGGCGCGCAGCTTCCAGGGCATTCCTGGCGTCAGCTATTCCTGGGTGACCATGAGCATCTCGGTCGGCGGCGCGTTGCTGCTGGTGACCACCCTGCTGAAGCTGCGCGATGCCCTGCGCGCGGACGGACTGCTGCAGTGGCCGCAGGGGCAAGGGTAGGCGGCCGCCGTGCTGATCGTCGCCATCGCCTTCGTCGTCCTGCTGCTCATGGGCATGCCGGTGGCCTTCGCCATCGGCATTGCGGGGACCCTGTTCTTTCTGCAGAATCCGGCGCTGCCCTTCACCATCCCGGTCCAGGTGACGGTCTCCCAGACGCAGAACTTCGCACTGCTTGCCGTGCCGCTTTTCATCATGGCCGGCAACTTCATGAACAGGTCCGGCATCACCGAACGCCTGTTGGTGCTCGCCTCGGTGCTCGCGGGACGGCTGACGGGCGGCCTCGCGCAAGTCTCCATCGCTCTGTCGGCCCTGATGGGCGGCGTCTCCGGCTCGGCCATCGCCGACGCGGCCATGCAGGCGCGCATGCTCGGCGACGAGATGGTCAAGCGCGGCTTCACCAAAGGCTTCACCGCCGGCGTGCTGTCCTTCGGCTCGGTGCTGACGCCGATCATACCGCCGGGCATCGGCATGATCCTCTACGGCTCCATCGGGCAGGTCTCCATCGGCCGACTTTTTGCCGCCGGGTTCCTACCGGCTTTCCTGCTGTGGCTCGCGCTCTCCGCCGCGGTGTGGCTCACCGCCAGGCGCCGGGGCTACAAGCCGGAGCGGGAGACGCGACCGAGCCTGGGCGAGATCGGTGGCGCCCTGCGCGGCGGCCTCTGGGCGCTGCTCTTCCCGGTTCTCCTTCTGCTGGGCCTGCGCATGGGGGTCTTCACCCCTTCTGAGATCGGCGCCTTCGCGGTTCTCTACGGCCTGTTTATCGGCTTTGCCGTCTATCGCAAGCTTGACTGGCGGGGGTTCCTGCAAGCCCTGGAGGGGAGTCTCGCCGACGTCGGGTCTGTGATGTTCCTCATCGCGCTCTCCGCCATCGTCAGCTACGGCATCGTCTTCGAGCACGTGCCGGAGACCATCTCCGGCTGGATCGTCGGGCTGACCGGCGACCTCTACGGCGTTATGCTGATCATTGCCGTCTTCGTCATTGCGATCGGCTTCGTCATCGACGCGACTGTCCTCATCATCATGCTGACGCCGATCTTCCTGCCGGTCGTGCGAGAATTGGGCGGCGACCCGGTCCACTTTGGACTGATCTTCATCATCGCGGCCACCATCGGCAACTTCACGCCACCAGTCGGTGCTGCGATGTACGCGGTCTGCTCGATCCTGAAGTGCCCGATCGGCGCCTACTCGCGCGAGTCGGTCCCGCTCTTCACCGCCGTGGCTCTCGTCACGCTGCTCTTGATCCTGCTGCCGCAGGTGGTGCTCTTCGTGCCCAATCTCGTCTTCGGATCCTAGAGCCTTTCATGGTCATATTGAACCACTCTGCCGCCCGGCCCCCAAAGGCCCTTGGCGGGTTGGCGAGCGGCGGGCGCCCGCTTGCGTCGACAGGCTTGCTTCAATATGACCATGAAAGGCTCTCAGCAGGCGGCTCTCACAGAGACTTCTTGAGCCAGCGCGAGAGCACGCCGACAATGCCTTCGCGGAACAACAGCACGCCGATCACGAAGATGGTGCCTTGGATAACGGTCACCCAGGCACCGAAGCCGGCGAGGTAGTTCTGCATGGTGACGATGGCGGCGGCCCCAACGATGGGCCCGAAGACGGTTCCCATGCCGCCGAGCAGGGTCATCAGGACGACCTCGCCCGACATCGTCCAGTGCACGTCTGTCAGCGAGGCGAGCTGAAAGACGAGGGCCTTGGTGGAGCCGGCCAGCCCGGCGAGGGTCGCGGAAAGCACGAAGATCGCCAGCTTGTAGCGGTTGACGCGATAGCCCAGCGAGACCGCCCGCGGCTCGTTGTCGCGAATGGCCTTCAATACCTGGCCAAAAGGCGAATGAACGATCCGGTAGATCAGCAGCAGACCCGTGAAGACGATGGCGAGGACGAAGAAGTAGAGCGTGAGGTCGGAGCGCAGGCTGATGATCCCCAAAAGATCGCCGCGCGGCACCGCCTGAATCCCGTCTTCGCCTCCCGTGAAGGGCGCCTGCAGCGCGAAGAAGTAGACCATCTGCGCAAAGGCGAGGGTGACCATCGCGAAATAGATCCCGGCTCGCCGGATGGCGAGGCCGCCGAACACGAAACCCAATGCCGCCGCCGCCGCCGTGCCGCAGAGGATCGCCAGCTCAGGCGTAAGGCCCCAGACCTTTGCCGCATGGGCCGCAACATAGCTGGCGGAGCCGAAATAGGCGGCATGCCCGAACGACAGAAGCCCGCCGAAGCCGAGTAGAAGGTTGAAGGCGCAGGCAAAGAGGACGAAGCACAACACCTTCATCACGAATACGGGATAAAGCATGAAGGGTGCTGCCAGGGCCAGGGCCAGCAGTGCCGCGAAGATGACCTGATGGAGTCGCGGCATGCCGGCCGCGCCGGCCTTTGTCGCGGATTGCTTGTCGAGCGTTTCGATGTCGGCTGCCACTATGCCGTCCTCCCGAACAACCCGGCAGGTTTGACCAGCAGGACAATCGCCATGATGACGAATATCACCACCGCAGAGCCCTCAGGGTAGAATACCCTGGTCAAGCCTTCTATCAGCCCGAGCCCGAAGCCGGTCACGATGGCGCCCAGGATCGAGCCCATTCCACCGATGACCACGACGGCAAAAACGACGATGATCAGGTCTGCACCCATGTTGGGGTTGACGGAGTAGATCGGCGCTGCCAGCACCCCGGCGAGCGCGGCGAGGCCCACACCGAAGCCGTAGGTGAGTGTAACCAAGCGTGGCACGTTGATGCCGAACGCGCCGACCAGGACGGGATTCTCCGTCGCCGCGCGCAGGTAGGCCCCCAGTCGGGTCTTCTCGATCACGAACCAGGTTCCCAGGCAGACCGCTGCCGAGACCGCGATGACCCAGAGGCGATAGTTGGGCAGGAACATGAAGCCGAGATTCTGCGCGCCGACGAGCTGCGAGGGAATGCTGTAGGCCTCGCCCGAGATGCCGTACTGGTTGCGGAACAGGCCCTGGATGATGAGCGCGAGGCCGAAGGTCAGCAGCAGGCCGTAGAGATGGTCGAGGTGATAGAGCCGCGAGATCATCAGGCGCTCCAGCACGATGCCGGTCAGCCCGACCGCGACCGGCACGATGACGAGTGCCCACCAGTAGCCGATGCCCAGGTAGTGCAGCAGCATCCAGGCGACGAAGGCGCCCATCATGTACTGGGCGCCGTGCGTGAAGTTGATGATGTTCAGGAGGCCGAAGATGACGGCGAGCCCGAGGCTGAGCAGGGCATAGAACGAGCCGTTGATCAGGCCGAGCAGAAGCTGTCCGAACAGCGCCTGTGGCGGGATACCGAGTAGCTCGAACATGGGCGGCCGGATCCTAGAGGGCGGGGAGGCGCGCCCGTGATGCCGGCGCGCCCCTGCCGCGTTCAGTCGCTACTGCACGAGCGGGCATTCGCCCTCGCCGAGCGGCCGGAAGGCGCGTTCGGCCGCGATGATTGCGAGCGTCTTGTAGTAGTCCCACTCGCCCTTCGACTCGTCCGGGGACTTCACCTGGAAGAGATACATGTCGTGCACGTGGCGGCCATCCTGGCGCACCTCGCCCGTGCCGAACAGCGGGTCTTCGCTCGGCATTTCCTTCATCTTGGCCATCACCGCTTCGGCGTCCTTGGAATCGGCCGCCTCGACGGCCTTCAGGTAGTGCAGGACGGAGGCATAGACGCCCGCATGAACCATGGTCGGCATGCTGCCGTTGTGGGCTTCGGCGAAGCGCTGCGCCCAGTCGCGGGTCTGGTCGTTGAGATCCCAGTAGAAGGCCTCGGTCAGCACCAGGCCCTGCGCCGTGTCCAGCCCGAGCGCGTGGACGTCAGTGATGAAGATCAGCAGACCGGCGAGGCTCTGGCCGCCCTGGGTGATGCCGAACTCGCGCGCCTGCTTGATCGCGTTGGTCGTATCGGCACCGGCGTTGGCAAGTCCGATCACCTTGGCCCCGGAGGCCTGGGCCTGCAGCAGGAAAGAGGAGAAATCCTGGCCTGGGAAGGGGTGGCGCACGGCGCCCAGCACCTCGCCGCCCGAGTCCTTGACCACCTCACTGGTATCGCGCTCCAACGCATGGCCGAAAGCGTAGTCGGCGGTCAGGAAGAACCAGGAATCGCCGCCGGTCTCGACCATGGCCTGGCCGGTGCCATGGGCCAGCGACCAGGTGTCATAGGTCCAGTGGACGGTGTTGGGCGAACAGGACTTGCCGGTGAGATCCGAGGTTGCCGCGCCGGAGACGAGGAAGATCTTGTTCTTCTCCCGGGTGATGTCGTTCACGGCCAGGGCCGCCGACGAGGTCGGGACGTCGGCGATCACATCGACGCCCTCCGCATCGTACCATTGGCGGGCGAGGTTCGAAGCGATGTCCGGCTTGTTCTGATGATCGGCAGAGACGATGGTCACGTCGATGCCCTTGTCGGCGGCGCCGAAATCCTCGACCGCCATGCGGGCGGCGACGACCGAGCCTTCGCCGGAGAGGTCCGCGTAGGTGCCGGAGCGGTCGTTCATCACGCCAATCTTTACCGATACGTCGGCAAGGACAGGCGTCGCGACGAGTATCGCCGCCACCGATGCCAGAAGCAGTTTGGCTTTCCGCATTGTACATTTCCTCCCGTCTGCGGCGCAGGGCGCCGAATTCAACCGACTAAACGCCGAGATAAGCGTGCAGCTTCTCGATGTTCGCTTCGATGTCGTCGTTCGGGATGGTGTCGATCACCTTGCCCTGCTCGACGACATAGTGCCGATCCGCCACTGAAGCGGCGAACCGGAAGTTCTGCTCCACCAGCACGATGGTGAATCCCTGTTGCTTCAGTCGCTTGATGGTGTGCCCGATCTGCTGAACGATGACGGGCGCCAGACCTTCCGTCGGTTCATCCAGAAGAAGAAGCTTCGCGCCGGTCCGAAGGATGCGACCGATGGCCAGCATCTGCTGCTCGCCGCCGGAAAGCTTGGTGCCCTGGCTGGCGCGACGCTCCTCCAAGTTGGGAAAGAGCGCGTAGATCTGCTCGAGCGACAGTCCGCCGGGCCGCACCCTTGGCGGCAACATCAGGTTTTCCTCGACGGAAAGGCTGGCAAAGATACCGCGTTCCTCCGGACAGTAGGCGATGCCGAGGCGGGCAATCGCGCGGGCCGGCAGCTTGATGAGTTCTTGCCCCTCGTATACGATCGCGCCCTTGCGCTGGGCGAGGATGCCCATGATGGCCTTCAGGGTCGTTGTCTTGCCGGCGCCGTTGCGGCCGAGCAAGGTCACGACTTCTCCCTCCCGAACATCGAATTCCATGCCGTGAAGCACGTGACTTTCGCCGTACCAGCCTGTGAGCCCGGACACCGCGAGCAGGGGCGCGCCGTCTGCTGCGGTTGCGGCTGCGCGGGCTGTATCCGCAGTCTCAGGCATGGCCTGCCCCGATATAGGCTTCGATCACCCGGGAATCCTTCGAGACGGTGCCGTAGTTGCCCTCGGCCAGTACCTTGCCGCGCGCCAGCACGGTGATGTGGTTGGACAGCGAGGCCACGACGGAGAGGTTGTGCTCGACCATGAGGATCGTGCGGTTCTGCGATATGCGTCCGATGAGGGTGGTGATCCGTTCGATATCCTGCTGTGCCATTCCCGCTGTGGGTTCGTCGAGCAGCAGCAGTTCGGGTTCGAGCGCCAGCGTTGTGGCGATCTCCAGCGCTCGCTTGCGACCATAGGGCAGCTCGCCGGCCTTCACCTGCGCGAAGGCGGGGAGGCCGACATCGTCGAGGTACTTGGTGGCTTCGTCGTTGAACCGGCGCAGCACCGTCTCGGACCGCCAGAAGTCGAAGCTCTCGCCGCGCCGTCGCTGGAGCGCGATGCGGACGTTTTCCAGGGCGCTCAGGTGCGGGAAGACCGCCGAGATCTGGAAGGAGCGGACGAGACCGAGGCGGGCAATGTCGGCCGGCGCCAGGCGGGTGATGTCCCGCCCGTTGTAGACGATGGTGCCTTCCGTCGGCTGGAGGAACTTTGTGAGGAGGTTGAAGCAGGTCGTCTTGCCGGCACCGTTGGGGCCGATGAGGGCATGAATCGTGCCGCGCGTGATCGACAGGTCGACGCCGCCCACGGCGACGAAACCCTTGAACTCCTTGGTCAGGCCCTTCGCGGACAATATGATGTCGCCGCCCATTTACTCCCCGTGGCCGTCGATTTCCGGGCTCTGGCGCCCGCAGAATTTTGGAGAACGCTACCGAAGAGGCATCGATCTGTCCATTTTTCCTTCCCCGGAATTGTGAAGCAGACGAGGCGCTGGCACGTTGTGTCTGGGCTCGGGATCAGCAACCCGGATTGTAGGATTCGTCCTCGCACTGCCGTGGCGGCAGATCGAGCTTTCGGGCCAGCTCCCGCAGGGCGCTGCGCAGGCCCTCCTCGAGCACGGGGTGGTAGAACGGCATCTCCAGGACGGCCGGCACCGACAGGCCTTGCTGGCAGCTCCAGGCCAGAAGGTGTGCCATGTGCTCGACCCTCGGCCCGAACATCTCGGCCCCGACCAGCCTGCCCGAGCCACGCTCGGCGTAGAGGTGCACGAGGCCCTCGTTCTCGGCCATGACCACGGCGCGCCCCTGGTTCGCGTAGTCTATGGCGCCGATGGTGATGCTTTGCCTGTCCAAGTCGGCGAAGCGGGTGCCGACAACGGCCATTTGCGGGTCGGTGAAGGCGATAGCGAGGTCCGTGCGGCGGCGGTGCCGCTCGATGTTCGGATAGAGCATGGCATTGGCGCCCGCGATGCGTCCTTCATCGGCGGCCTGGTGCAGCAGGCCGGACTGGCCGGTGACGTCGCCGGCGGCGAAGATCGGCAGATCGCCGCACTGGGTCGTCGCAGGATCGAAGGGGAAACCTCCCTGTTCGTCGAGCGCGAGGCCGGCTGCGGCAAGATCGAGGCCGTCCAGGTTCGGGCGGCGACCAGCGGCCGCCAGCACCATTGCGAAACGGCGTGCGTGTCGATGCCCCTCGGCAGCGTACCAGGTGAGCTGCACGCCGGCCCCGTCCGCCGCAGCCTCCTGCACCTCCGCGCGCAGATGGATGTCGAGTTCGCGGCAGAGAGCATCCCGTGCCGCGCGGTCGACCTGCGGATCGCTGAACGAAGCGAAATCATCGGACGGATTGAAGAAGCTGACCTCGACCCCGAGCCGGCTGAGCGACTGGCCCAGTTCGAGAGCGATGATCCCGGTGCCGACGACGGCGAGGCTTTCCGGCAGGTCTTCAAGATCGAAGACGCTGTCGCTGGTGACAACCCGCTGGGCGAGATCGTCGAACGGCGGCGGCACCCAGGGCGAGCTGCCGGCAGCGATGACGACCGCTCGCGCTTCGATACGCTCGCCCTCGACGTCCAGCGTTGTAGGGTCCAGGAAGCGCGCCCGGCCGCGGCGCCGCTGGTCGGCGGGGATTTCCTCGGTCGCTGCGACCATGCCGCCGGCGAAGCGGTCGCGTTCCCGGCGAACCCGCGCCATGACGGCCGTACCGTCGACCTCCAGGCCTTGCGCCACCTTGACACCGAAGATATCCGCCCGGCGTATCTGTTCGGCCCGCTCGGCGGCGGCCACCAGCAGCTTGGACGGCATGCAGCCGACCCGGGCGCAGGTGGTCCCGTAGGGGCCGGACTCGATCAGCAGCGCCCGGCCACCGCGTTTTTCGACCTCGGACCGCGCATTCAGCCCGGCCGTCCCGGCGCCGATGATGGCAACGTCGACTTGCTGCATCGGGTGGCTTCCCTCCGTCGCTTGGCCTGCGGCCCTCGGGTCGTAGAGCGTCCAGGTTCATCTCCAGCTTGCTGGCTCACCGGAGCGTTAGGTCAATGCGACCTCCTGGGCTGAAGTTCCTCACGGCCGGCGCTGCGGTCACGAGGACTTCATGACCTCCCCCGACCTGGCCCGGGGATCACGCGGGAGCCAGCGGCGGGCCTCCACCATGGCAATGAATTCGCGCAGCAGGGCGTTGAACAGCTCCGGCTCCTCGAGGTTGAGGGTATGGCCGGTCTTCGGCAGGATGGCCAGGCCGGCGGCCGGTAGCGACTTCTTGAGGAAGAGGCCTGGCTGCAGGCAGTGGTCGTCCTCGTCGCCCACCACGATCAGGGCCGGCACGGTCATGGCGGCGATCTCCGCCTCCAGGTCGTAGAGAGAAGGGCGCCGCGCCTGCACGCCGCGCATCGTGTTGGCCGCGCCCCTGTCGGAATGGGTGGCCAGGCGATCAACCAAGGCGCGCCAGCCGCGCGGGTCCTTGTTCTGCAACTGCACCCGGCTGGCGCCCGAGGCATAGGTTTCGGCGAAGACCCTGGCGCCGAGGGTTTCGAAGCTCCGAGCGACTTCCAGGGAAACGCTGCGAAAATGGTCTTCGTGTTGCTTCTCGGCGCCGTAGCCCACCCCGGCGATGGTCAGAGAGAGGGCGCGTTCGGGCGCCTTGAGACCGAGGTGCAGCGTCGCGAAGCCGCCCATCGAGAGGCCGACGACATGCGCCCTGTCGATCCTCAGGTGATCCATCACCGCGAGGATGTCGGAGACGGCAACGTCCTGCGAATAGGCCGCCACGTCATCCGGGATGTCCGAGGGCGGATAGCCGCGCGCGGCAAAGGTGACGCAGCGGTGGCGTCTTGCAAAGAAGTTCAGCTGCGGTTCCCAGGCGGAGTGGTTGCCGGCGAACTCATGGACGAAGACGATCGCGGTGCCTTCGCCGGCTTCTTCGAGGTAGAGACGGGTTCCATCGACAGCAACGGCGTAGCTCATGACGGCGGTCCTTCCCACAGGTCCCAGAAACGGGCGGATATCTTGTCGCACCCGCGCTTCTGCCGCCACCTTCGGCAGCCGCGCGGAGGGTGTGCCAACAGGGCTGAGCCTTCCAGGCCGCCGACCGCGGTCTAGCTAAAGCTTGAAAATATAATCGAAATAACTATTTAGTGTTTAGTTGGCGTGACTGTTCACGCGTTCTGACGCGGTAATCAGCGCCTTCGCAACCGACAAACCACCCCAACAACATAGGACAGAGGCGAATGGCCTTGCGCTCGGAATACTCACTCGCTCACTCGGAATTCAACGAATTTCTGTTCGCATTCGTCGGCGAAGAGGAGAGCGGGCTCCAGCTCACTGTCCTTTCGGCGTTGGCAAGGCTTGGCTTCGATCCCTGGGCGGAGGCCGCTCGCCTGTCCGGGTTGTCGAAGGAAGCCGCCACATCGGCGCTTTCGATTGCAATTGCCAAGCTACCGGAAGGGGACTGGAAGGCGTCGGAATCGCAGTCGATCGCCGTTCGTCTGGTGGACTGCCTGCCAAGGCGCAGCTCCTCTTCGCAGAAGTCCGCGCCCGGCGGGGGCGGCGAGGATCAGAAGCCGAAGCTCAGCGTACCGAGCTGGCTGGTCTGGACGGTCATTGCCGTCGCCCTCTTCATTCTTACTTTCTGGCAGCAGGCCGACTAGCCGGCCTATGCGCTCCCGGCCGGGCTTCGCGGCGGCTTGATCGACTCTCGTTCCACCAGAGGGCATTCGAGCTTGACCAGGTGATGGCGTGTCGCTGTCGTGCCGATGGACGAGAGAGCCTTGTCGACCGCCCAGCGTCCCATTTCCCTGTGCGGCAGAACCAGGGTGGTCAGCGGCGGCGAAAGGTGGCGTGAGACCTCTTCATCGTCGTAACCGACGACGGAGACATCGTCCGGAATGCGCAATCCGAGCTCCTTCAGCGCCTCATAGCATCCCACCGCCATACGATCGTTGGAGCAGAAAATGGCCGTCGGCGGATCCTCCATGGCCATAAGGTCCCGAGTCTTCTCGTAACCGGCGCTTGTTTGCCAGTTGCCCTCCAGCACCAGGCTGTCGTCGAAGACGATGTCCGCCGCCTCGAGTGCCTGCTGGTAGCCCTTCAGCCGGTCGTTGGCTGCATCCATCCAGATCTCGCCGGTGATGTGGGCGATCCGCCTGTGTCCGGCGGAGATCAGCGCGTCCGTCGCGGTTCGGCCGCCGGCGACTTCGCCTGGGATCACAGTAGGAAAGCGGCGGTCGCGGCTGAAGCAGTTGAGCAGCACGACGGGCACGCCTGCCTCGTACAGCTCCGCGGGGACAGTAACTTCGCGGGTCATGACGGTGCCGTAGATGATCGCGACGACGCCGAGATCCAGAACCGTCGCGATGGTCTGCGGTTCGACCATCCTGTCGTTGCTCGTCTGGTAGGAGCCAACGATGTAGCCGCTTTTCCACGCCTCGTCACGGGCGCCGTCCATCGACTGCACCGGCTCGGGGCTCGATGCGATCTGATCGAACAGGATGGCGATGGGATACCGTGGTGCCGCCTCCGCTTTGCGCAGGCGTCGCCGCCGCGGGCCGTGGTACTTGAGCTTGCTGGCCGCTTCCATGACGCGCTCCCGCGTTTCAGCCGAAATGTGGATTCCCGGGGTGTTGTTGAGGACAATCGACACCGTGGACTGAGAGCAACCAGCAAGGCGCGCGATATCCGTCATGGTAACCCGATTGCTTGCGGGGTGGCCGCCGGCGGCATCCGCTTTCCGGTGACTGCTTGCCTTCGACTTTGCCGACTTGTTCGATAACGGCTCCATTCCAACTCCAGCTGTAACAGGTAGGTAATTTCTTCATTCACTGTTGCTGTGCCGCCGGAACCGGTCGAAGGCTACGGCGATCACGATAAAAGATCCGACGAAAGCTCCCTGCCAGAACGAACTGATCCCAAGCAAGATCAGGCTGTTCCGGATCACCTCGATAAGCATCGCGCCGACGACCGCGCCGAAAGCCGAGCCGATCCCGCCCGCCAGGTGGGCACCGCCGATGACCGCGGCGGCAATGACGGCGAGCTCCATTCCCTGTCCAAGATTGGTCGTGACGCTGCCCAGCCAGCCGGTTTCCAGAAAGCCCGTCAGGCCGGCGCAGAGCGAACAGAACATGTAGGCCGAGATCTTGATTGCCTTGACCGGAACGCCGGTCAAGATCGCCGCATGCTCGTTGCCGCCGATGGCATAGAGGCGACGGCCCCAGCGGGTCCAGGTGAGCGCAAACCAGGTGATCAGGGCGAGGACCACCAGGACGATAAGCGGGTTTGGGATGCCCGCAAGCGATCCGCCTCCCAGCGCGAGCAGAAGGCTGTGGTCAGGGCCGAACTCGAAAATCATCTTGTTGTTGGACAGGACCATGGCGAGCGAGCGTGCGACCGAGAGCATGCCCAGCGTCACCACAAAGGGCGGCATGCCGAGAGAGGCGACCAGCACCCCGTTGATCGCGCCGATCAGCAGCGAAACGGCTATGGCGCCTGCCAAGCCCACCAGGACGGGCTGTCCGGACTCCATCAGGACAGCGGTCACCATGGCCGACATCACCACCACGGAGCCGACCGAAAGGTCGATGCCGCCGGTGATGATGACCACCGTCATGCCGAGAGCGATGATGCCGACAAACGCGAAGTTCCGCGTCACGTTGAACAGGTTCTGTCCCGTGGCGAATCTGTCGGACATGAGACTCAGGGCCAGACAGGCAAGAACGGCTGCCACGAAAACCCAGAAGGCCTGGCGGCCGATGAGCCATGCAAGCAAACCCCTGTCGTTCTGCCGGCTGAGGTTGTCGGTGGGGGAGTGGTCCCTCGTGATCTGGGTCATGCCTGTTCGATAGCCCCCGTTATCAGCCCGGTCACTTCCTCGGGCGAACTTTCTGCCACACGCTTGTCGGCAACCTTGCGTCCGCGGCGCAGGACGACCAGCCGGTCGGTGACGGCAAAGATATCCGGCATGCGGTGGCTGATCAGCACGACGGCAATCGCCCGCGACTGCAGGCGCCTGATAAGGTTAAGGACTTCGGCAACCTGTCTGACGCTGATGGCGGCCGTGGGTTCATCCATCAGGACGATCCGCGGGTCCGACAACCGCGTCCGCGCGATTGCGACCGCCTGGCGCTGCCCGCCGGACATCTGACTGACGAGGTCGCGCGGGCGCGTTTCGGACTTCAGTTCCGCAAACAGCTCGCCGGCGCGCTTGTACATGCCCTGGTAGTCGAGGATGCGGAACGGTCCGACGCCGATCGTCTTTTCCCTGCCTAGGAAAATGTTTCCGGCGGCCGAGAGGTTGTTCGCCAGCGCGAGATCCTGATAAACGATTTCGATGCCTTTCGCGCGGGCGTCGGCCGGGTTGTGCAACTGGGTCAACTCGCCGCTCACATGGAGCTCGCCGCTGCTCGGAGGGAAGTTGCCCGCGATGATCTTGACCAGCGTCGACTTGCCCGCGCCGTTGTCGCCCACGAGGCCGACGACCTCCCCGGGCTCGATCGAGAGCGAAACATCGTTCAGCGCCTCAATGGCGCCAAAGTGCTTGCTCACGTTCCGGAGTTCAAGAACCGCCATCCCCGATATCCTCCCTCCCGCAGCCCTATCATTATTAGCATTATCTGAGGAAATTAGCTGCAATTCGCGCGCATGACAACGCGTACGATCGTCGCCGCGCAGAGAAGATTAACCATCTGATATTAAGTTGAAATATGCCAGGCTCCTGTGAGATCGACGAAGCGCTGAGCTGTCTTCGCCGATTCGATTGACTAATAATGCAGGTTATTATTAGTATCGCTCGGGAGGCTGATATGCGGGTTCTCATAACGGGCGCCACCGGCAAGGTGGGCCAACACTTTATCGGCAGGCTGCTCGCCGCGAGCCGATGGGAGAGCGTGCAACTGCGCGCTCTGTGCCACAACCGCAGCCTCGATCCCTCGAGCCGCATGGATGTCGTTCATGGATCGATCAGCGACCGCAACACGGTCAAGCGGGCGCTGGAGGGAGTCACCC
>WHTV01000086.1 GCA_009377535.1 Kiloniellaceae bacterium
GTCATGGGCGAGATCATGCCCAACATCGTCAACAACTTGATCGTGGTGGTCACCCTGGAGATGGCGCACGCGATTCTGCTCGAAGCGACCCTGTCCTTTCTCGGCCTCGGCGTTCAGCCGCCGACCCCCTCCTGGGGCCTGATGGTTTCCGAGGGTAAGCAGATGATGCTCTTCGAGCCCTGGCTCGTCGCCATTCCCGGCATCGCGCTCTTCGCCCTCGTGCTGGCCATTAACCTGCTTGGCGACGGGCTGCGCGACGTCACCGCGCCGGAGAACCGCAGTTGAGGGCGAGACGATGAGCGATCCGATCCTCAAGGTGCGGAACCTGCGCTTGGAGATTCCGCTGGGCGCCGACCGCCTCAACGCCGTGCGCGGCATCGACTTCGAGCTGCAGCGCGGCGAGACGCTGTGCATCGTCGGCGAGAGCGGCTCCGGCAAGTCGCTCACCTCGCTGGCGATCATGGGCCTGCTGGGCAAGGGGATCGAGCGCAAGGCTGACTGCCTCGAATTCGATGGCGTCGATCTCCTGACAGCCGGCCCTCGGACGATGCGCAGCCTCCGCGGCGACCGCATCGCCATGATCTTCCAGGAGCCGATGACCTCCCTCAATCCTGCCTATACCATTGGCGACCAGCTTGCCGAGGCCTTGCTCCTGCATCGCAGGGTCGGCCGGACTGCGGCGCGCCGGCGCGCGGTCGAGCTGCTGGAAAAGGCCGGCATTACGGGAGCCGAGAGCCGTCTCGGCCAGTACCCGCACCAGCTCTCCGGCGGGCTGCGCCAGCGCGTCATGATCGCCATGGCGCTGATGTGTGAGCCCGAGCTCATCATCGCCGACGAGCCGACCACCGCCCTCGACGTGACCATCCAGGCGCAGATTCTGCGGCTTCTCGTCGACCTGACGCGTGAGATGAACGTCGCCATGATCCTCATCACCCACGATCTCGGCGTCGTCGCCCGCGTGGCCGACAAGGTGGCGGTGATGTACGCGGGCGAACTCGTCGAGACCGGCACGGCAAAGAAGGTATTCGGAGCGCCTGCGCATCCTTATACGCGCGGCCTGCTGCGCTGCATTCCGGTGCCGGGCCGGACCGAGCGCGGTTCGCAGCTCGGCTCCATTCCGGGCATCGTTCCCTCTCTCATCGGCGCGGTGCAGGGCTGTGCCTTCCGCAGCCGCTGCACGGAGGCCACCGAGACTTGCACAGAGGCCATCCCGCTGCGGCTCGCAGAGGCCGGCGCCCATGCCTTCCGCTGCGTTCACGAAAGCGGACACAAGGCCGAGGCGAAGGCGGAGGCGAGGGCATGACGGCGCCACTCTCAGCAAAGCCGGTCCTCGAGCTTGAGAGGGTGTCGAAGGTCTACAGCGTCAAGCAGGGAATCTTTGGCGCGCGCAGGCCGCTCACGGCCGTCAACGAGGTGACTCTGTCCCTTACTCGAGGTGACGTCCTGGGGCTGGTGGGGGAGAGCGGTTGCGGCAAGTCGACGCTTGCCAAGATCCTGCTCGGGCTGGAGGCGCCGACGGCCGGCAGGGTTTCGGTCGACGGCGAACCGATCGGTGGGCAGAACCGGCGGCGGCTCGCCCGCCGCATCCAGCCGATCTTCCAGGATCCTTATTCGTCGCTCAATCCGCGCAAGTCGATCAGGGACATCATCTCGCTGCCGCTGCGCGTCCACAAGATCGGTGACGCCGCCTCCCAGGAGAGGGCCGTGCGCGACATCCTCGAGGTGGTCGGACTGCCATCGCGCATGAAGCATTCCTATCCGAACCAGTTGTCGGGCGGACAGCGCCAGCGTGTGGCGATCGCCCGCGCCCTCATCATGAAGCCGGAGGTGGTCATCTGCGACGAGCCCACTTCGGCGCTCGATGTCTCGGTCCAGTCGCAGATTCTGAACCTGCTCGGCGAGCTGCGGCGGGAGTTCGGGCTGACCTACCTTTTCATCAGCCACAACCTGGCCGTGGTGGAGCACCTGGCCACCCGTGTCGCCGTGATGTATCTCGGCCGTATCGTGGAGGAGGCGGCGGTGGGTGACCTCTTCGACCAGCCGTGCCACCCCTATACGAAAGCACTGCTCGCTTCGGTGCTGACTCCGGAACCCGGCCTGGGCGTGCCGGACACCCAGCTGGGCGCTGCCTATCCGAATCCCATCGAGCCGCCCCCCGGCTGCCATTTCCATCAGCGCTGCGCCCAGGCGATGGATATCTGCTCCCGCGTGGCGCCGGAGGCACTCTCGATCGGCGGCCGGCGGATCGAATGCCATCTCATGTCGCCCGCCGGGCGATTCTGTGGCGACGCTGTAACTGAACCGGAGAGAAGGTGAACATGGCGACGAGAGACGGAGCGATCGCCCGCGTGGCGAATTATTTCGACGACGGTACGTTCAAGGACGACCTCGCCTGCCTTGTTGCATTCGAGACCGAAAGTCAGAACCCGGAGCAGAAAGGCGAGCTGTCGCGCTACCTGGCCGAAGCGATCCGCCCCCGCCTGAGCGCGCTCGGCTTTGACTGCGAGATCTTCGACAATCCTGATCCAAGAGGCGGGCCCCTGCTGGTCGGCGCGCGCATCGAAGACCCTTCCTTCGAAACCATCCTTACCTACGGCCATGGCGACGTGATTCTGGCCCAAACGGAGCAGTGGCGCGAGGGCCTCCATCCCTTCAAGCTGGTCGAAGAGGACGGGCGCCTCTACGGCCGCGGTACCGCTGACAACAAGGCGCAGCACCTCATCAATCTCTCCTCGCTTGCCGCAGTGCTCGCGGAAAGGGAACGCCTTGGTTTCAACATAAAGGTCGTCATCGAGACCTCGGAGGAGACCGGCTCTCCAGGCCTTGCCGACTTCTTCCGTGAGCAGAAGGATCGCCTGGCGGCAGACGTGCTGATCGCCTCCGATGGGCCGCGCCTGCAGCCGGGCACCCCGACCATGTTCATGGGCTCGCGTGGCGGTGTGAACTTCGATCTTGCGGTCAACCTGCGCGAAGGGGCGCACCACTCCGGAAACTGGGGCGGCCTGCTCACCGAGCCGGCGACCGTCCTGGCGCATGCCATCGCCTCGATCGTCGACCGTCGCGGTCAGATTCAGATCCCCGAATGGCGACCCAACAGCCTGACGCCGGCGATCCGCGCGGTCTTGAAGGACCTGCCCGTCGTCGGTGACAGTGGGCCCCAGGTCGACGTAGATTGGGGCGAGGCGGATCTGACGCCGGCCGAGCGCGTGTTCGGTTGGAACTCCTTTGCGGTGCTGGCCATGAAGAGCGGCGTCCCGGAAGCGCCGGTCAACGCGATTGCCGGCTGGGCCAAGGCGCACTGCCAGCTGCGCTATGTGGTTGGCACCGATCCCGACGACATCCTGCCGGCCCTGCACCGCCATCTAGACGCGCAGGGCTTTGAGACGGTGGAGATCATACCCGCCGAGCGCGGGTTCTTCCGCGCCACGCGGCTTGACCCAGACAATCCCTGGGTCCGCTTCGTGGCGTCCTCTCTCGAGGCGACGGCCGGCAAGAAGCCGCACATCCTGCCCAACCTCGCCGGTTCACTGCCCAACGACACTTTCAGCGAGATCCTCGGCGTGCCGACAGTCTGGGTGCCGCACTCCTACCGCGGCTGCTCTCAGCACGCCCCCAACGAGCATGTCATCAAGTCGACCTGCCGCGATGCATTGAGATTGATGGCCGGCCTCTTCTGGGACATCGGTGAGCGAGCCGAAGCGGCAGGGTGATAAGGCGGACCCTTGGATAGGCAGGCCAACGAGGTGTGTACCGCCTTCGTACATCACCATCCACCGAAGCGCTAACTGGTTCACCGGAAGGATAGTTGAGGACGCAGCCGATCGATCAGTCAGCACCAGCGAAGCTGAGCTGCACCTTCATGGCGCGGCTGCGGTCGCCGGCCGTCTCGAAAGCCGTCAGCGCCTCCTCCAGGGGAAAGCGGTTGGAGATCAGAGGTCGGACATCGATACGCCGCTCGGAGATCAGCCGGGTCGCGACCGCGAACTCTTCGTGGAAGCGGTGCGAGCCGACCAGATTGATCTCCTTGCCGACCAGCAGGTTCGCCGGAATCGGTAGCCCGCCGGTGACGCCGACCTGGACGATGGTGCCGCCCGGGCGCGTCACCTGGAAGGCGGCGTGGAGGGCGCTCGCTGCAGCCGAGCACTCGAAGGCGACGTCGAACCAGCCCTTGTCGGCCTCGTAGGCCTCCAGAGTCTCGTTCGGGACGTTCACCGTTTTCGCCGCGCCCATGGCCGCTGCCGTCTTCAGCGCCGCCGCATGCGGGTCGGTCGCGACCACCTCCAAGGCGCCGGCGTGGCGCGCCGCTGCGATGCAGAGCGCGCCGATCGGGCCGCTGCCGGTAACCAGGACGCGCCGGCCGGAGAGACTGCCGGCCCGCCGCACGGCGTGAAGCGCGACCGACAGCGGCTCGGCGCAGGCCGCCTCGCCGGCGGAGATCCCGGCGCCGACCGGCACGCACTGCCCCTCGCTCACCACAATCAGGTCGCGGAAGGCGCCCTGCTCGTGAGGCCGGCGCATCGCCGAGCCGAAGAAGCGCATGGTCAGACAGTGCTGCTGCTGCCCGCCGAGGCAGAAGCGGCAGGCGCCGCAGGGTCGGCTGGGATTGAGCGCGACCAGATCGCCCGCCCGCACCGCGGCGACGCCGTCGCCCACGACCTCGACCGTGCCGGCGGCCTCATGGCCGAGGATGATCGGCTCGCGCACACGGATCGGCCCGAAGCCGCCGTCCTGGTAGTAGTGCAGGTCGGAGCCGCAGATGCCGCCGGCGCCGACGCGCACCAGCACCTCGCCGGGGCCGGGCGGCTGGGCCGTTTCTGTTTCGACCCGGAGGTCTTTGGCCCCATATAGGCGGCAGACTCGTGTTTCCATGTTACCAGCTCCAGAGAGTGCCGTCCCGAAGCCGCGCGACCGGCAGGGAGGCGGGGTCGTAGGGGTATTTCGCGGCCAGCCTCTCGTCGATCTCGACGCCGTGACCCGGCGCCTCGCCGGGATACATGAAGCCGTCCTCGAAGCGGTAGGCATGGGGGAAGACGGCATCGGTCGCCTCGCTGTGGCGCATATACTCCTGGATGCCGAAGTTGGGTACCCAGAGGTCGAAGTGCAGCGCCGCCCCCATGCAGACCGGCGAGAGGTCGGTTGCGCCGTGGCAGCCGGTGCGCACCTGGTAGAGCGCGGCGAGGTCGGCGATGCGACGCAGGTGAGTGATGCCGCCGGCGTGCACCACCGTCGCGCGGATGTAGTCGATCAGCTGGTTCTGGATCAGGTCCTTGCAGTCCCAGATCGTGTTGAACACCTCGCCGACCGCCAGCGGCGTCGTGGTGTGCTGGCGGATCAGGCGGAAGGCCTCCTGGTTCTCGGCCGGCGTCGGATCCTCGAGCCAGAACAGGCGGCAGGGCTCCAGCGCCTTGCCAAGCCGCGCCGCCTCGATCGGCGTCATGCGGTGATGGGCGTCGTGCAGCAGGTGGAAGTCCATGCCGTGCCTGTCGCGGATCGCTTCGAACAGCCTGGGGGCGAAGTCGAGGTAGGGCTCGGTCGCCCAGACCTGCTCTTCCGGCCGTCCCTTGCCGGCCGGCTCGTAGTAGAGATCACCCTTGGCGACGCCATAGGCAGTCTCCAGGCCGGGCACGCCGGACTGGGCGCGCACCGCCTGGTAGCCCATCTCCAGATAGCGGCCGACCGCCTCGACCGTCTGGTCAAGGTCGCGGCCGTTGGCGTGGCCGTAGACCATGACGCGCTCACGGCTCGCGCCGCCGAGCAGCTGGTAGAGCGGCAGGCCCGCGGCTTTCGCCTTGATGTCCCAGAGGGCGGTGTCGACCGCGGCAATGGCGGCCATGGTGACCGGCCCGCGCCGCCAGTAGGCGCCCTTGTAGAGGAACTGCCAGGTATCTTCGATGCGCTGCGGGTCGCGACCGATCAGCCAGGGCAGGACGTGGTCGGTCAGGTAAGCCACGACTGCCTGCTCGCGGCCGTTGAGGGTGGCGTCGCCGAGCCCCATCAGACCCTCGTCGGTCACGATCTTCAAAGTGACGAAGTTGCGGTCCGGGCAACAGACGATGACCTTGGCATCGACGATCTTCATAGCGGGGATCTCCTTCCTGGACAGGTCCGCACCGTCACCGCCCAAAGACCAAATTGGGCAACCAGAGGGACAGTGCGGGAACGTAGGATACCAGCAGCAGCACGAACAGGTTGACCAGCAGGAATGGCACCAGCGCGCGCACGACCTCACCGAGCGGCACCCTGGCGATGTTGCTGCAGATGAACAGGCAGACGCCGACCGGCGGCGTGGTCAGGCCGATCATCAGATTGAGGACGGCGAAAGTCGCGAAATGTACCGGATCGATCCCGACGCTCTGAGCGACGGCGAGCAGCGGGCCGAACAGAATGATGAGGGCGGCGATCGTCTCCATGAACATGCCGACGAAGAGCAGCAGCAGGTTGATGATCAGGATGACCAGGATCTTGCTGTCGGTGATCGACAGCACGGCGCCGGCCAGCATCTGCGGGATCTGCTCGGAAGCCAGGATCCAGCCGAACACGTTGGCGAAGCCGACCAGCACCAGGATGCCCGCAGACGCGACGGCGCTGTCGATCATCACCTTGGGGACGTCGCGCAGCTTCAAGCCCTGGTAGACGAAGACGCCGACGACGAAGGCGTAGAGGCTGGCGACGATCGAGGTCTCGGTCGGCGTCACCTTGCCGCTCATCAGGCCGCCGATGATGAGTGCCGTCATGGCCAGCGCCCAGACCGCGCCGAGGAAGCTGCGACCGAGCTGGCGGAACCCCGCCCAAGGCTGGTGCGGATAGCCGCGCTGCCGGGCTACCTGGTAGCAGACCGCCATCAGCCCGAGACCGAGCAGCAGGCCCGGGACGGCGCCGGCCAGGAACATCCGGCCGACGGAGATCTCGGCGAGCGCGCCGACGATGATCATCGGCACGCTCGGCGGGATGATCGGGCCGATGGTCGACGAGGCGGCGGTGACGGCCGCCGAGAAGTCGGCCGGGTAGCCGCTTTTCTTCATACCGGGGATCATCACTCCGCCGATCGAGGCGGCATCAGCCACCGCGGTGCCGGAGATGCCGGCGAACAACATGGAGCCGGCGATGTTGGTGAGGCCGAGGCCGCCGCGGATCCAGCCGACCAGGGCGTTTGCGAAGCCGATGATCGCCTCGGTGATCTTCCCGGCGTTCATGAGGTTGCCGGCCAGGATGAAGCCTGGGATGCAGAGCAGCACGAAGACGTCGATGCCGGCGTAGAACTTCTGCGAGATCACCACCAGCGGGATCTCGGCGATCAGCAGGTAGGCCACCGAGGCGAGGCCGAGCGACACCGCCACCGGCACGCCGACGAAGAGGCCGAGCAGGAAGACTGCAAAGAGGGCGGAGAGGGCCACGCTCAGTCCGCTCCGCCTGCGCCCGGCGGCACCTCGGCGGCCGGCGTCATCAGCAGCTCGAGCACCCGCGCGAAGGCAAAGACGAAGAGGGAGCCGGCCGCCAGGGTGGTGGTGAAGTGGAGCGCGCTCATCGACCAGCCGAGGGCGGGCGAGGTCTGCAGGCCGCCGATCGAAGTGAACTGGAGCGAGGGCAGGAACATCGCCGCCGCCAGCACCATCGTGGCGAGGCCAGAGAAGATCATCGCGATTGTCCTCGCCCGCGCCGGCAGGCCGCCGACGAAGAGGTCGACGTTCACCAGGTCGCCACTGCGCAACGCAAGGCCGGCGCCGGCGGCTGCCAGGTAGAGCAGGGCGAAGCGCGTCAGCTCCTCGGTCCACACCGGCGAGCGCGGCAGGAAGGTGCGCGAGACGATCTGGACGAGGACGGCGGCAATGATGACCGCGAAGGCGGCCAGCACCACGCTGCGCGAGATGACGACCAGCAACCGGACCAGAAGGCGCAAGGAAAACTCCCTCTTGCAGAGGAGCCGGCGCCGCCGGCTGGCCGCCGGCGACGCGGACTCAGTGGCTCCTACTGTGCGGCGAAGAGCTTCTCGACGACCGGCCGGATGTCTTCGCTGACACCGGCAAGGACCGCCTCCTTCGCCTTGGCGGCGAAGGCCGCCTGGTCGACCTCGACGAAGGTCATGCCGCTCGCCGTCAGGTCGTCCGCCAGCTTCTCCTCGTCAGCCAGGAAGAGTTCGCGTTCGTAGGCCTGCGTCCGATTGGCCGCCTCCTGGACCGCCTCCTGATCCTCCGGCGTCAGCTTGGCGAAGCTCTGCTCGCCGATGGTCAGGTAGATCCAGCTGCGCACGTGTTCGGTCAAGTTCACGTGCTTCTGGACCTCGAAGAAGCTGGCGCTCTTGATGAGCGCCAGGGGGTTCTCCTGGGCGTCGATGGTGCCGTTCTGCAGCGAGGTGAAGACTTCGGAGAAGGCCATCGGCGTCGGCTGGGCGCCGAGCCCGTCCCACACTTTGACGAAGAGCGGAACGTTGGGCACGCGCAGCTTCAGACCGTTCAGCTCATCGGGGCTCTCGATCGGCCGGCTCGAGGTGAGGTTGCGCGGCCCGCGGGCGAAGTAGGCGAGGGGGCGGATCTGCGCCCGTTCGATGATCTGCTGCTCGATCTGCTTGCCGATGTCGCCGGAAGCGACCGAGTCCATGTGATCGAGGCTGGTGTAGCCATAGGGGATGGCGAGGAGCGCTGCCATCGGCGCCCAGTTCTGCAGCGACTCGCCGGTGATGGTCATGTCCACCGTGCCGAGCTGCATGCCGTTGATGAGGTCGATCTCCTTGCCCAGCGTCTCGTTCGGGAAGACCTTCACCTCGACCCGGCCGTTGGTCAGGGCCGCGACTTCCTCGGCGAACTTCAGCGAGGCCTTGTGCCAGATGTTCTCTTCATTGGCGAGGTGGCCGAGCTTCAGCGTGACCTCGGCGGCCAGGCCGGACGTGCCACCGAGGGTCAGCGAGGCACCGACCAAGGCAGTTGCAGCAAGGGTCCTCAAGCGTCCGTTCATGACGTTTCCTCCTGTGGATTAAAGGTGTTCTTGTCGTTGTTGCAGGGTTGACGCCCGGTTAGGGCTGCGCGTCGAAAAGATCGGGATGGGCGGCGGCGATCTGCGGCAGCGACTTCAGGATCTCGCGCAGATGGAGGCGGATGGCGGCCTCGGCGAGCTTGCGGTCGCGCGCCTCCAGGGCGTCGACCACCCGTTCGTGCTGGTCGATCAGAACGGTGGTGCTGGTCGCGCCGCCGAAGCTGAGGTAGCGCACGCGGTCCATCTGCGCCTTCACCTCCTCGACGACGCGCCAGGCGTAGGCCTTGCCGGCAATCTCGGCGAGGGTGCGGTGGAAGGACTCGTCGGCGGCCAGGAAGCCGGCGTGGTCGCCCTCCGGGATTGCGCGCTGGTGGGCGATCTGCGCGCGCAGTCCGACAATGGCCGCCGCATCCACGGAGGTGACGGCGGCGCGCACGACTTCGGCCTCGATCGCCTCGCGCACGAAGCGGGCGTCCATGACCGCTTCGACCTCGATCTTCTTCACGAAGGTGCCGCGCTGGGGCCGCACCTCGACCAGACCGGCGGCGGCCAGCTTGATGAAGGCCTCGCGCACCGGCTGGCGACTGACTGCGTAGCGCCTTGCGACTTCGGTTTCCGAGAGCGCCTGGCCGGGCTTGAAGTCCAGCTGGATGATCCGCGTGCGCAGCCGCTGGAACAGTTGCGCCGCGATCGGCTCCTGCGGCTCGATCTCCTCGAACTTCCTGGGCACGGCCAGTGCCATCGGCGGTCGTCTCCCGGCATGGTGGGCAGGCGTGGTCCTCAAGCCTGTCGTAGATTACTACCATACTTCCATACTAGTCGGCAATACCATATAAGTATGCCAGTATGAACGAGGGAGGAGACCTAGTGGCGGAAGTGGAGGGACGCCTGTCGGACCGCACCCTCGCGTGCCTGCCGCCGGCCGTAAGCCGGCCGGCCTACGACCGCTCGGCGCTGCGGACCGGCATCGTCCATCTGGGCGTCGGCGCCTTCCACCGGGCCCACCAGGCGGTCTGCACGGATGAGGCGCTGGCGGAGGGGCCGCCCGACTGGGGCATCCTCGGCGTCAGCCTGCGCTCCGTCGCGACCTGCGAAGCGCTGGCGCCACAGGACGGCCTCTACACGCTGGCGGTCCGGGACGCAGGGGGAGAGCAGCTGCGCGTCGTCGGGGCGCTGAAGACGGTCCTGTCGGCACCGCACGCGCGGCAAAACCTGCTCGGCGCGATGGCCGCCCCGGATACTCGCATTGTCGGGCTGACGGTCACCGAGAAGGGTTACCATCTGGATCCGGCGAGCCGCGACCTGGACCTCGAGGCTCCGGCGGTTGCCGCCGACCTGGCCGGGCGGGGCGCACCGGCCACCATCTACGGTCTGATCGTCGAGGCCCTGCGGCGTCGGCGCGCGGCTGGACTTGCGCCCTTCACGGTGCTGTCGAGCGATAACCTGCCGGACAACGGCAAGGTGTTGCGCCGCGCCATGCTGGCCTTCGCCGGGGCGCGCGACCCCGGACTGGAGAAGTGGCTCGCCGACGCGGTGGCCTTCCCATCGACCATGGTCGATCGCATCACCCCTGCGACGACCGCCGAAGACCGCGCGGCCATCGAGCGCTCCCTCGGGCTGGTCGACGCCTGGCCGGTGGTGACTGAGGCCTTCTCGCAGTGGGTCGTCGAGGACCGCTTCCCGCTCGGCCGTCCGGCCTGGGAGGCCGGCGGCGCGGTTTTCTCCTCCGACATCGCCGCCTGGGAACGCATGAAGCTGCGCATGTTGAACGGTGCCCATTCGGCGCTCGCCTACCTCGGCCAGCTGAAGGGCTGCGCGACGGTCGATGCCGCCGTCGCCAACCCCGAGATCGCCGAGCTGGTCGAGGGGCTGTGGCGGGAGACCGCCGAGACCTTCCTCGCGCCGAGTGACCCGGCGGACTATGCGCGTGCCCTGATGGCGCGCTTCCGTAATCCGACGCTCTGCCACCGCACCGCGCAGATCGCGATGGACGGCTCGCAGAAGCTGCCTGGGCGGCTGCTCGAGCCGCTGCGCCAGCGCCTCTCAACGGGGGCGCCCTGCCGCCACCTGACGGCCGCGGTCGCCGCCTGGATGGCGTATGTCGTGCGGCAAGTGAGAGCCGGGGGCGCCGAGGCGCTCGACGATCCTCTGGCGCATACGATCGCGCAGAGTGTCCTTGGGGCGGGCGCTTCGCCCGCGAGCCTGGTGGCGGCCCTGCTTTCGATCGAAGCGATCTTCGGTCGCGATCTGCCCGAAAGCGAAGCGTTGTGTACGGGACTGGTCGAGGAGATCGATCGGCTTCTGGTGATCAAACGCTAAGCAGCGGATGTGCAACATCGTTTTGCGTCCGTTGCTGCAGACCGGCCGGTCAGCGACGAGTCTCATTGCCGGCAGAGCGCAATGCTTGTGGTTTGCTGCCGTGATGCAACTCTGCGGCGGGAACGAGGCGACGACTGCCGACTGGCGCATGAGTATCTGGAACGGAGACTCCCCCTGCCCCCTACGAGGGCGAAATGGCGGCTGTCCGATGAGCAAGAATGCAGGATCGTCGAAGAATGACCGGGCAGAACTCACTCGAAGAGCTGGGAGTGCGTAGCTGGGTCGTAGTCTCCCAGCACTACAAGCCAGGGTACCAAAGCACAATTGCTGATCACCTGTACAAGTTCCGCTCAGCAACGGTACGCTCGTCCTCCGGAGGCGAGTATGACGACCGGCCGAATAATTGTCGCTCCAAATGATCCCCGGGACAAAGTGGTCCTGCGCATGATGGTCAACGGCTCGTTTCCATTGTTTGCTGAGTTGGGATCGTCACAGGCGGACGAACTGCTAGAGAAAATCAGTTGGGCACGCGCTGCCCTGCACGATAAGCGCATGTCAGACCAGGGGCCGCTGGCAGTGCTCGAGTTTTCGGTAGTAAATCCGGCGTGGAGGGGGAGTCCTGACATTGCTCTCGAAGGCCCGGATGCAGACAGCATTGCGCTAGGCATCAGACATTCGACCTACGGCTGGCTCACTTTTGTCCTTCCCGACAAGGAAGCGAGGGCATTAGGGGAGTGGCTCGTCACCACCACCACCGGCAAGGCTGGCGGCAATTGAGCAGCGGCAATGGTGTTTCCACCAGATGCGCTTAGGGTGCTTGCGACGCCAGTTTCAGGCGCCCGGAGAGCCCCGCTTTCTCCGGAGCGCGCCTTCTCTCGCCGGCAATCGCACCCTGGGGCTTCAAAGCGCCGGGCCGCCGGCAGCGATCCCGGCCTTTGTCCTGTGACGCCGCCGGCCTGCGCCGGCGGTGCCTATCGTAACGATCGGCGCACGAATATTGCGCGTGGCATGCACCCACCTCTCTTGATTGTCGTATCTGAGAGGCATTACTACCGAATAAGCTGCCACCGCCTCCAACGCGTCTAGCGCCGCCACTTGACTCCGCTGCCGGAGGGGCAGAACCCTATTCACACAGGGGCGATAAAGCTCCCTCATTCCCGGAGGCGGTCCCATGACGATGTCTTATGCAGGTCGTGCGAGGCATCGCGCCAAGCTTGGCTGCGCGATGTTCGCTGCTTCCTTTGCGACCATCGCCAGCGTCGGCACGATGGCCCAAGAAAACCTTCCCAATGCCTGCCCGGTCGACGGCTGCGAGGTCACGATTGCGGGGGTCGGCAAGGCGGGCGACGAACTGGCGGTCACCTTCGAGTCCAACTTCATGCCCGAAATGTCGAAGAACCACATACACGTCTGGTGGGGCGAGAGCTACACGATCGAGCAGGTCAGCGACAATGCCGAGCCGACCTACGGCGTCAAGCAGGGCGACTGGCATCCGACCGACGAGTTTCCGGCCTACACCACGCAGAGTGCCGCTTCGGTGAGTGTCCGCAACGGCGCCCATACGCTCTGTGTGACCGCTGCCGACAGGAATCACGACATCCTCGACCCCAAGGTCTATCATTGCGTCGACGTCGGTGATCACCTGTAGCCCGGCGGATGACACTGCCCTCCTACGTTGGCCGCTATCGGGTCTGTAGTGAGATAGCGAGGGGCGGCTTCGCGAGCGTCGTTCGAGCCTGGGACGACGAACTCGAGTCTCTTGTCGCGATCAAGATTCTGCACCCCAATCTCGCAAGCGACGAGGGCGTGCAAGCGCGATTTGTCGACGAGGCCCGTCTCCTCCGACGCATCCGTTCGCCCAACGTGGTAACGGTCCACGACGTCGGGCGCCTCAATGACGGCCGCCCCTACTTCGTGATGGACTTTGCCGATCGGGGGACCTTGGAGGAGCGCATCAGTTCTGAGCAGCGCACGACACATGATCCGCGCGAACTGACGGTGCTTGTCGATGCGCTGGCAGATGGCCTCGCGGCCATCCATGAGGCCGGCGTGGTTCACCGTGACATCAAACCGGCAAACATCCTGCTCCAGCTTGCGCGTCGCGGCCCGACCGACGGTGAAGCGACGCTCGTCGTGCAAGCCGGGCAGGCGCCTCTCCTGGTCGGCGCAGACGAGCGCATACTGGTGGGCGATCTCGGCATTGCCAAGGACCTAGCTAAGCGCGGCCCCCTCGCCACCATCGTCGGCGGGACCCCGCTCTACGAGGCCCCTGAGCAACGCGACGGCGTATTTGAGGTCACGCCGGCTTCCGATATCTACTCGGCGACAGCTCTGCTCTGGCATGTGCTGACAGCGCAGCGACCGCCAAGCGCCGAAGCTCTTGCTGGCCGCCTCCCGGCGCTGGCCGCTGCCTGGCATCCGGTGATCGGACAGGGCATGGCATTGGATCCCGGCGCGCGGTTCACGACGATAGAGAGCTGGCGGTCGGCTGTGCACGACGTGCTCGCCGGTGAGGTGGCTGCGGGCCAGATCGGGCGCGATGAATTTGCGGTGCAACACTCGACGACCTGTCCTTATAAGGGTCTGGCATCGTATCAGTCCGAGGATGCAGGCAGCTTCTTCGGCCGCGAGGCCCTGATCGACGAGCTGGTCCGCCGCCTGCGGCTCGAGCGGGTACTCGTCGTCGGCGGGCCCTCCGGCAGCGGCAAGTCGTCGCTGGTGCGCGCCGGGCTCATCCCGGCGCTCGGCGCCGGTGCGCTTGCCGGCAGCGAAACCTGGCGCTCGGTGCTGTTCACGCCCGGGCGCGATCCGCTGGTGGAGCTGCACTACCGGATCGCATCGATCTTGCCCTCCGTCCGCCCGCCGGTTTCCGTCGAAGATCTTCTGGCGCGGCCGACATTGGCCCGCCACCTGGGAGAATCCGGCGACACGCAGACACCGCTGCTGCTGTGCATCGACCAGTTCGAAGAACTCTTCACACTGTCGTCCGAGAGCCAGCGCCAGGCCTTCATCACGGCCCTCTCGGCTATGACCGACCCGGCCGACAGCAAAGTACGCCTGGTGATCGCCGTTCGCGCCGATTTCTATGCGGCCTGCGCGCAGATGCCGTGGCTGGCCGAATGCATTACCGGCAATCAGGTGCTGGTCGGGCCGATGACGAGGTCGGAGCTGCGCCGAGCCATCAGCGAGCCGGCAAGGCGCGCCGGCCTCTACGTAGAGCGCAACCTGCTCGAAGCCATCACCGAGGAGGCGGGTGACGAGGCCGGGTCGCTGCCGCTCGTCGCCCATGCCCTGGTCGAGACGTGGATCCGCCGGGAGGGTAATACCCTGACGCTGGAGGGGTTCCGAGAGGCCGGCGGTGTCACCGGCGCCATCAGCCAGACCGCTGACGCGACTTACCAGGACAAGTTCGGCCCGGCAGAACGCAACGCAGCCAAGCGCCTCTTCCTCCGCCTGGTGGCGCCCGGCGAGGACACGCCGGATACGCGGCGGGTCCTCGCGCGCTGCGAGATCGATCACGACGCGGAACCGGAGGTGATGCAGCGGGTGATCAAACACCTGACGGAAGTCAGGCTCCTGACGGTCGACGACCAGACGGTCCAGATTGCCCACGAGGCCTTGCTGCGGACCTGGCCGCGCCTGAGGGGCTGGATCGAAGAATGCCGCGACGACCTGCGCATGCGCCAGCGCATTGCCCGCGCCGCCACGGAGTGGGAAGCCGCGGAGCGGGATGCGGATCTGCTGTACCGGGGAACGCCCCTGCTGACCGCGCAGGAATGGCTGGCGCGGAACCCGGGCCTGGGCGGTGATCTGGAGTCGACCTTCCTCGCTGCCTCGGCCGCCGCCAAGGCCGAAGGGGAGGCGCTGGCCGCCGAGCGGGAGCGCCGGACGCTGCGGACGAGGCGCTTCGGGATCGCCCTTCTGGCCTCACTGGCCGTCGGCGCCTCCGCAGCCTCGGTCGTCGCGATCCTGGCGCTGCGGGAAGCGCGCCACAACGCGCAGGTGGCCGAGGCGGCAACGGCTGTCGCCACGGAAAGATTTGCCGGCGCGCTTGGCGCAGCCGCTCACGGCCTCGTCGAAACCGACCCCATGCTCGCGCTCGCGCTGGCAGGCGAGGCCGTTGCTCGGGCAGGCGACGGTGCGCCGGGCTATCAGGCACGCGCCGCCATGATCGCTGCGCGGCGCGCCCTGTCCGCGAGCGGCCCCTTCCTTCTCGGCAGCCCGATCTCCGCCGGCGATGCCCTGTCGCTCGCCATGTCGCCGGACGGCACCCTCCTTGCAACGGGACAGCGCAACGGCACGATCGACCTTATCGACGTTGCCACGCGCCGCCCCGCCGGCCCCAGCCTGCGAGGCCACCGGGGCGGAGTTCAGGACCTCGCCTTCGCTCCCGACGGGCAGACGCTCGCCTCGGCCGGCGATGATGGGGCGATTTATCAATGGAGGGTGGCGGACGGCTTGGGTGACCTGGCGAGAAACATCGGGCAGACCCCGGACGTGGTATGGGGGCTGCGCTTCGATCCGCAGGGCATGACCCTCGCCTCGGCCAGCGAGGACGGCACCGTGCAGCTCTGGAAGGTCGAGGGGGAAAGCGCCGCTCCGGCGCCGCTGATCAACCGCGTCGGCGATTTCCTCAGCGTCGCCTTCGCCCCGGACGGGGCAGGCTTGGTCGCCGGCAACGGCGAGGGCGACATCTTCGGCTGGGCACTGCCCTCGGAAACGCCACTATTCAAGCCGATCCACGGGGCCCACACGAGTGACGTCTGGAAGCTCGAATTCAGCCTGCGTGGCGACCGCTTTGCCACGGCCAGCAGCGATGCGACCTCCATGGTGGTCGACTATCCGAGCGGCCGTATCGTCGGACCAGCATTCACCGGTGTCGGCGGTATCAACGACGTTGCCTTCACGGCAAACGGCGAGTTCCTCATCGGCGGCGGCTCCGACGGCGCGCTGCATCTCTGGAATCTGAGCCACGACCGGCTGACCACTTCGACGTCGAGCGGGCACAGCCAGCCGATCATCGATGTCGAGCTGAGCCAGGACGGCCGGCTGCTGGCGACGCTCGGCCGCGATCAGTTGATCCGCCTGTGGGCCCTGGGCAGAGACTATCCCCTGGCACAGGAACGCCGGGTGGCCGGACAGTCGGCGAAGGGCCTGGCGATCAGCGCCGACGGCAGCCGCATCGCCGCGAGCGACGATGCCGGCGTGGTACAGGTTTGGCCGCTGGGGGGCGTCGCCGGGCCTGTGCGCCTGACGGGGCATGGTCGCCAGGTCTGGGCGGTGGCGTTCTCACCCGACGGCAATCGCCTGGCCTCCGGCGACCGCAGCGGCGAAGTACGCTTGTGGGACCTGGAGAGCAATACCCTGCGCTGGTCCGCTGCCGTCGGCCAGGGTTCGGTCTGGTCGCTCGCCTTCATCGACGGCGGCAGCCGGCTCGCCATTGCAAGCGATGGTGGCGTGCATTTTTGGACTGTCGAGACGGGAACCGCCGAGTCCAGCCTCGACTACAAGGGCGGCCATATCACACGGGCCGCGCTGTCACCCGATGGCGCGTCGCTGGCGGTGGCAGCAACCGACGGTCACGTCCAGCTGTGGGATCTGGCCAGCGCGACCATGACCAGCGAGATCGCGGCGGAAGATGGCGTGGTATGGAGTCTAGCTTTCAGCCCTGATCGCACCCATCTCGCCACTGCCTCGAGCGACGAGGTGGTTACGCTGTGGAACGTGGCGAGCGGTGAACGCGTGTCAACCATGACGGGACATATCGGCGGCGCCACCGACCTCGCCTTCCTTGCCGACGGCGTCACCCTCGTCGTCGTCGACCGCAGAGGCAACCTGCACCTCTGGGACGTGCCGTCGGCGCGCAGACTGGGCGAAATCCAGGTTGGCCATCAGAGCGCCAGCTGGCGGATCGCCGTGCATGTTGATGGCCAGCGGTTCGCCACGGCGGGCGACGACGGGCGGGTTAGGCTATGGGATGAGCTCAGCATCGCCCGTGCCTGCGAAATCTCTCAGGCCGCTTTCGACTCGCTGTTGCGGGCGCAATATCTCGGTGCCGGCGTGCCCTCGGAGGCCTGCGATTAGATGCCGTGAACGGCGGCAGCATGAACCATGACCGTCTTGTTATAGGCCAGGTCAATCCCGAGTCGAGGGGGGGGGCTCGCCGCGGTCGATCCGGTGCTCCATGGCGAGCGCCCATTCTTCGGCCTCCTTGTGTCGGCGGAAGGTCTCCCCTTGCGGCGCACCTGGGCCCGCCAGTTGCCCGAGGGGAGTTTTCCGGATGGAGGCCATGTTCGTGTGCGCTTCGTGTGCACTGAGAGGTCGCAATGGGGCAAATTTTGTCGTAAATGAGTGCGCACGGACGTGCACACGTTCACGTTTAGGTCTTTGATGATAAAAAATAAGCCATTGAATCCAAATATGCATTTGCTGTCCGTCGCCCCGATGATGGACTGGACCGACCGCCACGAGCGGGCCTTCCTGCGCGTCATCAGCAAGCGCACGCTGCTCTATACGGAGATGGTGACGACGGGGGCTATCCTGCACGGCGACCGCGATCGCCTGCTGGCCTTCGACGCCAGCGAGCATCCGCTGGCCCTGCAGCTTGGCGGCTCGGAGCCGGCGGATCTGGCCGCCTGTGCCCGCGAGGGCGCCCAGCGCGGCTACGACGAGATCAACCTGAACCTCGGCTGCCCGAGCGACCGGGTGCAGCGCGGCCGTTTCGGTGCCTGCCTGATGAACGAGCCGGCGCTGGTGGCCGACTGCGTCGCGGCGATGATCGCGGCAGTCGACGTTCCGGTGACGGTGAAGACGCGCATCGGCGTCGACGCGCAAGATTCTTATGCAGCCCTGCAGGCCTTCGTGGCGAAGATCGCTGCCGCCGGCTGCCGTTCCTTCACCATCCACGCCCGCAAGGCCTGGCTGAGCGGCCTCTCGCCGAAAGAGAACCGCGAGGTGCCGCCGCTGCGCTACGACGTGGTCTACGACCTGAAGCGCGACTTCCCCGAGCACGAGATCGTGCTGAACGGCGGCGTGCAGAGCTTGGAGGAAGCGGCGGTCCAT
>WHTV01000087.1 GCA_009377535.1 Kiloniellaceae bacterium
TCGCGCATCGAGTAGAGCCCGGCCGGCTTGCCGCGTCCCCACAGCGCCGCCTTCACCGCGCCTTTGGCGAAGACCTCGCGGCTGGTCGCCTTGTGGGTCAGGACGATCTGCTCGCCTTCCGCCGCGAAGATGACCGAGTGCTCGCCGGCGACGTCGCCGCCGCGCAGGGTGGCAAAGCCGATCTCACCGCGCGGCCGGGCCCCGACCTGGCCCTCGCGCGCCTTGCGGGCAACTGCATCGAGGCTGACGCCGCGACCCTTGGCGGCAGCCTCGCCCAGCATCAGCGCGGTACCGGAGGGGGCATCCACCTTGTGGCGGTGGTGCATCTCGACGATCTCGATGTCGTAGTCGGGATCGAGGGCGCGGGCGACCTGCTCGGTCACCAGCTGCAGCAGGTTCACGCCGAGGCTCATGTTGGCGGCCTGCACCACCACGGTCTGGATCGCCGCCTTTTCGATGATCGCCTGCTCCTCCGCACCGAGACCAGTAGTGCCGACCACGTAGACCACCTCGGCCTGCGCGGCCAGCGCGGCGTGGCGGCGGGTCGCCGCGGGGCTGGTGAAGTCGATCACCGCATCTGCCTGGGCGAAGAGCGCCACCGGGTCGTCGCCCATCGCGATGCCGAGCGGGCCGGCGCCAATCAGCTGGCCGAGGTCGCTGCCGACGGCCGGGTTGCCCGGCTGGTCGCAGCCGCCGGCAATGGCGCAGCCCTCGGTGGCGTGGATGGCGGCCAGGTTCATGCGGCCCATGCGGCCGGCGCAGCCGACGACGGCCACTCGATAGGGATTCATCTCGCTCTCCGAACTGCCAAGCTTCGGCGTGGCAGCCGGTTTAGCACGGGTGGCGCCGGGCGCAAATGGCGCAGCCGGCCGCACCGCTGGGCTTGACGGGAGGGTCCGGCCTCTGGCTTGCTCGCGGCTCCCGACCCGGACCACCGTGAAAGTCCCCGCCATGGCACCGCCCCGTTTCGATTCCGACGGTTTCGCCGAGCTCTGGCCAACGACGATCCTGCGCCGCCGGCTGCCCGGCCATGACGTCGCCAACCTCGAGCTGGCGCGCCTTATCGCGGCGCGCGAAGGCGGCCGCGAGGACTTCACCACCGACTACCGCGCGGGCAACCTGCTGACGCTGGAGAACCCTGCCATCGACTGGCTGCGCGACTGCATCAACCGCACGGCGATCGACTACCTGAAGCACGCCGGGCTGAACTACGAGGTGAATTGGAGCCTGCAGGGTTGGGCCAATGTGAACCGGCGCGGCGACTATCACGACCCGCACAACCACCCGCACGCCTATCTCAGCGGCACCTACCACGTCGCGGTGCCGGCGGCGGGCGGGGCGCGGCCCGACAACCGCCCCGACGTGCGGCCGGGGGCGATCTCCTTCTACGACCCACGCGGCTTCGCCAACATGACGGCGATTCGCGGCGACCGCCAGATCGAGGCCGAGTTCACCCACCGGCCCGAGGCTGGCGACATCCTCATGTGGCCGGCCTTCCTGATGCACTTCGTGCACCCCAACCTCTCCGACGAGAAGCGGATCAGCATTTCCTTCAATGCCACGCTGAAGTGGTCGGATGCCTATCTGCCGAAGCAAGACTAGAAGCTGGGCCAGGCGTTCGGGAATCGCGGGAAAGTCTCTACTCCGTCAGGTCTTCCCAGAACTCCTTCACCCGGGTGAAGAAGCCGGAGGATTCCGGGCTGGTGTCGCGGCCCTCGCCGGCTTCCTCGAACTCGCGCAGCAGTTCCTTCTGCTTCCTGGTGAGGTTCACCGGCGTCTCAATGGAAACCTCGACATACATGTCGCCAACGGCCTTGGAGCGCAGCACCGGCATGCCCTTGGACCGGAGGCGGAACTGTTGGTTCGACTGGGTGCCGGCCGACACGGTGATCTTGGCGCGGGTGCCGGCGATGGTCGGCACCTCGACGGTGCCGCCGAGCGCCGCCGTGGTCATCGGCAGCGGCACGCGGCAGTAGATATTGGCGCCGTCGCGCTGGAACAGGCGATGCGGCGCCACCGAGAGGAAGATGTAGAGGTCGCCCGGCGGCGCACCGCGCAGGCCGGCTTCGCCCTCGCCGGCTAGGCGGATGCGGGTGCCGTCCTCGACGCCTGCGGGGATGTTCACCTGCAGTGACTTCTCGCGGTGCACCCGCCCGGCGCCCTCGCAGGAGCGGCAGGGCCTGTCGATCACCTGCCCGACACCGTGGCAGGCGGGGCAGGTGCGCTCGATGGTGAAGAAGCCCTGCTGGGCGCGCACGCGCCCGCGGCCCTGGCAGGTCTGGCAGGCGACCGGCTGGGCGCCGCCCTCGGCGCCGCTGCCGCTGCAGGCCTCGCAGGATACGGTGCTCGGCACGCGGATCTGCGCGGACTTGCCGTGGAAGGCGTCCTCCAGGGTGATTTCCATGTTGTAGCGCAGGTCTGAACCGCGCGCCGTCCCACCACCGCGCCGCCCCCCCATGAGGTCACCGAACATCTCGTCAAAGATGTCGGCAAAGCCGCCGCTGGAGAAGCCGCCGAAGCCGCTGTTGCCGGGCGCGCCGCCGCCGTTGGCGAAGGCCTCGTGGCCGAAGCGGTCGTAGGTCGCCCGCTTGCTGGCGTCCTTCAGCACCTCGTAGGCTTCGTTGATTTCCTTGAAGCGCGCTTCGGCGGCCTCGTCACCGGGATTGCGGTCCGGGTGATACTTCATCGCCAGTTTGCGGTAGGCGGCTTTCAAAGCGCCCGCATCGGCGTCGCGCGCAACGCCTAGAGTTTCGTAGTAGTCTGTCACGGTTTCGCCCGTTGCCCCCACGGCTCCGTCAGCAAAGTCGGCCTGAAAGAACGACCGGAAGCAAGCAAGAGGCCGAACAGGACGGTGCGTGCTTGCCGCAGACTCCGCCTTTGTCCGGCCTCGCTCCTCATTCCTGCGCTCTTAGGCCTGGCGACCCTTTTTGTCGTCGTCGACCTCTTCGAAGTCGGCGTCCACCACGCTGTCGTCGCCCTTGGCGGCGTCGCCCGGCGCGGTCGAGTCCGCGCCATCGCCGCCGTCCGCATCGTCGTCGGCTCCGCCCTGCTCGTAGAGCGCCTGGCCGATCTTCATGGAGACCTCCTGCAGGGCCTGCGTCTTGGCCTGGATGGCCTCGACGTCCTCGCCCTCGGCTGCCGTCTTGAGGGCGGCGATGGCCTCCTCGGCGGCGGTCTTTTCAGCGGCGGCGACTTTGTCGCCGGCCTCCGCCATGGTCTTCTCTGTGGTGTGGATCAGGGACTCCGCGTGGTTCCGCGCCTCAACCAGGGCACGACGTGCCTTGTCCTTCTCGGCATTGATTTCGGCGTCCTTCACCATCTGCTCGATCTCGGCATCGCTCAGGCCGCTGGAGGCCTGGATGCGGATGGTCTGCTCCTTGCCCGTCGCCTTGTCCTTGGCGCCGACGTTGACGATGCCGTTGGCGTCGATGTCGAAGGTGACCTCGATCTGCGGCACGCCGCGCGGCGCAGAGGGGATGCCGACCAGGTCGAACTGGCCGAGCAGCTTGTTGTCGGCGGCCATCTCGCGCTCACCCTGGAACACCCGGATGGTGACGGCCTGCTGGCTGTCCTCGGCGGTGGAGAACACCTGACTCTTCTTGGTCGGGATGGTGGTGTTGCGCTCGATCAGTTTGGTCATTACGCCGCCCAGGGTCTCGATGCCGAGCGACAGCGGCGTGACGTCGAGCAGCAGCACGTCCTTCACGTCGCCCTTCAGCACGCCGCCCTGGATCGCGGCACCGATGGCTACGACCTCGTCGGGGTTCACGCCGCGGTGCGGCTCCTTGCCGAAGAAGCTCTTTACGGTTTCATAGACCTTCGGCATGCGGGTCATGCCGCCGACCATGATGATGTCGTGGATCTCGCCCGGCGACACCCCGGCATCCTTCAGCGCCGACTTCACCGGGCCCATGGTGCGGGCGATCAGGTCGTCCACCAGGGCTTCCAGCTTGGCGCGGGTCAACTTGATGTTGAGGTGCTTCGGCCCGGCGGCGTCGGCGGTGATGAAGGGCAGGTTGATCTCGGTCTGGGTCGAGGCGGACAGCGCGATCTTCGCCTTCTCCGCCTCTTCCTTCAGGCGCTGCAGGGCCAGCTTGTCCTGGCGCAGGTCGATGCCCTGCTCGTTTTTGAACTGGTCGGCCAGATAGTCGATGATGCGCGCGTCGAAGTCCTCGCCGCCGAGGAAGGTGTCACCGTTGGTGGCCTTCACCTCGAAGACGCCGTCGCCGATCTCCAGCACCGACACGTCGAAGGTGCCGCCGCCGAGGTCGTAGACCACGATGGTGCCGGTGTTCTTCTTGTCGAGGCCGTAGGCCAGTGCGGCGGCCGTCGGCTCGTTGATGATGCGCAGCACCTCGAGGCCGGCGATCTTGCCGGCGTCCTTGGTGGCTTGGCGCTGGGAGTCGTTGAAGTAGGCGGGCACGGTGATCACCGCCTCGGTGACCTTCTCGCCCAGGAAGCTCTCAGCCGTCTCCTTCATCTTCTGCAGGATGAAGGCGGAAATCTGGCTCGGACTGTAGTCCTTGCCCTGAGCTTCCACCCAGGCGTCGCCGTCGTGTTTGATGATCTTGTAGGACACCAGCCCCATGTCCTTCTTGGTCATGGGATCGTCGAAGCGCCGGCCGATCAGCCGCTTGATGGCGAAGAGGGTGTTTTCCGGATTGGTCACCGCCTGACGTTTGGCCGGCTGGCCGACGAGGCGCTCGTCGGAATCCGTGAAGGCGACCATCGAAGGCGTCGTGCGCACGCCTTCGGCATTCTCGATGACCTTGGCGTCCTTGCCGTCCATGACCGCGACACAGGAATTCGTCGTGCCGAGGTCGATACCGATAACCTTACTCATTCTTGCTCCTCACTTCGATCAGCAGACCCCTTGGACAGCCTGATCCATCAGCACCGCCCGGCGGATCCCCGCCGATGAGAGTTCATGACCATGGGTTCCCGGCTTATATAAGCAGCAAGCCGCCTGCTGCAAGTCGCAAAGCGGGCCGATTCGGCGCCCCGGAGGCGCGGTTTTGGCGACAAAAGAAGGCCGCAGCAGCGGTGTCGTGAAACGAAAGCGGAACCTATGGCGGAACCCCGGAGCCCAGGCGATCCCCGCGACGAGCCGGTTTACCGCGCCATTCTGGTGGTGCTGGTGGCCAGCGTGCTGACCGGAGCGGTCCTGACCCTGATCGGTGAGGCCTTCTTCGGCAGTCGGACCCTGGCCCGCGCCGGCCTCGGGCTGGCGCTGGTCTGCGGCTTTCTCTACTGGGTTTTCCGTCTCCTCGGGCGGCGTGCCGCGCGACGCCGGCAAGGGCGCTGAGCCATGGCCGCGATCCCAGAAGGCTTTCGCTACCTGCCGGGCCATCTCGACCCGCAGGCGCAGGCCGACCTGGTGGCCGAGCTCCGTCGCCTGGTCGCCGCGGCGCCGCTCTACCGGCCAACCATGCCCAAGAGCGGACGGCCTTTTTCGGTGCGCATGACCAATGCCGGCAGTCACGGCTGGTTCGCCGACCACGCGGGCTACCGCTACCTGGCGCGACACCCGAAAACCGGACGGCCCTGGCCGGCGATTCCCGGGGCGCTGCTCGATCTCTGGCGCACAGTCTCAGGCTACCCGGCCGACCCGGAGTGCTGCCTCCTCAACCTCTATGCACCGGAGGCCCGCATGGGGCTTCATCGCGACGCGGACGAGGAGACCTTCGCGGCCCCGGTGGTGTCGCTGTCGCTGGGGGATTCCGCCGTCTTCCGCATCGGCGCCGCCGAGCGGCGCGGGCCCACCACCTCCCTGAAACTGCATTCCGGGGACGTGATGATCCTGGCCGGGCCGGCGCGCCTGGCCTACCACGGCATCGACCGGGTCCTCGGCGGCTCCAGCCGCCTGCTGCCCGACGGAGGGCGCATCAACGTGACCCTGCGCCGGGTCACCCGCCCGCCGGAAGAAGACGCCTGAGTTCCGGGATCAGGCCTGGGTGTCGATCTTGGCGCCGGGCTGCACCTCGCCATTGGCCGGCTCGGCGGCGGCGGCGCCCGCCTTGGGGCCGCCCTTGGAAATGCCGACCCGCGCCGCACGCAGCAGGCGCTCGTGCAGGCGATAGCCGGACTGGATGACCTGCACCACGGTGCCGGCCGGCTTGGCCGGATCCTCGACCTCGTAAAGGGCTTCGTGCAGATGCGGATCGAGCCGCTCGCCCAGCGGTTCGATGGTCCTGATGCCGTGGCGTTCGAAGACGGACTGCAGCTCCTTCTGCGTCATCTCGACGCCGAGGCGCAGGTTCTTCACCTGCTCGTTCTCGGCGACCAGATCCTCGGGCACGCTTTCCAGCGCGCGCTGCAGGTTGTCGGCGACGGCCAGCAGGTCCTTGATCACCGGCGCAGAGGCGTACTTCACGCTGTCCTCGCGCTCGCGCTGGGCGCGGCGGCGCACGTTCTCGGTCTCCGCCATGGCGCGCAGCAACTGGTCCTTCAGCGAGGCGACTTCCGCCTCCAGCAGGACAACCGGGTCCTCGTCGGGAGACAGCTTCCCGGCATGCCCGACATCGGAGAGATCGACCAGCGGTTCGTCACTCAGGTCCACCGGAGACTCCTGTTCGCCCTCGCGGGGATCGATCACCTGTTCCTGCTTCTTTTCCTCAGCCATAACGAGACGGCCACTCCTTTCCGAAAAGTCTGCTTCTTTGTGGTGTTCCGGCACCCCGCGCTTCCGCCCGGCGGGTCAGCCGACCAGACGGCCGATCACCTGGGCGGTGTAGTCGACCATGGGGATGATTCGCGCGTAGTCGATGCGGGTCGGGCCGATGACGCCGATGGCGCCGACAACCTTCTGCTGGGAATTGCTGTAGGGTGCGATGATCATCGAGCAGCCGGCCAGACCAAACAGCTCGTTCTCGGCGCCGATGAATATCTGCACGCCTTCGGCATTGCCAGTCAGGTCGAGCAGGCGGATGAGCGCGTCCTTGGTATCCAGGAGAGTGAAGAGCTGGCGGATGCGCTCCAGATCCTCCAGCGCGGTGACGTCCTCCAGCAGCAGCGACTGGCCGCGCAGGATGAGGGCGCCGCCCTTGCCGCCTTGGCTGCCGGCCCAGCTCGCCAGGCCGCGCTCGATGACTCGCGAGGTGAGCTGGTCGAGCTCGGCACGCTGCTGCTCCAGCTCCTTCAGGATATCCGTGTGGGCTTCTTCGAGAGTGCGGCCGGTGAGACGCGCCGAGAGGTAGTTGCTGGCCTCCACCAGGGAGGAGGCGGGCAGACCCGCCGGCACGTCGATGATGCGGTTCTCGACCACGCCGGAGACGGTGATCAGCACCACCAGCGCTCGGCCCGGGCCGAGCGAGACGAACTCGATGTGCTTCAGCGGATCGCTCAGCTTGGGCGCCAACACCAGCCCGGCGCAGCGCGACAGGCCCGAAAGCGTCTCCGAAGCCTCCTCCAGCACCTCCGACATCGAGCGGCCGTCGGCGGCCATCTGGCCTTCGATGCGCGAACGCTCTTCCTGCGTCAGGTTGCCAATCTCCAACAGGCCGTCGACGAAGAGGCGCAGGCCAAGATCGGTCGGCAGTCGTCCGGCCGAGGTGTGCGGCGCGAAAAGCAGGCCGAGATCCTCGAGATCCGCCATGACGTTGCGGATGGTGGCCGGCGACAGGCCGAGGCCGAGGCTGCGCGAGAGCGTGCGCGAGCCTACCGGGGCGCCGGTCTCCACGTAGGCGTCCACAATATGCTTCAGAACCTCGCGCGAACGGTCGTTGAGACCTTTGATCGCCGAAGTTTTGAAGGCGGTATCTAGCGGTTTGGTCATCGCCGGCGCATACCTCTCATGGTTCCCGGAATGTAGTGAGCCCCCGGGCGGGCCGCAAGCTGGACGGCCGGGGCCTCATGGTCTAGCTTTCCGGCCGCTGGAGGGCTCGCCGCGACGCCCTCGACACCCATACTCCCACCAAGAGCCACTTAGAGGTGAATTTCATGCGTCCTTCCGGCCGTGCCGTCGACCAACTGCGTGAGATCGTGCTGGAAACCAACGTCAGCAAGCACGCCGAGGGTTCCTGCATGGCACGCTTCGGCGACACCCACGTGCTCTGCACCGCCTCCATCGAGGAATCTATTCCGCCGTGGCTGCGCAACACCGGGCGCGGCTGGGTGACCGCCGAATACGGCATGCTGCCGCGCTCGACCGGCAGCCGCACCGATCGCGAGGCGGCCCGCGGCAAGCAGAGCGGGCGCACCCAGGAGATCCAGCGCCTGATCGGCCGCTCGCTGCGCGCCGTCACCGACCTGACCGGCTTCGGCGAGCGCCAGGTGCGCATCGACTGCGACGTCATCCAGGCCGACGGCGGCACCCGTACAGCCGCCATCACCGGCGGCTACGTGGCGCTCCACCTTGCGTTCCAGCACCTGCAGGAGATCGGCGCCATCGCCAAGCTGCCCTTCACCGACCAGGTCGCCGCGGTGTCCTGCGGCATCCACAACGGCCAGGAGCTGCTCGACCTCGACTACGCCGAGGATTCCACTGCCGCGGCCGACGCCAACTTCGTGCTGACCGCTGCCGGCGGCGTCGTCGAGGTGCAGGGCACCGCCGAGGACATGCCCTTCAGCCGTCAGCAGTTCGAGGAACTGCTCAACCTCGCCGAAAAGGGCGTGCAGGAGCTCTGCACCATCCAGGCCCGCGCCCTCGGCCTCGCCTGAACGGAGAAGGCCCCGTGAGCGACACCACCACGCGCAGCTTCAGATCCGGCGACCGGCTGGTGCTGGCGACCCACAACAAGGGCAAGTACCGCGAGAACGCGGCCCTGCTGGCGCCCTACGGCCTGGAGGTGCTCTCGGCCGGCGATCTCGGCCTGCCCGAACCGGAGGAGACCGGCGCGACCTTCGAGGAGAACGCGGTGCTGAAGGCGCGCGCCGCCTGCGAAACGACCGGTCTGCCCGCCGTCGCCGACGATTCCGGCCTCGACGTCCCCGCGCTCGGCGGGCAGCCCGGCATCCACACCGCCCGCTGGGCCGGTCCGCAACGCGACTTCTTCATGGCCATGCAGCGAGTCCACGACGCGCTGGGCGACAATCCGGACCGTCGCGGCTTCTTCTGCTGCAATCTCTCGGTCGCCTGGCCGGACGGCGCCACCGCCTCCTTCGAGGGCCGGCTGGAGGGCACGCTGGTCTGGCCGGTCCGCGGCGGCCTGGGCTTCGGCTTCGACCCGATGTTCCAACCCAAGGGCTTCGCGCTGACCTTCGGCGAGATGGACCCGGCGAAGAAGGAGGCCATGAGCCACCGCGCCGTCGCCTTCGCCAAGCTGTCCAGGGCCCTGCTGGAGAAGGCCTGAGGCCATGACCGGCATCGCCGAAGCCACCCCGGCAGCACGGGGAGCCAGAGCGCAATCAGGCTTCGGCGTGTATCTGCACTGGCCGTTCTGCAAGTCGAAGTGCCCCTACTGCGACTTCAACAGCCACGTGCGCGCGGCGATCGACCAGGAGCGCTGGCGCGACGCGCTGCTGGCCGACCTGGAGCATGCCGCCGCCAAAAGCGGCCCGCGCGAGGTCACCTCCGTGTTCTTCGGCGGCGGCACGCCCTCGCTGATGCCGGCGGAGACCGTCGCTGCCGCGCTCGAAAAGATCGATGCGCTCTGGGGTCTTTCCCCCGGCACCGAGGTCACCCTGGAAGCCAACCCGACCTCGGCCGAGGCCGGCCGCTTCGCCGCCTTCGCCCGCGCCGGCGTGAACCGCCTGTCGCTTGGCGTACAGGCCCTCAACGACGAGGCGCTGAGGTTCCTCGGCCGCCAGCATTCCGCCGGCGAAGCCCTTCAAGCCCTGGCGCTGGCGCGGGACGCCTTCGCGCGCATCTCCTTCGACCTCATTTACGCCCGGCCCGGCCAGAGCGCCGCTGCCTGGCAGGCCGAGCTGGCCGAGGCGCTGGCCCTCGGCCCCGAACATATCTCGCTCTACCAGCTCACCATCGAGGAGGGCACGGCGTTCCACGGCGCCTGGCGGCGCGGCGAGCTGGTGCTGCCGGAAGAGGAGGCTGCGGCCACGCTCTACGAGGAGACCGCCGCGCGCCTCGCCGCCGCCGGCCTGCCGGCCTACGAGATCTCCAACCACGCCCGGCCCGGCGGCGCCTGCCGCCATAACCTGACCTACTGGCGCTACGGCGATTATGCCGGCATCGGTCCCGGCGCCCACGGCCGCCTGAGCTGGGACGGCGACAAGCACGCGACGCGCCAGCACCGCGCCCCGGAGGCCTGGCTCGACCTCGTCGCCCGCCACGGCCACGGCTGGCGCCAAGTGGAAACCATCGCGGCCGGCCAGCGTCTTGCCGAGATGGTGATGATGGGCCTGCGCCTGACCGAAGGCATCGCGCGCGAAGCCTTCGAGGTGGAATTGGGCGGCGCGCCGGAAAATCTGCTGCCGCAGGACCGCCTTTCGCGGCTCGTCGACGCGGGCTACCTGCGGCTCGACGCCGCCGGCCTCAGCGCCACGGCAGCCGGACGCCAGCGCCTCGACGCGCTGCTCGGCCACCTACTGGCGTGAAACCTTCCAGAGCCTAGAGCCTTTCACGGTCATATTGAAGCAATTCTGTTGGCGAGCGGAGCGGCGATCCGTCAGGAGGCAGGCGCAACGCGATGCGGCGCATCGGGCAAGCCTGGCGACGCAGCGGGCGCCCGCCGCTCGCCAACCCGAAGGGCCGGGCGGCAGAATGGTTCAATATGACCATGAAAGGCTCTAGTTGATACCCCGGGGGAAGGAGCCCGGCGCCGGGTCGCGCTCGACGAAGCCCGCCCGCTGGATCTCCAGCACCGCGAGCCCGCGCTGCACGTTGCCGTCCGGCAGGAAGCGGAAGATTCCATCGATGCCGGCGAAGCCGAGGGGCTGGGCGATGGCCTCCTGCGTGTAGGGCAGGAAGGAGCCCGAGGCGGCGCCGCGCTGTGCCAGGACGGCGGCCAGGGCGACGGCGTCGTAGCCCAGCGAGGCGACTCGCGGCGGCTTGCCCCCGAAGCTCTCCTCGTAGCGGTCCTGGAAGCTCTTCCACAGGCCCGGCGGCGGCGCCGGGAACCAGCCGCCCTCCAGGGTCGGCTCCTTCAGCAGCTGGGGATCCTCCCACAGGGACGTGCCGAGGAAGCGCACTTCCGAGGGGTCAACGTCATAGTAGGCGAGCAGCGGCGCCACGGAGAGCAGTTGCTGGCCGCTCGCCGGCAGCAGGATGGAGTCGAACGGCAGGTCGCCGAGGGTCTCGACGCCCTGCAAGCGCAACAGGGCGCGCTGGGCCGCTTCGTCGCTGCGCCCCCGCAGGTCCTGGCGCTGCAAGTCGGCGGCGCTGCGGCGGTTGTTGAAGTCGGCCAGGACCTGGACCTCGGCCGAGACGTCGGTCGATTGCGGGTCGTAGAAGACCACGCGGCTCAGCTCGACGCCATTGCGGAACACCGCCTCCTGCAGCGACTGCACCATGACGTTGCCGTAGGCGTTTTCCGGCGCCAACACGGCGAAACGACGCAGCCCCTGCAATACCGCGTAATCGACGACCCGATCGACCTGGGTGCGCGGCGTCACTCCCATGACGAAGGTGAGCGGCCCGGCGATCGCGGTGTTGTTGGAGAAGGTGATCATCGGCACCTCGGCGGCATCGACGATCGGCTTCACCGCTTCGGCCGAGGTGGCAAACAACGGCCCCAGAATGAGGGCGGCATTCTCGGCCAGCACCGCCTCGGCCGCCGCGGCGGCGCCGTCGGGCGTGCCCTGGGTGTCGCGGATCACCAGGGTGAAGCGCTCGCCGCCGAGATCGAAGAGCGCCAGCTGTGCGGCATTGAGGAGGGCCTGGCCGACGTCGGCGCGCGGCCCGCTCAGCGGCAGCAGCAGGCCGACCTTCATCGGCTGCAGCCCGGTCAGCGGCTCCTCGAACTGCTGCAGCGGCTCAGTGAGGATTTCGTAGGATTCTTCGGGCCCCGGCCCGGGCCCGGCGACGGGCGGTTGCGCCTCGGGCTCCGGCGTGGGTACGCTGGGCGAAGCGCAAGCGGCCAGCGTGAAGGCCAGTCCTGCCACAAGCAAAGACCGCCACCCCTCAATCACAGTCTTTGGTGCGAAGCCTTGGCGCGGCCCTGATGTCAGCAAAATCAAAGAACCATCCGTCCGTCGTGGAGAGCGCTGAGCCTAGCGAGGCGGGATTGGGAAGTAAACCGCAAGAGGCCCGCCACGCTGCGGCCAAGGGCGCCGTCCCCGGCGCGGCCCTGCCGCCTGGGCTCTACCTGGTGGCGACGCCGATCGGCAACCTCGGCGACATCAGCCGCCGCGCGCTCGACGTGCTGCGCCGCGCCGACCGCATCGCCTGCGAGGATACCCGCGTCACCCGCAAGCTGCTGAGCGCCGAGGGCATCGCGACGCCGCTGAGCGCCTATCACGACCACTCGAGTCCGCGCGACCGCCGCCGCCTGCTGCAGGCGGTGGCCGAGGGGCAGGCCATCGCCCTGGTCTCAGACGCCGGCACGCCGCTGGTCTCCGATCCCGGCTTCAAGCTGGTGCGCGAGGCCATCGCCGAGGGCCTGCCGGTGACCGCGCTGCCCGGCCCCTCGGCGCCGCTGGTCGCCTTGCTGCTCTCCGGCCTGCCGAGCGACCGCTTCTTCTTCGGCGGCTTTCTGCCGGCCAAGAGCGGCGCGCGGCGCAGCGAGCTGCAGGAACTGCGCGGCCTCAACGCCAGCCTGATCTTCTTCGAGGGCGCCCAGCGCCTCGCCGCCTGCCTGAAGGATATGGCCGCCGTGCTCGGCGCCCGCGAGGCCGCGGTGGCGCGGGAGCTTACCAAGCTGCATGAGGAACTGCGCCGCGGCAGCCTCGACGCACTGGCCGCCCACTACGAGGAGGCGGGCGCGCCGAGGGGCGAGATCGTCATCGTCGTCGGCCCGCCGGCCGCCGCCGAGGCCGGCGCCGACTTCGACCTCGACGGCGCGCTCGGCGCTGCCCTACGGCACGCCAGCCTGCGCGATGCCGCCGCAACGGTGGCGGCCGCCAGCGGCCTGCCCCGGCGCCAGGTCTATGCCCGTGCGCTGGAATTGGCCAAGACCGGCGACGGCGGCGAGACATCATGACCGCGGCGGCGCGTCGGCGCGCCTATGCACGCGGACGGCGGGCCGAACGCCTGGCCGCTTGGTGGCTGCGCCTCCAGGGCTACCGCATCCTGGCGCTGGGTCTGCGCAGCCCGGTCGGCGAGATCGACATCGTCGCCCGCCGGGGCGGCATCCTGGCGGTGGTCGAGGTGAAGCGTCGCGCCAGCCTCGCCGAGGCCGCCGAGGCCGTCAGTCCGCGCCAGCGCCGCCGCCTGCGCCGCGCCGCGGAACTCTATCTGCAACGCCACCCGGAACTGGCCGGCCTGCAGCCGCGCTTCGACGCCGTGCTGCTGGTGCCGCGCCACCTGCCGCGTCATATCAAAGACGCCTGGAACGCCGACATCACCTTGCCATATTAGGAAGGCAGCCTGCGTGCCGCCGGCGCCCTGAAGAACGGCCGGTATCCCTGTCCTGCTGCACTTGAGGGCCACGACTTCCATGATCTTCCGTCCTGCTGTTTCCGTCGGCCTGGTGGCGCTGCTCGCCCTCGGCCTGGCCGCCGGCGGCTGTAGCGCCCTGGGCGTCGCCGCCGGAGCCGGCGCCGTCGGCGCCACCGCGGCGCAGAGCGAAAAGGGCTTCCGGCGCAGCGTCGCCGACACCGAGATCCGCATCACGATCAACGATCTCTGGCTCAAGGCCGACGAGGAGATGTTCCGCAAGGTGAACCTGCAGGTGCAGGAGGGCCGCGTGCTGCTGACCGGCAACGTGCGGCTGCCCGAGCAGCGCGTCGAGGCGGTGCGCCTGTCCTGGCAGGCGCCCGGCGTACGCGAAGTGATCAACGAGATCGAGGTGAACGATACCTCCGGCCTCAGCAATCTGGCGCGCGACACCTGGATCAGCACCAAGTTGAAGTCGACCCTGCTGTTCGACCAGGATGTCTCCTCGATCGACTACTCCATCGAAACCGTGAACCAGGTGATCTACCTTATGGGCGTCGCGCAGTCCCAGGTGGAGCTTGACCGGGTGATCGGCCACGCCAAGAACATTTCCTACGTGCGCCGCGTGGTCAGCTACGTGCTGCTGCTGGACGACCCGAAGCGCCACTCGTGAGCGGCGCCGGCGACAGGCAGGGAGAGACCAAATGAGCTGGTCGAGCGCCAGCAACCGCAGCGAGGTGGAGAACCGCCTGCGCCGCATCGGCGGACAGGACGACGCGGAGATCGACGTCGCCGAGGCGGCCCTGCTGCTGGCCGCCCTGGACCGCCCCCAGCTGAGCCTCGAGCGCTACCGCCACCATCTGTCGCTGCTGACGCGCGACATCGCCGACCTGGCGGAAAAGGAAGGCGCCGAGGCGTCGCTGGAGGCGCGCGTCGCGGTGCTCAATGCGGTTCTGGTCGAACGCTACGGCTATCGCGGCGACCGCGAGGACTACGAGAACCTGCACAACGCCAACCTGATGCGGGTGATCGACCGCCGCCGCGGCCTGCCGGTGGCGCTCGGCATTCTCTACCTGCACGGCGCCCGCGCCCAGGGCTGGGAGATCTGCGGCCTCAGCTTTCCGGGCCACTTCCTGCTGCGCCTCGACCTCGGTGCCGCGCGCGCCATCATCGACCCTTTCCACGGCGGCGAGACGCGCGACGCCATGGCGCTGCGCGCCCTGCTGAAGACCATGGCCGGCGAGAAGGCGGAGTTGCGCCCCGAGCACACCCAGCCGGTCGGCTGCCGCGAGGTCTTGCTGCGCCTGCAGAACAACATCAAGCAGCGCCTGGTCCGGGAGGAACGCTCGGGCGAAGCGCTGGAGATCGTCGAGACCATGCTGATGATCGCGCCGGAGCGCGGCGGACTGTGGCGCGAAGCCGGCATCCTGCACTCGCACCTCGACAACATGCGTGCGGCGATCCTGGCCTTCGAGCATTATCTAGAACTCGCCGCGCCGGGAGAGCCCGGGCGGCAGGACATCGCCGAGCTGCTGCGCCAGCTGCGCCGCCAACTCAACTAACAGAATTGATAGGACCCTACTCTATGAGAGCCACACGATGAGTCTGGCGGTCGCCATCCAGATGGACCCCATTGAGGCCGTCGACATTCAAGGCGACAGCAGCTTCGTGCTGGCGCTGGAAGCGCAGCGCCGCGGCCACGGCCTGTTCCACTACCTGCCGAGCCGCCTGAGCCTGAAGGACGGGCGCGTCTATGCGCGCATGCAACCGCTGGAGGTGCGCCGCGAGAAGGGCAACCACTTCAGCCTCGGCGCGCCGCAGATCATGGACCTCGCCACCGCCGACGTCGTGCTGATGCGCCAGGACCCGCCCTTCGACATGTCCTACATCACCGCCACCCACCTGCTGGAGCACGTGCATCCGGAGACCCTGGTGGTGAACGATCCCGTGCAGGTGCGCAATGCGCCGGAGAAGCTGTTCGTCACCCACTTTGCCGAGCTGATGCCGCCGACGCTGATCACCAGCGACCGCGAGGAGGTCGCCGCCTTCCGCGCCGAGCACGGCGACATCATCGTGAAGCCGCTGTTCGGCAACGGCGGGGCCGGCGTGTTCCACCTCGGCCCGGAGGACGAGAACCTCAACGCCCTGCTGGAGCTCTTCACAGACCTCTACCGCGAGCCGATCATCGTGCAGCGCTACCTGCCGGAGGTGCGCGCCGGCGACAAGCGCATCATCCTGATCGACGGCCGCCCCGCCGGCGCCATCAACCGCGTGCCGGCCAAGGGCGAGTCGCGCTCCAACATGCACGCCGGCGGCCGGCCGGAGCGTGCCGCGCTGACGCGGCGCGAGCACGAGATCTGCGAGGCCATCGGCCCTACCCTCAAGGAGCGCGGCCTGATTTTCGTCGGCATAGACGTCATCGGCGACTTCATGACCGAGATCAACGTCACCTCGCCGACCGGCCTGCAGGAAATCAACCGCTTCGATGACGTCTGCCTGGAAGCCGAGATCTGGGACGTCATCGAGGAACGCTACGGCGCCGGCCACGCCACCCCCACCGTCTAGACGGGCGGCGGCGGCGCAGCCGGGGGCTCGCGTCGGTCTATGTCGGTCTATTTCTTCGCTGCGTTGCCGGTTTCGCCCTCGGCGTCGTTGAGATTCTGCAGGGCGGTCTTGGCGCAGGCCTCCATCGGGGCCCAGCAGGACTGCTGGATGCGGGCCATCAGGCCGATCATCTTGCTGGTCTCTTCGGCATACTGCTGGGCGGCGCGCCGCGCAAAGCCGCACTGCTTTTCGAAGAGCTCCTGCGGCGAGCTGGCCTTGGAAAAGTCCTCGGCGGTTTCCATGTCGTCGCGCAGCCGGTTGCCGGCGAAGCTCAACATTTCCTGGCTCACCTCGGCCATGCCGGCCAGCATGGCCTCGCCGGCGCTCATCGCCGCGCTGACGTTCTCACCATTCTTGCCGACCACCGCTTCATAAGCGGTGTCGCGATAGCGCTCCGCAAGGATGGCGCCCGGGGCCAGGAAGCTCTCCGCGGCAGGACCGTTGGCCTGGGGGACAGTGGCGGAAGAGGCGGCAGCTTTTTTGGAAGTGGTGCTTTCGGTACGGGCAGTAGGCATGACGTGCGGTCTCCCTGCGTCAATGGGTTGACGGTCAGCCGGTGCGTCGCACCGGCCGTTTCCCCCCTGAAATCGAAGGCTGATCCCTGAATCACGGCTGCAAACCGCTTCGTCCAATGTCCCTGCTCAAATCGCGCGGCGGGCACCAGAAGCGGCATTCCCCTGCAGCAGCGCCTTCACTGAAAATATCATAAACGCTACGTCCTCAACCATGATTGATCTGTGACAGTCTGCCGAATTTTTTCGGTCGCGCAGGTAACGATGGCGGGCAGCAGACGAATCCTTTTGGCGGCGGGGGGTGCTTCTACCTAAGATTGACGGGCTCGCCCGGTCCCGACAACGCCAGTCCCAAGCGCAAGAGAGCAAGAGGGCCGTCTGCCGCCATGGTCGCCCGCATCGCCACAGTCGCCTTCGCCGGGGTCGAGGTGCTCGACATCGACGTGCAGGTCCAGATGGGCAACGGCCTGCCGTCCTTTACCGTGGTCGGGCTGCCCGACAAGGCGGTGGCGGAGAGCCGCGAGCGGGTGCGTGCGGCGCTGGCGGCCCTCGGCCTCGCGTTGCCGCCCAAGCGCATCACCGTAAACCTCGCGCCCGCCGACCTGCAGAAAGAGGGCAGCCACTTCGATCTGCCCATCGCGCTCGGCCTGCTGACCGCCATGGGCGTGCTGCCGGGCGACGAACTGGCCGGCTACACGGCGCTGGGCGAGCTTTCCCTCGACGGCCGCGTCTCTTCGGTCGCCGGCGTGCTGCCGGCGGCGATCCACGCCCTCGGCCGGCAGCGCGGCCTGATCTGCCCGGCCGCCCAGGGCGGCGAGGCGGCCTGGGCGGCCGGGCTCGAGATCCTGGCCCCCGGCACGCTGCTGGCCCTCATCAACCATTTCAAGGGCAGCCAGGTGCTGACCCCGCCGCGGCCGGCGCTGGAGGACACCGCGGCCGGCGCCCTCGACCTGCGCGACATCAAGGGGCAGGAGAGCGCCAAGCGCGCCCTGGAGGTCGCCGCGGCCGGCGGCCACAACCTGCTGATGGCCGGACCGCCCGGGGCCGGCAAGTCGATGCTGGCGGCGCGCCTGCCGGGCATCCTGCCACCGCTGTCTCCGGCCGAGGCGCTGGAGGTTTCCATGATCCATTCGGTGGCGGGCGCGCTGAATGGCGGCAGGCTGCTGCGCCAGCGCCCCTATCGCGACCCGCATCATTCGGCCTCGCTGCCGGCGCTGGCCGGCGGCGGTATGCGCGCCAAGCCGGGGGAGATCTCCCTGGCCCACCTCGGCGTGCTGTTCCTGGATGAACTGCCCGAGTTCCACGGCATTATGTATCAACCACACCTAGCCATGCCTGCCAGCCAGGGAGATATATCGCTAGTCTCCCGGCATGGCAGAACCTCATGTAGTGACGGCCCTCATCCGCAAGCGAGCGGAGATCGCAGGGCAGATCGAAGCGGCGCAGGACCACTTGCGCCAGTTGGTCATAGACCTTGACCACGTAGACGCGACGATCCGCATCTACAGGCCCCATATCGACCTGGAAGAGATCAGGCCAAAGCCTCTCCCGCCACGCCATCAGGCGTTCCGGGGCCAGTCCTCACGCTTCATCCTGGATACCCTCAAGGCCCACCCTGACGGCATGACCACAAGGGAACTGGCGAGGCTGGTGATTGAGAACCGGGGCCTGAACCCAGAGGACAAGGGCCTATCGCGCACCATCGTTA
>WHTV01000088.1 GCA_009377535.1 Kiloniellaceae bacterium
CAGCATGCCGATCAGGCTTTCGCGGGTGAAGACGGCGCTGTCGAGATCGTCGCCGGTACCATTGAGGCCGACCACCAGGCCATAGCCCACGAGCATGTTGTCGCGCACGCCCTCGAAGTCGGCCACGTCCTTGATCCGCGACTGGTTCTGGGCGGCGGCAAGCCCGCTATCCAGGGTCATGCCGAGAACAAGGCTCAGCGCGACCGTCAGGCGCAGCGCCAGCGACGCCAGGGCGGCGCGGGGCTGTCGGCGGAGGCGGGCGGCGTCGAAAGGTGCTGCGGACATAAAGGCGATCCCAGAGGGTTTGACTCGGGTTTCCAATGCGAATGCCGTGCCAACTTACCTCTCCTCCGAAAACGGCGGAGATGGCTGATTTCCGGCTCCCGGGAGGCGCCCGCGGGCGTCGGTGGGCGCCGCCGCGGCAAAAAGCGGTCTCTCAGGGTGGGAAATTCTTGCCGGTTTTTCAGAGGCTTAACCCCTTGTTAACTGGACAGGCGCAGTGTCCTTCCTTATTGCGAATGCAGGGTCGTTTATGAAGATCGAACGTTTTTCCGGGTCGAAGACCGCCGGCGCGCGCCGCAGCGGCGCCAGCGCCCCGACGGGCGGCGGGGGTTTTGCCCGCGCCCTGTCCGAGGGGCCGTCGCAGACGGCGGCTCCGGCCGGATCGTCGCCGGTCCAGGCTTTGAATGCCCTGCTGTCCCTGCAGGAGGTCGGCGACTCCACCGAGGGACGCCGTCGGGCCCGGCGGCGCGCCGAAGACCTGCTCGACAAGCTCGATGAACTGCGTCTGGCCATCGCTCTGGGCGAGGTGCCGCTGGACCATCTTGAAGACCTGGGACGCCTCTTGGCGCAGCGCCAGGGCGTGGCGGACGATCCGGAACTCACTCGAATCATTAATGAAATCGAGATTCGGACAGCGGTCGAGCTGGCCAAGCGGGGCCGCTGAGAGCGTCTCAGAGGGCGGAAATCCGCCCCACAACAAGTGACGATTCCAAGGACTTGCCGGGCAAGGCAAATTCCATATACTCCCGGCGCGATTTGGTATTCTCATACGGGACCACGGATGACTGTCAAGCTGCCGAAGGACTACCGTCCGAGCGAGGACGAGGAGTTCATGAACCCGGTGATGCGCGAATATTTCCGTCAGAAGCTGTTGCAGTGGAAAGCGGATCTCCAGCGCGAATCGGGCGAGACGCTGCAGCACCTGCAGGAGGTCTCTCTGCACGAGCCGGACATTGCCGACCGGGCCTCCCTCGAAACCGACCGCTCGCTGGAGCTTCGCACCAGGGACCGGGAGCGCAAGCTGATCTCCAAGATTGACGAGGCGCTGCGGCGTATCGAGGAAGAGTCCTACGGCTACTGCGAGGAAACCGGGGAGCCGATCTCCCTGCGCCGCCTCGAAGCCCGGCCGATCGCCACCCTCTCCATCGAATCGCAGGAACGCCACGAGCGCATGGAGCGGACACACCGCGACGACTGAAGTCACGGCAAGACCTGCCGCAGCGAGAGCAAAGCCAAGGGCCGCGTCGGTGACGCGGCCCTTGTTCTTTCCTGCGAAGCCTTGCGTGCGAAGGAGGCGCGGCAGGGGGTCGGTTAGAAAGGCCAGAGGATGTCGAAGACCTGCTGGCCGTAGCGCGGCTGCTGCAGGTCGGAGATCTGGCCCTGGCCGCCGTAGGCGATGCGCGCCTCGGCGATCTGGTCGTAAGAGATGGTGTTCTGCGAGGTGATGTCCTCCGGCCGGATGATGCCGGCGACCTGCAACTCGCGCTTCTCGTAGTTCACCCGCACTTCCTGGCGGCCGGCCAGCACCAGGTTGCCGTTGGGCAGCACCTGGGTGACCAGGGCGGCGACGCGCAGGCTGATCGACTCGTTGCGGTTGACGCCGCCGCCACCCGAGGTCGTGGAATTGCTGTCGAGGTCGATCAGGTTCGTCGGGTTCACCGCCTCCGGCAGCAGCTGGGCGAGGCCCGCCTCGTAGCCCAGGAACGCGCTGGCCGAGGAATTTTCTGCCGCGGTGCGGTTGCGGACCGTGTTGTTGTTGATAGCTGCGTTGTCCTGGATCTCGATGATCACGGTCAGCAGATCGCCGATGTTGCTGGCGCGCTGGTCCTTCAGGAAGGCGCGCGAGCCGGGCCGCCACAGCGAATTGGGCTGCCGCTCGAGCGTCTGCGGCGCCGGCATCGGCAGTGAGACCGCCTGCGAGGAGGCCAGCGGGGCCGGACTGTCGATGGTGCTCAGCTTCGGCTCCTCGCCGACGCTGGCCAGGCGGCTGAACATGTTGCAGGCGCTGAGCGTGAAGCCGATCAGCAGGATGAGGGCGGCGTTGCGCGCCAGCAGGGCGGTCTTTTCCATGGCAGTCTTTCCGGTCTGGGTCATCTTCCTGATTCCCTTTTAGCGCTGGGCTGTGATGCTTGCGGGCAGCACCACGACGGCGCCGCTGTCGACGACGATGGCGTTGACGACGTTGTTGGACTTGGTGTTCATGACGCGCACGACGTCGCCATCGGCGCCGTCCTCCAGGGCGCGGCCCTGGACGGTCAATTCCATGCGGTCGGTGTGCAGGCGGATGGTCACCAGGCTGTTCTTGGTCACCATGACCGGGATCTTCAGATCGGTGCTGCGGATGACGTCCTGGGCTCGGATCGGGCGGCGCGGGCTCATGCCGACGAGGGTGGCGCTATCGACCACCGTGGTGCGGGTGAGGCGGGTCGCCTGGACGCTGACCCACTCGATGTCGCGCTCGCGGATGATCTCGCCGGGCTTCAGGCCGCGGTTGAGCACCGGCACTTCGGTCAACTCGATGGCGCGGCCGGTGATCGACAGGCGGGCTTTCGGCTCGCCGCTGGGCGGGGCCACGAGCTGGGCGAGGAAGCGCCCATTGGCGGGGTCGAGGGTGAGGCGGGTGATGCGCAGGCCGCCGCCGCTGTCGCTCGGCAGGCGCAGGCGCAGATCCGGGTTGTCGAGCACCAGCTGCACATCGCCGTCGATCCCCTGCTCGGCCAGCGCCAGGCGCAGGACTGCTTCGATCTCCGCCGTGGAGACGTCGTGGCTGGCACGCCGCAGGCTGATCCGTTCATAGCGCGAGCGCGGCTGCCAGGGCAGGGCGTGAGCCTTGGCCACGGCGTGAAGCCAGCGCGCGCCGACCTCCACCGCGACGCCGGGCTCCGGCGCGCGGGCCACGGGCGTATCAGCCAGCGCCGGATCGCCGATGCCGTCGAAGAGATCGCCGAGACGGACCACCTCGTCCTCGACGATGGTATCGCCGCGCAGGGTCAGGAGGTCGCCGGCCGGCGCCGGCGGATCGGCCTTGCTGCGGGCCTCGGCCGTCGAGCCCAGCCCGAGCAGCAGTCCGAGGGCGAGCAAGGCCGCTGCGGGAGAGGCTGTCATCTTGTTCATCCTGTGCCTCCCGCCTACCTGAGCTGCGTCATGGTGCGCATCATCTCGTCGGAGGACTCGATGACCTTGGAATTCATCTCGTAGGCGCGCTGGGCGGTGATCAGGTTGGTGATCTCCGAGACCACATTGACGTTGGAGGTCTCCAGGGCGCCCTGAATGATGAGGCCGAAGCCGGCCGAGCCTGGGGTGGCCACCGAGGCCTGGCCGGAGGCCGCCGTCTCCAGCAGCAGGTTGTTGCCGATGGCGTCGAGGCCGGCCTCGTTGGCGAAGTTGGCCAGTTCGAGCTGCCCGACGCGCACCGGGGCGACCTGACCGTCGAGGTCGACGTAGACCTCGCCGTTGTCGTTCACCGAGATGGCGATGGCATCGGTCGGCACCGTGATTCCCGGCTGCACCACATAGCCGTCGGCGGTGACGATGTCGCCGTCGGGGCTCAGCTGCAGGCTGCCGGCGCGCGTGTAGGCGGTCTCGCCGTTGGGCAGCTCCACCATGAGCAGGCCGCGGCCGTTGATCGCCAGATCCAGCGGGTTCTCGGTCTGTATGATGTTGCCCTGGCTGGCGATCCGGTAGACCGCGGCGGACTTCACGCCGAGGCCGAGCTGCACGCCGGTCGGGACGATGGTGCCGGCATCCGACGAGGCCGACCCGACCCGCCGCATGTTCTGGTACAGCAGATCCTGGAACTCTGCCCGCTGGCGCTTGAAGCCAGTGGTGTTCAGGTTGGCGATGTTGTTGGAAATGACTTCGACATTGAGCTGCTGAGCCAGCATGCCCGTCGCGCCGATGTTCAGTGAGCGCATCGCTTTGTTCCTCGCTTAGGCTTGCGCCGTGCCGGCGAGCGACTGAATCGCTCGGCGCAGGCGCTCATGTTCGTCATTGACCAGTTTGGCGGTGGAGGAATAGCTGCGCACCGTCTCGATCATCTTGGTCAGCTCGATGATGCCCTGGACGTTGGAGCCCTCGACCATGCCCTGGACGACCTCGGCGCCGTCGGCCGGCAAGGGGTCCTGTCCGTCGGGGTCGTAGAGGCCGTCGGCCAGCTTGACCATGGCCTGCTCGTTCTCGAAGCGCGCCAGGCGCAGGCGGCCGGCCGGACCCTGTTCGGTCGAGATCGTGCCGTCGCGGGTGATCGTCACGTTGGCGCTGTTCGGCGGCAGGGCGATCGGGCCGCCGCCTTCGCCGAGCACCCGCTGGCCGCTGGAGGTGACCAGTTCGCGGTCGGCGTTCAGCTGGAACACGCCGTTGCGGGTGTAGCGCGCGCCGACCGGGGTCTCGATCTCGAAATAGCCTTGGCCGGAGATGGCGATGTCCAGCGGGTTCTCGGTGGCCGCCATCTGGCCTTCGGTCAGGTTGCGGACCAGGGAGATATCCTGGACGAAGCTCATCTTCTCTCCGCCTTCGGTCGTTTCCAGGTACTCCACGAAGAGCATGGACTGGTTCTTGAAGGCCGGGGTGTTGAGGTTCGCCATGTTGTTGGCGATCACTTCCATTTCCCGGCGCAAAGTCATCTGGCGCGACAGCGCTATATAACCGGCGTTTTCCATCTCGCTAACGTTTCCTCGTTTGGGCAGTGTGCCGGGCTGCCTGCCCGACGCCCTCCTCACGCAAGTGTCATGCCAGCGCGGGGGTATAGGATTATCAGGGGGTTAGGCTACGGCGGCGCGGCGCGGCGCGGGTGTCGTGGCAGGGCTTGCCGGGTAGTTCTTGCCGCCGGTGGGCCCACAGTCGGAAATCGTCCGAGATTTCGCGCCCCTCAACCAAGTTTTAACCAACCCTGGCTAGTCTCTAACCGGTCGGAAACGCAAGAGAAACAGGTAGACAAGTATGGCCGATCAGGCGGTGACCCAGGACCTCGGCGACATCGAGATCGAGGCAACCCCGAAGGGTGGCCTCAACGGCAAGAAGCTCGTTTTGTTCATTGTTCTGCCGGTGTTGCTGCTGCTCGGAGGTCTCGGGGGGGCGTACTTCGCTGGCCTGCTCGACCCGCTGCTGGGCAAGCACGACGCGACGGCCGTGGAAGAGGAACCGCTGGCCGCGCCGCAGACGGTGTTCTTCGATCTGCCGCAGATGCTGGTGAACCTGAACACCGGCGGGCGCAAGAACAACTATCTGAAGATCGCCATCTCTCTGGAATTGACCAGCCAGGAAGACAGTATCGAACTGCAGAACCTGCTGCCGCGGGTGGTGGACAACTTCCAGGTCTACCTGCGCGAGCTGCGGGTCGAGGACCTGCGTGGTTCGGCCGGCGTGCAGCGCCTGCGCGAGGAATTGCTGATGCGGGTGAACAACGCCGTGCACCCCATCGAGGTACGCGACGTGCTGTTCAAGGAGATGCTGGTCCAGTAGGACGGCCGCCCCGGGCCGAGCCCGGGTAGTTCGTAAGAAACCAGCGCGATCAAAAGGTTAGTGGCTGAGATGGCCGACGAAGAAGCGATGATGGCGGAGTGGGAGACCATGGCCGAGGAGGGCGCGGCCGAGGACGACGCCGGCTCTTCGGAGGCCGCCGGCGGCGCGGCCGGCGGCTCCACCCGCGTTCTCGACCAGAGCGAGATCGACAGCCTGCTGGGTGTGGCCAGCACCGTGGGCGAAGCGGGCGACGAGTCCGGCATCCAGGCGATCCTCAATTCGGCCTTGGTGTCTTACGAACGCCTGCCGATGCTGGAGGTGGTCTTCGATCGCCTGGTGCGCATGATGTCGACCTCGCTGCGCAATTTCACCTCCGACAACGTCGAAGTCAGCCTCGACAACATCACTTCGGCGCGCTTCGGCGATCATATGAACTCGATCCCGCTGCCGGCGATGCTCTCGGTCTTCAAGGCCGAGGAGTGGGACAACTACGGCCTGATGACGGTCGACAGCGCGCTGATCTACTCCATCGTCGACGTGCTGCTCGGCGGCCGGCGCGGCACCGCCGCCATGCGCATCGAGGGCCGGCCCTACACCACCATCGAGCGCAACCTGGTTGAGCGCATGGTCCACGTCGTGCTGGCCGACCTCTCGGCCGCCTTCGACCCGCTCTCGCCGGTAACCTTCCGCTTCGACCGCCTGGAGACCAATCCGCGCTTTGCGACCATCGCGCGGCCGGCCAATGCGGTGATCGTGGTCACCCTGCGGGTCGACATGGAGGACCGTGGCGGCCTCATCGAACTGCTGATCCCTTATGCGACGCTGGAGCCGGTGCGCGAGCTGCTGCTGCAGATGTTCATGGGCGAGAAGTTCGGCCGTGACTCGATCTGGGAAGGCCACCTGACCGCTGAGCTCTGGCAGACCGACATCTCGATCGATGCGGTGCTGGACCAGGTCGAGATGCCGCTGGGCAAGGTTCTCGAGTGGATCGAGGGCAGCCAGTTGGAGCTCAACTGCACACCGAATTCCAAGATCGAACTGCGCTGCGGCGACGTTCCCATGTTCCGCGGGCGGATGGGCCGGCGCGGCGGTCACATCGCCGTCCAGGTGACCGACAAAATCGTCAGGGAGGGAGAATCTTGATGTCTTGGCTGCAGGACTACGGTCTTGTTTTCGATATTGTCATCTGCTTGCTCCTGATGACGGCCATTGCCTACGCCATCGCCCTCAATCGCAAGCTCAACATCCTGCGCGCGGCGCGCGGCGACATCGAGAAGCTCTTCGCCGACTTCTCCGCGGCCACCGGACAGGCCGAAGGCGGCCTGCAGGCCCTCAAGCAGGGCAGTGCGGAAGCCTCGGTGTCCCTGGCCAAGAACGTCACGGACGCCTGTCGCCTGGCCGAGGAGATGGCCTTCCTGGTGAAGAAGGGCAACGAGATCGCCGACCGCCTGGAGGTGGAGATCACGGCCTCGCGCAAGGTCAACCAGGCCCAGGCTCACGGCGGTTTGCCGCAGGCCGCGGCGGCGATGCCCTACGGGGTCGCAGCGTCCGCGGCGACGGAGCGCCACGGTATGGATGCCATGGCGCCGCAGGCGGCGCCGGAGAAGGCGGCGCCGCGCGGCATCGCCAAGTTCGCCAGGCGGAAGCTTTCGGGTGCAGACAGTGAGCTGATGCGCGCTCTCCAGACAATCCGCTGACCCAACCGTCGCAACAGGGATCACCCATGCGTTTTCGCTTCCTCCCGCTGTTCATCCTGGTGGCCATGCTCGGCACCGGCGTCAAGCTCGCCGACCTGTGGCAGAACCTGGGCGGCCCGACGCCGGCCTTTGCCGCACCAGCCGCCGAGCCTGGCGGCCCCCTGCAGACCGATGCCGGCGAGGCCCCGGACGAAGAGCCTGCGGCGAGTGACGAGCGGGAAGGCGGGCCGATCCCGCAAGGCCAGTTCACCAACCTGCCGACCGACCTCTTCGAGATGACCGACGAGGAGCTGGTGCTGCTGCAATCGCTCTCCCAGCGCCGTGAGGAGCTGGAGCAGCGGGCCCGCGAGATCGACGAGCGGGGAGTTCTGCTGAAGGCGGCCGAGCAGCGCATCGACCAGAAAATTGGCGAACTCGAGCGGCTGCAGGCCTCGATCGAGAGTCTGCTGGTGCAGCACGACGCCCAGAGCGAGGCGCAGATCCAGAGCCTCGTCAAGATTTATGAAAGCATGAAGCCCAAGGATGCCGCCCGCATCTTCGAGGAACTCGACATGGAAGTGCTGCTCGAGGTGGTGGAGCGCATGAAGGAGCGCAAGACCGCGCCGATCCTGGCGCAGATGAATCCCCAGCGGGCCAAGACGGTGACCCTGGAGCTGGCCCAGCGCCGGGATCTGCCAATCCCCCGGCAATAGGCCTAAAGACACGATTTTCTTGACTTTTTTACTGAGTGTTAACGCCGATTGGCTAGCTTTCCGGTGAACTTAAAAGCGCCGCCAGTGAGTCAGATTAGCCATACGGGAGTTTGAGAAATGTCGTCAGTCGACATGAGCATGCCGATCCTCATCGTGGATGACTACAAGACCATGTTGCGGATCATCCGTAATCTGTTGAAGCAGCTCGGGTTCAACAACGTCGATGAAGCCACTGACGGCAGCGCTGCCCTGCAGAAGCTGCGCGACAAGGAATACTCGCTGGTGATCTCCGACTGGAACATGGAGCCGATGAGCGGCATGCAGCTGCTCACCGAGGTCCGCGCCGACACCAAGCTGAAAGAGCTGCCCTTCATCATGATCACGGCCGAGAGCAAGACCGAGAACGTGATCGCGGCGAAGCAAGCCGGTGTCAGCAACTACATCGTCAAGCCGTTCAATGCGGCGACCTTGAAAACCAAGCTCGCTGCCGTTCTTGGCAACTTCTGAGCCTTGATCACGATGTCCCCGTAGTGGGGCAAGGAGGCGAATCATGGCTGTTGCTGCAGTAAAAGAAAAAATCGCGGCTCAACTCATCGAGCTGCAGAAGAACGACGGGTCGATCGACCCCGAGCATCTCGTCAGCATCGTCGAGGCTGTCATCGACAGCATCGAAGGGGACCTGACGGCGGTTGGCCTCAAGGTCTATTCCGACATCGAGGCGCTGGCGCGCTACATCAACGCCGCGCGGGCCGAGATCGCCGAGCTGCGTCCCGACGATATCAATTCCGATTATCTGCCGGCGGCGACCGACGAGCTGACGGCGATCGTCGGGTCGACCGAGCAGGCGACTCACACGATCTTCGAGGCGGTCGAGAGCATCGAGGCGCTCACCGAGAAGATGGACCCCGAAGTGGCCGAGCAGATCTCCGCCGCCGTCACCTCGATCTACGAGGCCTGCGGATTCCAGGACATCACCGGCCAGCGCATCACCAAGGTGGTGACGGCGCTCCAGCATGTCGAGACGAAGGTCGATGCCCTGCTGAATGCCTTCGGTGACGATGTCAGGCGCGATGGCGCGCCGAAGCCGGCGGGCAAGAAGACGACGACGCCGAGCGGCGCTCCCGCCCGCCCGGACGAGGATCTCCTGAACGGCCCGCAGTTGCCCGAGAACGCCATCAGCCAGGACGACATCGACGCGCTGTTCGGGTGATGTAGTACCCACTATCAGGATTAGATGCATCATGAGATCGACTTTTCGACCTCATCCGGCAGGAGCCGCGCGCAGCGCGATGTGGTGCATCGGGCAAGCGCGGCGACGCAGCGGATGCGGAGCGAAAAGCGACCCTTCGGGCGGCCGGGGGCGACCCGTGGACGTCGTCGCGCCGGCTTGCCGATGGCCCACATCGCCTGCGCCGGCGCTCCTAGCCACGGGGCGTCCCCGGCCGTCTCATGACGCAGCTAATCCTGATAGTGGGTACTAGCCATGGCTGGCGTCGCGCGGCAACCCGGCCAACGGCAGAGCAACAGCAATATCGTTGCATTGCTCAGCCTGAAGATTCTGCTGCTGGCCTTCTTCATCCTCTTGAATTCGCTCTCTACCTTCGAAGAGCAGCGGCGCTCGGCCGTCGTCGACAGCGTGCGGGACGCTTTCCAGGGCCTGCTGCCCGCCGAGCGCAGCGTGAGAAGCACCCCCGCCGCGGACGACATCTTCGAAGGCGCCGAGACCCTCATAGACTCCCTGAACGAGCTATTCTCCGACAACCTGCCCTTGGCCGAAAGTCAGGATTCATCCGGGGCCCGGACCCTCATAGCCGACCTGACGGTGGCAGAGCTCTTTGCCGAGGGCAGCGAGCTGCAGCCGGACGGGGCGGAGACCCTGCGCCTCATCGCCGGCGTGCTGACCGATTCACGCTTTGCCCGGCAAGGCTACCGCGTCGACGTGCTCTATGGCCTCGATGACCGGGCCAGCGGCATCGAGGGCAATCGCACCGCGCTGACGCGCGCAGGCAGGCTGGTGCGCGAGCTTCAGCGTCAGGGGCTTCCGCCGCCGCACCTTTCGGCCGGGTTGCTGCCGGACTTCCCCGGGAAGGTTCGGTTCCATTTCACCGTCGAGATTGAACCGCCGGTGCGGGCCGTGGGCGGGGCAGGTTAGCCGTGGCGCAGGAAGGCCAGAAGAACGAGCGCAAGGCGGCCGGCGAGCAGCCGCCGGCGGACAGCGCGGACGCTTGGCAGCCCCTGGGTGGCGGGCTCCTGGTCTACCGCGGCCGGCGCGCCGACAACGCACAGGCCTGGCTGCTGACCTTTACGGACCTTGCGGCATTGATGCTGACCTTCTTCGTGCTGCTGTTTTCCATGTCGACCATCAAGGAATCGGATTGGCAGAACCTCGTCGATTCCCTGTCGCCGCGTCTCGACCGGCTGCAGGAGGTCACCGTCGCCCTGCCGCAGAGCGAAAAGTCGGCCGAGGAGGTGGAACGCCTGCCGGGCTCCGACCTCGACTACCTTGCTGCTGTGCTCAAGGAGCAGATGGCGGGCGACCCGCTCTTGGCGCAGGTGCGGATCGCCCATGAGGGCGAACGGCTGGTCATCTCGGTCCCCGGCGACCTGCTTTTCGCCTCCGGCTCGACCGAACTCGGGGCGGCGGGCGAGAAGTCGATCTTCGCCCTGGCCGGCGTTTTGCGCAACCTGCGCAACGTGATCGAGATCGCCGGCCACGCCGATCCGGTGCAGCCGAAGGCCGCCTATCCCTCCAATTGGGAGCTGTCGCTGGCCCGCGCCGCTGTGCTCTCCGGCATGCTCAGCAAGGTCGGCTACAAGGGCGACATCCTGGTGCGCGGCTACGGCGATGCCCGCTACGGCGATATCGATTCGTCGCTGGCGACGGAGGAGCGCAGAGAGCGCGCGCGCCGCGTCGATATCATTGTTCACGCCTACGCCTCGGAGGCGCATTGATGCGCAAGATGCTCCTCGCGCTGATTTTGGCCGTCTCGGCGGCCGCACCCCTGCAGGCGGCCGAGCAGGTGCCGGTGCGCGCCGGCTTGCACGAAGGCTACGGCCGCATCGTCTTCGACTGGCCGCGCCAGGTCGACTATGAGGCGCGCATCGAAGAAGGGCGCCTGGTGGTGACCTTCGGCGAGGCGGCCGCTTTCGAGGGCCCGGTGATGCGAAACGGCCTCGCCGGCTATGCCGGGGCACCTCTGCCTTCGGCGGGCGGCCGCGGCCTGGCCCTGGCGCTCAAGGGCCCCTACGGCCTGAAGCATTTCCGCATCGGGCCCAAGGTGGTGCTCGACCTGCAGCAGGCGGCGGCAGCTCGGCAGGGCGAGGCGGCCCCAGCAGCGGCCGCGGCCGACGAACTGCCGCGCGTGCGGGTGCGCGCTGGCCGCCATGACGGCTTCAGTCGCCTGGTGTTCGACTGGGCGGACCCGGTCGGCGAGGTCCTGGAGGAAGCGCCCGGCCGCGCCCGGCTGGTGTTCGACCGCCCGGCGGCCTTCGACCTTTCGGCGGTGGACGCGCCGCGCCTGCCGCAGATCGACGGTATCAGCGCCACCCCGGACAGCGTGACGGTGGAGGCCCCCGCAGGCAGCCGCTTCAAGGTCGATCGCAGCGGCACGAAGGTGGTGCTCGACGTGATCGCTTCCCCGGCGCCGGCACCGGCGACCCCGCCGGCCGCCCAGGTGGAAGACCTCACCCCGCGGCCGCAGCAGCCGCCGCTGCAAGACAAGCCCGCCGACGCGGCCGAAGCGAAGCAAGCGCCGCCGGCGCCGGCAGCGGCGCCGGAGGAGGGGCCGACGTCGCTGGTACCGAAAAGCATGGGCGGCTCGGCCGCTGTGGAGCCGATGGCGGCGGCACCGGCACCGGCACCGGCGCCGGCCACGGCCGACAGCGCCAAGCCTGCTGCCGCGGAGCCGCTGCGGACCGCCGAGCCGCCGGCCCTGCCGCAGGCGGTCATTGCCGATTCAGCGCGCGGCAGGCTCACCATCGCGACCGAACCGATGCCGGCGTTCCTGTCCTCCCAGGCGCAGGGCCCCAAGGCGGACGCCTTCCTGCCGGTGGTCATGACCTTCAGCTGGGAGCTGCCGACCGCGGCCGCGGCCTTCCGACGCGGCGAGAATCTCTGGCTGGTGTTCGACCGCCCGGCGCCGCGGCAGGTGGTGCAGCAGATCGCCTCCGAGGCACCGCACCTGGGCGAGGTCCAGCTGCTGGAGGAGGGCGGTGCGACGATCCTGCTGATCCGCGCACAGCCCACCGTCGCGCCGCGCCTCAGCCGCGACGGAACCAGTTGGACCGTCGACCTGCGGCTGCGCAGCCCGCTGCCCGAAAAAGCCCTGGCCGCGCCGGTGGTCGAGAGCGAGGAAGGCGGCCGCGTCCGCTATCCGGTCGTCGGTGCCGGCCGCTTGCTCTGGATCACCGACCCCGACGCCGGCGACCGTCTGGTCCTGGTGCCGATCCGTGGCGCCGGCATGGGCCTCACGCTGCCCTACGGCTTTCCGCAGTTCCGCAGTCTGCAGACCCATCAGGGAATCGTGCTGCAGCCGCTCACCACAGCCATCGAGGTGGCGACGCTGCAGAGCGGCGTGCTGGTGCGCGACCGCAACGGCCTGCTGGTGTCGAAACCCGAGGACCGCCGCGCGGCGCCTCGCGCTGCCGACCTGCCGCCGAGCGGCAGCCCCGGTCTGCTGAGGCTGGAGGAGTGGCGCCGCGGCGGCATCGAGAAATACCAGGAGAACCGCCAGGCGCTGCAGCGCGCGACCTCCGGTGGGGGCGGCGACCGCCTCGGCATCGCGCGCCTCGATCTGGCGCGATTCTACTTCGCCCATGGTCTGGGCAGCGAAGCCTTTGGCGTGTTGCAGGTGATCGAGGACGAGAACCCGCGGCTTGCCCGCGATCCGGAGGTGCACCTGATGAAGGGCGCCAGCCAGATGATGCTGCAGGACTATCGCGGTGCCGCCACCAGCCTCGCCCATGCGGCCTTGGCCGGCGAGCGCGAGGCGCTGTTGTGGCAGGCCGCCCTGGCGGCGCAGGCGGAGGAGTGGCAGGCGGCGGCGACCGGCTTCGCCGTGACCCTCGACCTGATCGAATCCTATCCGGACAACCTGCGACTGCCGCTCGGCCTGGCGGCGGCGGAGGCTTTCGTGCAGGCCGGCGATCTCGACGCCGCGACCGCGCAGCTGGCTCTCCTGAGCGACAATCTGGATGATCGCGAGCTGGCCCAGGTCAAGGTCGTGCAGGGCATGGTGCGCCTCGCCGGCGGCGACCCGGAGCAAGCCCGCGAGCTGTGGAGCGACGTGCGCGACGGCGCCCACCGGCCATCCCAGGCGCGCGCCCGCCTGGCCCTCATCGCACTCGGCATGGAGGAGGGCACGCTGTCGCCCGAGGCCGCCATCGAGGAGCTCGAGCGCCTGCGGTTCGCCTGGCGTGGCGACCTCTTCGAATTCACGCTGTTGCGCAAGCTGGCCGAACTCTACGTCCGGCAAAACCGGCAGCGCGACGCGCTCTTTGCCCTGCGCGAGGCGGTGACCGCTTTCCCGGACGACCCGACGTCGCGCAACTCGGCCCAGCGCATGCGCGAAATCTTTGCCGAGATCTACCAGAACCCAGGGGATCCGGAGGTGCCACCGCTGCGCGCCCTGGCGCTCTATCAGGAATTCATCGAGCTCACGCCGGCCGGCCCCGAGGGAGACAAGATGATCGCCGGCCTGGCCGACCGCCTGGTCGAGGTCGACCTGCTCGATCGCGCCGCAGAGCTGCTCGAAGGGCAGGTGCGCTACCGCCTGGAAGGTGAAGACAAGGCGCGCATCGGCGCGCGCCTCGCCCTGGTGCAGCTGCTCGACCGCAATCCCCAGGCCAGCCTGGAGGCGCTCGAGATCAGCGAGGTCACGGACCTCGAGGTCCCGCTGGCCTCGCAGCGCCGCCAGCTGCGGGCGCGCGCGCTTGCCGCGCTCGATCGCAGCGACGACGCCCTGCAGACCCTGGTCGGCGACGACAGCCTGGATGCCGAGCAGTTGCGTGCCGACATTCACTGGCGCCGACGCAACTGGCCCGACGTCGTCGATTCCCTCTCCAACCTGATTCCGCTGCTGCCGCCGCGCCGGCCGATGCAGGAGGAGGAAGGCAAGCTGGTGGTCAACCTGGCCGTCGCCCTGCTGCTGGCCGACGAGAAGGTGGAGCTGGAAGATCTCAACCGGCGCTACGGCGCCGCCATGGCCAAGGGCCCGCAAGCCGAGACCTTTCGCCTGCTGGTGGGCGATGGCGAGAGCTTCGCCGTCAGCTCGGTTGCCGACGAACTTCGCGAGGTCGGCGTGGCGCAGGATTTCATGGCCAGTTACCGCGCCCGCCTCGACCGGAGCAGCCTGAGCGAGCTCAACTAGCAGCCTGTCAGAGCACTATGCGGGCAGGGTCAATCCGCCACTGCGCCATCGGGCTGCCGGTCGGCGACCGCATCGGCCAGCATGGCATCCATGAAGCCGGCGAGGTCGGCCGTCCGGTCGACCGCGAAACAGGCGGTGGCCAGCATGCCGCTGCGCGCGCCGCCGAGGATGGGCTCCGCCAAGAGGTGGAATTTTTCCACCAGCTCCGCATCGCTGAACGGGTTCTCGGGATCGCCGCGGGCGGGGCAGGGAGCGGAGATCAGCCGGCGTCCGTCGCTGAGCTCGATGACGGCATGGGCCCAGCGCTCGGCAGGAAAGCGGGCACTGTAGCCGGCGTCCTCTGTCAGGACCACCGACTCGCTGAGGGCGAGGACCCTCGGGTCCGAAAGGCCCGGCCCGTCGATCTCGGCGACACCCAGCCTGCCGTGGACCAAGGCGGCAGCGACAGGAAAGGCCAGCGCGTACTGCGCTTCGTCGGTGGTGCGCGGACGGCGCACGTTCAGGCGGATTGCCTCGGCGAAGCTGTGGATGATCACCCGCCTGACCTGCTCCGGACGGAATGCCGGCTCCGCGCCCGTCCCGCGCAGCGCCAGCACCGCCTCCACCGCCGGCTGGGCCCAGCGGCACACAGGGTAGGGCTTGATGTACTGCTCCTCGATGCGCCAGCGGTCACCCAGGTCGGCCCAGAGGTCGGCCACGTCGCTGCCGGCCACGGTGACCGCCGGCGCGCCGGTGAAGCCATCGGCCGCCAGCAGGGCGGCGCTGACGCCGCTCATCGCGCCCATGGCCGAGCCGTCCTTCAGCATGGTCGGATGGTCGATCACCCGCATCATCGGACTGCGCGGCCCGTAGTACTCCGCGATGCCAAAGGCATGCGCCGTCTGTCCGGGGGACAGGCCGAGCGCGCGGGCGCCGATGGCCGCCGCGGCGAGGGCATTCCAGGCGCCCGAGGTGTGGTAGTCGGCGGCGGTGCGATGCAGCGCCATGCCGGCGCGGGTGGCGATCTCGTAGCCGAGAACGAGGCGCGTCAGGAACTCCTCGCCGCCGCAGGATGCCATCTCGTCGCAGAAGGCGAGCAGCGCGGGGACGACGGTCACCCCGGCATGCCCCTTGGTCAGCCGATGGCCGTCGTGGGCATCGACGGCATCGATGCTGCCGGCCCCGGCCAGGGCCGCGCCCTGCGGGGCCGCGCGCCGGCCGTCGAACAGCAGGCGGGCGCCCGAGGCGCCGGCACTGTGGTAGCGCACCGCGTGGTCACGCAGGATACGGCTTGCCGCGGTGGCGCTGCCGGCGACGGCAGTCCCCAGGGTGTCGAGCAGGGCGCGGCGGCCAGCATGGCGCGCCGATTCCGGAATGTCGGCATAGCGCAGGTCAAGGATGAAGCGAACCGGCGGAATCGGCATGGCAAGGGAGTCCTCGGCGCTTGGTGGAGGAAGCCTGGACGCCCGGAGCGAGGGCCGTCCGTCCGGATACGCCGTTCCCTAGCGCCGCTTCGACGCTTCTAGCGGCCGTCGCCCCGCGCCGGCTCCTGGACGAGGTCCAGCAGGGCCGCGCGGAAGGCGCGCGCCGCGGGGCCGAGTGGCTCGTCGCTGCGGCGCGCCAGGAAGGCCTCCACGATGGCCTCGCCCTGCCGGCCGAGGGCCATCGCCGGAAGGCGCACGAGGCGTCCCTCGACGAGGTCGCGCTCGACCAGCCAGTGGGGCAGGCGCCCCCAGCCGAGGCCGGCGAGGATCAGCGCATGCTTGGTGTCCTGGCCGCCGACCCGCCAGGTCCCCGGCGACAGCACGCCGAAGTCGCGCCCCTCGCTGAGCGGGCTGGGATCCTCCAGCACGATCTGCAGGTGGTCCGTCAGCTCGGCGGTTGCCAGTTGGCCCGTCTCTTCCACCAGCGCCGCCAGTGGGTGGGACGCCGCGGCGACGGCGATGAAGGAGAGGGCAGAGAGCGCTTCCAGCTCGATGTGCGGATCGCGGAACTCCCGGCCGACGGTGATCGCCAGGGTGCAGCGCCGCTCGTGCAGGGCGGCCAAAGGCTCGCTCAGCGGCGCCGTCACCACCCGCATGCCGACCGCCGGATAGGCGGCGCGCATGACCTGCAGCGCCGCGCCGACCGTCGCCATCGGGAAGAGGGTATCGACCACGATCGACAGCCCGACCTCGACGCCCTCTCCGAGGCCGCGCGCGCGGGCGCGCAGGCAGTCCACCTTCAGCAGGATGGCGCGCGCGTCGGCGAGCAGGGCCCGGCCTTCCGGTGTCAGCGTCGGCCGGTGGCCGGCGCGGTCGAAGAGGGCGACGCCCAGCGTCGTCTCCATGTTGGCGATGGCATGGCTGACGGCCGACTGGACCCGGGCCAGGCGGCGCGCGCCGGCGCGGAAGCTGCCGGCTTCCACCACGGCCACGAAGGCGCGCATCTGGTCGAGGGTCAGGGCATCCAGCATGATCTATTTTCTCGATCAATCTGAGCGAAATTTTATCACTTCAATAGATCGATTCAAGGCTGCACCTACAGGAGCCCAGGAAACTCTCAGCGAGAAGGACAGCCGTGATGATCCCCAATGCGACCAAGGTGCTGGTACTCTACTACTCCTCCTACGGCCACATCGAGCGCATGGCGGCGTCGGTGGCCGAGGGTGTCAGCGAAGCCGGCGCCACCGCGTTGGTGAAGCGGGTGCCGGAACTGGTGCCGGAGGCTGTCGCCGACAAGTCCGGCTACAAGGTCGACCAGGCAGCGCCGATCGCGAGCCCGGCGGAGCTGGCCGACTACGACGCCATCATCATCGGCACGCCGACGCGCTTCGGCAACATGGCCGCGCAGATGAAGAACTTCCTCGACCAGACCGGGGGGCTCTGGGCGGCGGACAGACTGGTCGGCAAGGTCGGCAGCGTCTTCACCTCGACCGGCAGCCAGCACGGCGGTCAGGAGGCGACCATCCTCTCCACCCACGTCACCCTGCTGCATCTCGGCCTGGTGATCGTCGGCCTGCCCTACAGCTTCAAGGGCCAGCTGCGCATGGACGAGATCACCGGCGGCTCGCCCTACGGCGCCACGACGCTGGCCGACGACGGCAACCACGGCGACCGCCAGCCGAGCGCCAACGAGTTGGCGGGCGCGCGGTTCCAGGGCCGCCATGTCGCCGAGATCGCCCAGGCGCTGGCGGCGGGCCGCCGTCAGGCCCAGGCGCAGGTCGCCGAATGAAGCCCGACAGGGCAAGCGCAAGCCGGGTGGCGGGCCCGCCGGACAGCGGCGCGCGATGGCTC
>WHTV01000089.1 GCA_009377535.1 Kiloniellaceae bacterium
GACCGTCACCCAGTATTAGAACTCGGTGAAGATGACGGTCAGGGCGTCAAGATTGTTATCCATAGATTTCCCCTCTGGACAGAGTACGCCGCGCGTCGGTCGAGCCTCGGCGAGTTTCGGGTCTTCATCGCCATGCGCTACTGGCATCCGCGGGCGCGCGAGACGGTGCGGCAGGTAGCGGCCTTTGCCCCCGAGCAGGTGATCCTGCTGCCGCTCTATCCGCAGTTTTCCACCACGACCACGGGCTCCTCGCTGCAGGAGTGGCAGCGCGAAGCCGAAGCGGCCGGCCTCAAGGCAACGACCCGCGCGCTCTGCTGCTACCCGGAAGAGACCGGTTTCGTCGACGCCGTGGTCGCCGGCTTGCGCGACGCTCTGCGCAGGGTGGAAGGTGACAAGCCGCCGCGGGTGCTGTTTTCCGCCCACGGCCTGCCGAAGAAGATCATAGACGGGGGCGATCCCTACCAGTGGCAGGTGGAGCAGAGCGTCGCTGCGGTGCTCGGCCGCCTCGGCGAGGTGAACCTGGACTGGCAGATCTGCTACCAGAGCCGCGTCGGCCCCTTGGAGTGGATCGGCCCGGCCACCGACAGCGAGATCGAGGCAGCCGGCCGCGAGGGCCGCCCGATCATCGTGGTGCCGGTCGCCTTCGTCTCCGAGCACTCTGAAACCCTGGTCGAACTCGACATCGAATACCGCCACTTGGCGGAGAAGGCCGGGGCGCCGGTCTATATCCGGGTGGCGACGGCCGGCACCGAGGCGGCTTTTATCGCAGGCCTCGCCGGTTTGGTGGGTAGCGCAATCGCGGCGGGGCGGCCGGTTTGTTCCCAGGTCGGCGGGCGCCGCTGCCCGGCCGAGTGGCGGGGCTGTCCGCAGGCCGTGGCGTAACGTGGCGCAATAGGCGAAGGGAAACGAGGGGCGATGGCAGGATTTCTGGGTGAGGCCCATCTCTGGGTGAAGGCGCTGCACATCCTGGCGGTGATCGCCTGGATGGCCGCTTTCCTCTATCTGCCCCGGCTGTTCGTCTATCACTGCCGGGCCGAGACGGGCTCCAAGCAGTCGGAGACCTTCAAGGTGATGGAGCGCCGCCTGCTGCGCGGCATCATGAACCCCTCGATGATCGTTGCCTGGGCGGCCGGTCTGGCCCTCATGGTCAACCTGGAGGCCTGGACCGACGGCTGGTTCCACGTCAAGGCGACCGCCGTGGTCGTGCTCACGGTGCTGCACATGATGGCGGCGCGCTGGCGGCGCGACTTCGCCGCCGACGCCAACCGTCATAGCGAGCGCTTCTTCCGAGTCATGAACGAGGTGCCGGCGCTGCTTATGGTGGTGATCGTCATCATGGCCGTGGTGCGGCCCTTCTGAGGCTCCCGCCTGGCATCGGGATGGCTTGACTTCCGGCGGCTGTTGCATTAACGGTCAGCGATCTTCACCACCTTGCCGTCCGGCGGTGCGCGTCCCATATTTGGTTAATGAATCGGTAACCAGCCAAGCGTAGGCTGCAGCTAGATAAACCTCCTTCCGCTTTTGCGGCTTTGATCCCGCACCCACAGCACCCCTTGAGCTGCAAACGCCCCGCTGCAGGTGCCGCCCCAAAAAACTCCCCTTCCCGTTGTATAGCGAGCACAGGCGTAAGCGCCCATGAACCTTCAAGAACTGAAAGCCAAGAGTCCGGCTGACCTCCTGGCCTTTGCCGAAGAGTTGGAAATCGAGAACGCGAGCACCCTGCGCAAGCAGGATATGATGTTCGCGATCCTCAAGCACTTGGCGGAGAACGATCAGCCGATCTACGGCGGCGGGGTGCTCGAGATCCTGCAGGATGGCTTCGGGTTTCTGCGCTCGCCGGAATCGAATTACCTGGCCGGGCCCGATGATATTTACGTGAGCCCCAGCCAGGTGCGCCGCTTCGGCCTGCGCACCGGCGACACGGTGGATGGGCAGATCCGCTCGCCCAAGGACGGCGAACGCTACTTCGCCCTCCTCAAGGTCAGTCAGATCAATTTCGATCCGCCGGAAAATTCGCGCCATCGCATCAACTTCGACAACCTGACGCCGCTCTATCCGGACGACCGCATCAAGCTGGAAGTCGAAGACCCGACCGTCAAGGACCTGACGCCGCGGGTGATAGACCTGACGGCGCCGATCGGCAAAGGCCAGCGTGCCCTGATCGTGGCGCCGCCGCGTACCGGCAAGACCATGATCCTGCAGAACATCGCGCAGTCGATCGCCAAGAATCATCCGGAGATCTTCCTCATCGTGCTGCTCATCGACGAGCGCCCTGAAGAAGTCACCGACATGGATCGTTCGGTGAAGGGCGAGGTGGTGAGTTCCACCTTCGACGAGCCGGCCCAGCGTCACGTGCAGGTCGCCGAGATGGTGATCGAGAAGGCCAAGCGCCTGGTCGAGCACAAGAAGGACGTGGTGATCCTGCTCGACTCCATCACCCGCCTGGCGCGCGCCTACAACACCGTGGTGCCGAGTTCGGGCAAGGTGCTGACCGGCGGTGTCGACGCCAATGCGCTGCAGCGCCCGAAGCGTTTCTTCGGCGCCGCGCGCAACATCGAGGAAGGCGGCTCGCTGACCATCATCGCGACAGCCCTGATCGATACCGGCAGCCGTATGGACGAGGTCATCTTCGAAGAGTTCAAGGGCACCGGTAACAGCGAAATCGTGCTCGATCGCAAGCTGGCCGACAAGCGCACCTTCCCGGCCATCGACATCGGCAAGTCGGGCACCCGCAAGGAGGAGCTGCTGGTCGACAAGGGTACGCTGTCGAAGATGTGGGTGCTGCGTCGCATCCTCATGCCGATGGGCGTCACCGATTCGATCGACTTCCTGGTCGACAAGCTGAAGCACCAGAAGACCAACCAGGACTTCTTCGACTCGATGAACCAGTAGCGCGACGCTTGCGCCTGCTTCACGGCAGAACGGGCCCGGCTTCGCACCGGGCCCGTTTGCTTTTGACCTCGCTCGCGGCGGGCTACGGCAGCAGCACGGTCGAGCCGGTGGTCTTGCGGGCCTCGAGGTCGCGGTGTGCCTGCGCGGTCTCGCTCAAGGGGTAGGTCTGGTTGACCTCGATCTTCACCTTGCCCGAGGTCACCACCTCGAAGAGGGCGGCGGCCGAGGCTTCCAGCTCCGCGCGCTCCTTGTTGTAGACCATGAGGCTGGGCCGGGTCAGGTAGAGGCAGCCCTTCTTCGCCAGCACCTGCGGATCGAGCGGCGGCACCGGGCCGGAGGCGGCGCCGAACAGCACCATCGTGCCGCGGGGCTTCAAACAGTCGAGCGAACCGTCGAAGGTATCCTTGCCGACGGAATCGTAGACCACCGGCACGCCCTTGCCGTCGGTCAGTTCCTTCACCCGGGCGACGAAGTCCTCGCTGCGGTAGTTGATGGTGTGGTGGCAGCCGTGCTGCTTGGCCAGCGCGGCCTTCTCCTCCGAGCCCACCGTACCGATCACCGTGGCGCCGATGTGGTTCAGCCACTGGCAGGCGATGAGACCAACGCCGCCGGCGGCGGCATGGAACAGCACGGTGTCGCCCTTGGCGACCTTGAAGGTGCGCTGGATGAGATACTCCACCGTCATGCCTTGCAGCATCATGGCCGCGGCCTGACGGTCGGCGATCCCATCCGGCAGCTTCACCAGGCGGTGCCACGGCATGACGCGCGCCTCGGCGTAGGCGCCGGGCGGCAGGTCGGCGTAGGCGACGCGGTCGCCCGGCTTGAAGGCGCTGACCCCCTCGCCGACCGCCTCGACGACTCCCATGCCCTCCATGCCGATGGTGGCAGGGTAGTTCAGCGGATAGGCGCCCATGCGGTGATAGACGTCGATGTAGTTGAGGCCGCAGGCCTTCTGCTGCAGCAGCACCTCGCCGGCACCCGGGGCCGGGACGTCGGTGTCTTCGTAGCGCAGGACGTCGGGGCCGCCCGGCTCGTGAATGCGGATTGCCTTGACCATCAGGCGAGGTGCTCCTTGAAAAAGTTGACGGTACGTTCGTTGGCGCGCTTGGCCGACGCGGCATCGTAGTGCTCGCCGCCGGGGCGCGCGAAGGCGTGGTTCTGGCCGGCATAGACTTCGACCGTCACCTTGGCCTCGCCGGCGAGGCGGTCACGCACCTCGGCGATCTCCTCGGGCGAGGAGAACTTGTCCTGTTCGGCGATGTGCAACAGCAGGGGTTTGGAGATGTTGCCGGATTCTTCCAGCAGGCCGCGAAGGCCGACGCCATAGTAGCCGACGTTGCAGTCGGCATCCGACCGCGTCGCCATGAGGAAGGCGATCTTGCCGCCGAGGCAGTAGCCGACGCTGCCGGCCTTGCCGTTGCAGGCCTCGTGGCCGCGCAGCGCGGCGAGGGCCGCCTGCATGTCTGCGACGCCGTCGTCGACATCGAAGAGGCCGAACAGCTCGAAGGCACGGTCCCACTCCGCCTGAGTCTTGTCGGTGATGTCGATGCCCGGTTCGATGCGCCAGAACAGGTCCGGGCAGAGCGCGACGAAGCCTTCGCCGGCGAGCCAGTCGCAGATGTCGCGCATGACCTGGTTCACGCCGAAGATCTCCTGGGCGACGACGATTCCCGGCGCCGGCGTGACTTTGGGTCGCGCGAGGTAGGCCTGGAAGCTGCCGTCCTTGCCTTTGATGGTGACCTCACCCATTGCTTTCCCCCATTTCGTCAATTGAAGCTTGGTTGGTTTGAAGGTGGCGTGAAATCAGCCGCCGGCAAGCTTATCGGATAACCCGCCGGCAGGACTAGCCGAGCGCCAGGCTGTGCTGCACCGGCCAGGCGCCCTCGAGCGTCAGCAGGAAGGCCTTGGTTTCCGGCCCCTTGCCGCCGGAAAAGCCGCCGAGCTGGCGGTCGGCCGCCAGCACCCGGTGGCAGGGAATGAAGATCGGGATCGGATTGGCGCCGCAGGCGGTGCCGACGGCGCGCGCTATGCCGCCGGTCGATCGGGCGAGATCGCCGTAGGACTTCGTCATGCCGTAGGGGATCGCCAGCATTTCCTGCCAGACGGCATGGTGGAACTCGCTGCCGCGGGGCTTTAAGGGCAGGTCGAAGTCCTGCCGCCGGGCCGCGAAGTAGTCCTGCAACTGCTGCGCTGCTTCCAGCAGCAGAGAGCTGTCGTCCCGGCCGCCGCCTCCCCAGGTGACGGCGACGATGGCGCCGTCCTCCTCGGTTACAGTGACCGGGCCGGTCGGAGTGTCGAGGGTGAGGCGCCGGCGGGTCATGCTGTGGCGCGGCCTTCGTCTAGGGTGGCGGCGAGGTCGGCCGCCGCGGTGATCGGCAGGGAGCAGGACATGCCGCGGCAGAGATAGGCGGTGGCTTCGCCGTCGACCTCGCCCTTGCCGGAGGCGGGATGGCCTTCTGGCAGGGACTCGTCCGGCCCGATCACCTGCAGGATGCGGTTGGGCAGGCAGCGTTTGGTGACCGTTGCGATGAGAGCATCGGTTGCAGCTCTGCCGCGCCGGCCGACGATGACCACTTGGTCGGCGGCCATCAACAGCTCGGCCGCGTTCAGCAGGGTGGCCAGCGGGAAGAAGTTGCGCGTCAACTCGCCGGAGAAGGCGGCCACGAGGGCGTCCGCGCGCTCCCGGTAGGCGGCCTTGCCCGTGAGATGGAAGAGGCGGGCGAGGACCCCCAGGATGGCGCCGTTGCCGGAAGGAACGGCGCTGTCGTAGGCGGTCTTGGTGCGCACGATGAGATCGGGGGTGTCGTCGGCGGTGAGGAAATAGCCGCCGCTCCCGGCGTCCCAGTAGTGCCGGTCGAGGGTGGCGACCCAGGCCTCGGCCTGCACAAGGTAGTCGGGCTTGCCGGTCGCCTCGTGAAGTGTCAAGGCGGCGGCGGCCATGTTGGCGTAGTCGTCGAGAGTGGCCGGATGCTTCAGTTGGCCGTGGCGCCAAGCGTGTCGCAGGCGGCCGTCGCGCTGCATCTCGCGGCAAACGAAGGCGAAGGCGGCCTCAGCCGCGGCCAGCCAGTCCGGCGCGTCGAAACTCAGCGCCGCTTCGGCGAGCGCGGTGATCATCAGGCCGTTCCAGTCGGCCAGCACCTTGTCGTCCCAGCCCGGCCAGATGCGCTTGGCGCGGGCGGCCAGCAGAATGTCGCGGCAGGCGGCAAGGCGCGTCTCGGTTGCCGGGTCGGCCAGATCCGGCTGGGCCGAGCGGTTGAGGATGGTCTTGCCTTCCCAGTTGCCCTGGGGCCGGACATCATAGTGCGCCTTGAAGAGGTCGGCGTCCTCACCGAGCAGTTCGTCGATTTCCGTGGCCTGCCAGACGTAGAACTTGCCCTCTTCGCCCTCGCTGTCGGCATCGAGGGTGGCAGCGAAGGCGCCGCTCGGCGTTGTGCCGCTGCCGTCGCTGTCGGCGATCATCTCGCGCAGCACCCAGCCGGCGGTCTCGCGTGCGCGCTGTTCGTAGAGTGGGTTGTGTGTGTCCTGCCACAGCCAGGTAAGCACCTCGAGAAGCTGCGCGTTGTCGTAGAGCATCTTCTCGAAATGCGGCACCAGCCAGCGCGAGTCGACGGAATAGCGGGCAAAGCCGCCGCCCAGGTGGTCGTAGATGCCGCCCTGGCTCATTTTCGTCATGGTGAGTTCGGCGGCGGTGCGTAGCGCCGCATCGCCGCCGCGCTTCCAGGCGCGCCAGAACAGCTTGAGGAGCGCCGGCTGCGGGAACTTCGGGGCGCTGCCCACGCCGCCGGCGACCGGGTCGATCTCTTCAAGCAGGCGCAGGGCCACCTGATCGAGCGCCCCGAGGGGGATCGCATCGCCGCGCAGGTTCTGCGAGAGTTTGCCGAGGGCTTCCTTCAGCGCGGTGGTGTTCTTCTCGACCCGGCCCTTGTCGTTGGCATAGATCTCCGCCACCGCGTTCAGCACCTGGGGAAAGCCCGGGCGGCCGTAGCGCGGCTCCGGCGGAAAATAGGTGCCGCCCCAGAAGGGCTCGCCTTCGGGCGTCAGGAACATGGTGAGGGGCCAGCCCCCCTGTTCACCGAGCAGGGCCAGGGCTGCCTGATAGATGCTGTCAACGTCGGGGCGCTCTTCGCGGTCCACCTTGATGTTGACGTATAGCTGGTTCATCAGTTCGGCGATGGCCGGATCCTCGAAAGATTCGTGTGCCATCACATGGCACCAGTGGCAGGCGGCATAGCCGACCGAGAGCAGGACCGGCTTGCCGTCGCGCCGCGCCTCGGCAAAGGCCGCCTCGCCCCACGCGCGCCAGGCGACAGGGTTGTCGCGGTGCTGCAGCAGGTAGGGGCTGGTCTCCTCGCCCAGCTGGTTGCTGTGAGAGAGCTTGCCTGCGTGGATGTTCTTCGAGGCTTCGGCCATGTGGCGCTTTCCTCCTGTGGTCCTTGCCGGCGGCGGTGGCGGCCGTCCGGAGGGGACACGGCAAACCGACGCCTCGGGATTGCGGCGGCCGGTTGGTGACATGTAGTCTCAGGGATCTTATATGGGCCGCAGGCCTTTGTCGGCTCAACCATAAATGCGGAATGGGTTTCCAAGGGGCCGCCGCGGGGGGCTCGGCGCTGGACGCCCGTGCGGAATGCATTGCGCAAGAAAGGGCGGCAATGAAGATTCATGTGGATGTCGACTGCACGCCGGAGGAGGCACGCAGCTTTCTGGGTCTGCCGGATGTCGCGCCGATGCAGGCAGCGCTGATGACGGAGTTGGAGAAGCGCATGATGGCGAACCTCCAGGCGATGGAGCCGGAGCAGCTGTTCAAGACCTGGCTGCCGGCGGGCCTGCAGGGTTGGGAGCAGCTGCAGAAGGCCTTCTGGACCCGAATGGCTTCCGGCGCGGGCGAGAAGAAAGAAGGAAAACAATAAGGTATGACTGAAGTCGCGCAAGGCGCCGCGCCGCTGGAGGGCGCCGGCGAGGGTGTCGAGGACGACCCGGCGCCGTACTTTCGCTGCCACGTCTTCTGCTGCATGAACGAGCGTCCGCCAGGCCACGAACGCGGTTGCTGCAAGGAGAAGGGCGCCATTCGGCTGCGCAATTACCTGAAAGCGCGGGCGAAGGAGCTCGATCTCGAAGGAGTGCGGATCAATCAGGCCGGCTGCCTCGACCGCTGCGAGCTCGGGCCGACGATGGTGATCTATCCCGAAGGAGTCTGGTATCACTATGGCTCGATCGAGGACGCCGAAGAGATTTTGCAGACCCACCTGGTGAAGGGCGGCCGGGTGAAGCGCCTGATGCTGCGCCCGGAGGACGAGACGCCGCCGGCCGAATGACGCCCCGGCGTCGCCAGGCCGATGTCGCGCCTACATCCATGACAGAGGATACCATCTTTGCTCCCTCGACGGCTCCGGGCCGGGCGGGGGTGGCGGTCGTCCGGATTTCAGGCCCGGCGGCGGGGCCTGCGCTGATGGCGCTTGGTGGTAATATATTACCACCGGCGCGACAGGCGGCGCTGCGTGCCATTGTCGATCCGGCCGACGGCCGCGTGATCGACCGTGGCCTTGTCCTGTGGTTTCCCGGCCCGGGCAGCTTCACCGGGCAGGACGTCGGCGAGTTCCATCTGCATGGTGGGCGCGCGGTGGTAGCCGCGACGCTCGAGGCCTTGGTGCGGTTGCCGGGGCTTCGCCCCGCCGAAGCCGGAGAGTTCACCCGCCGCGCTTTCGACAACGGCAAGTTGGATCTCAGCGCCGTCGAGGGCCTGGCCGATCTCATCGACGCCGACACCGAGGCGCAGCGGCGCCAAGCCCTACGCCAGATGTCGGGCGGGCTTGCGCGCCTCACCGGCGGCTGGGCGGCGCGCCTGACCCGGGTGCTGGCCCACTTCGAGGCAGCCATCGACTTTGTCGAAGAGGAGCTGCCGGCGGAACTCGACCGCGGCGCCCTGGTTCAGGCAGGGAAGGTGGCGGCGGAGATCACCGCCGCGCTCGACGACAATCGCCGCGGCGAGCGGCTTCGCGAAAGCCTCTCGGTGGTCATCCTCGGCGCCCCCAATGCCGGCAAATCGTCCTTGCTGAACGCCCTGGCGCAACGCGACGTGGCGATCGTTTCGGAGGCGGCCGGAACCACCCGCGATATCGTCGAGGTGCAGCTCGACCTAGGTGGCTACCCGGTCACCCTGGCGGATACCGCCGGCCTGCGGGCCCTGGAGGTGGCCGCGGCCGAAGGCAAGGCGGCGGCCCAGGCGGCCATTGAGCGGGAGGGCATGGCGCGGGCGCGTGAACGTGCGGGCCTGGCGGATGTGACGTTGCTGCTGGTCGACCTGGAGGCGGCGCTGAGGGATGCGGCGGCGCTCGACGCGGTGGAGGCGCTGCTCGATTCCCGCTCGATCCTGTTGCTGAACAAGGTGGACTGTTGCGATCCGACAAAGGCGCGGCGTCTCCGCGAGAGCTTGCGGGACTGGGAGCCCATCATGGTTTCAGCCAAGACGGGCGAGGGGCTCGACGCGGCGCTGGGGCGCCTGGTTGCGCGGACCGGCGAGATTTTCGGCGGCAGCGAGGGAGCGGCCGGGATTACGCGGCTGCGGCATCGCCGCGCCCTGGAGGACTGCCGCGACGCCCTGGAACGGGCGCAGGTAGCGGAGTTGCCCGAGCTGAAGGCCGAGGAGCTGCGACTGGCATTGCGCGCCCTCGGCCGGGTCACGGGCCGGGTGGATGTGGAGGACCTACTAGATATTGTGTTCTCTGAGTTCTGCATAGGCAAATAGTGTGGCTTCGCCGCGTTTCACGTGAAACACAGTGAAGGATTGTTAACCTATCCACTTCCCTCCCGGGAACCGGACTGCGGTGGTCCTTGATTGCGCCGGCCGGCTTGCTATAACCCGATCGACAGCATGGGATGCCTGAACGTGGCGGAAACCAACAACTTTGACGTAATCGTGGTAGGCGGCGGGCATGCCGGCTGCGAGGCTGCGGCCGCCGCGGCCCGCCTCGGCGCGCGCACCGCTCTGGTGACCCACCGCCGCGACAGCATCGGCGTCATGTCCTGCAATCCGGCCATCGGCGGCTTGGGCAAGGGTCATCTGGTTCGAGAAATCGATGCTCTTGATGGGATCATGGGCCGGGTGGCTGATGTGGCTGGCATCCAGTTCCGCGTGCTGAACGCCAGCAAGGGGCCCGCCGTGCGTGGCCCTCGAGCGCAGGCCGACCGCAAGCTCTATCGGGAAGCCATGCAAGCAATCCTGGCCGGGCAGGCCAACCTCTCCATCGTCGAGGCGGCAGTGGAGGATCTGGTCCTGGATGACACGGGCTGTTGCTGCGGCATCGTTACGGCGGAAGGACGGAGGATCGTCGGCGCTGCTGTGGTGCTGACCACCGGCACCTTCCTGCGCGGGCTGATCCACATCGGAGAGGAGCGTATCCCGGCTGGCCGGGTCGGGGAGGCGCCGGCGGTAGGCCTTGCCGCGACCTTGCAGCGTGCGGGCTTTGCGCTTGGGCGTTTGAAGACCGGCACGCCGCCGCGGCTCGACGGGCGCAGCATCGATACTTCCAGGCTCCAGGCCCAGGCGGGCGACGTTCCTCCGGAGCCTTTTTCCGAACTGACCACGGCCATCGCGCAGCGCCAGGTGTGCTGTCACATCACCCATACCACCGAGGCCGGCCACGCTCTGATCCGCGGCAATCTGCACCGGGCGCCGCTCTACTCTGGACAGATCGATTCCGTCGGCCCGCGCTATTGCCCCTCCATCGAGGACAAAGTGGTGCGCTTCGCCGAGCGGGGGCAGCACCAGATCTTCCTGGAGCCTGAAGGGCTGGACGATTCCACGGTGTACCCGAATGGCATCTCGACGTCGTTGCCCAGGGACGTGCAGGCGGCCTTGCTGAAGACCATCCCCGGGCTGGAAGCGGCCATCATGCTGCAGCCGGGTTATGCCATCGAGTACGACTATGTCGATCCGCGGGAGTTGAGGGTGTCGCTGGAAACCCGGCGCCTGCCGGGCCTCTTCCTGGCCGGCCAAATCAACGGCACCACCGGCTATGAAGAAGCGGCGGCCCAGGGGCTGATTGCCGGGCTGAACGCCGCCCTGCGGGCCGGCGCCGCCGGCGGCCAGCAAGAATGCCGGCCCTTCGTGCTGGACCGCGCCGAAGCCTATATCGGTGTGCTCATCGACGACCTGGTGACCCGCGGCGTCAGCGAGCCCTACCGTATGTTCACCAGTCGGGCCGAATACCGCCTGCGTTTGCGGGCGGACAATGCGGACCAGCGCCTGACGGGGCGGGGCATGGCCCTCGGCTGCGTCGATACTGCGCGGCGGGAGGTCTTCGGGGCCAAGATGGTGGCTCTGGCGGCGGGCCGTGCTCTTGCGGACTCCCTTTCCGCAACTCCAAGCGTCCTGGCCGCCGCCGGCGTCGCCATCAACCAGGACGGTGTGCGCCGCAGCGCCTTCGAACTGCTGCGCTATCCCTCATTGGACCTGGCGCGTCTCAGCGCGATCTGGCCGGCCCTTGGCACTCTGGCGCCGCCGGTCGCACGCCAAGTCGAAATCGAGGGACGCTACCAAGGCTACATGGAACGCCAGGAGGCAGACATTCGCGCCTTCCGGAAGGACGAAGCGCTGGAATTGCCAGCGCAGCTCGACTATGCGGTGGTTGGCAGCCTTTCGACCGAGGTCAAGCAGCTGCTCGCCAAAAGCCGCCCGGCCACCCTGGGCGCCGCGGCGCGGATTCCCGGGGTAACCCCGGCTGCCGTCATAGCTTTGCTGCGGCACGTCAAGAAGCGGGAGCGGAATAACGCGCTGCAGCCTGCGCGCGGCAGCGCAGCCTGAGCGGTCCTCGCGTGAGCTCGCCTCCGCTGACGCCGGGCGCCTTCCAGGAGCGCCTCGCCGTTTCACGTGAAACATTGGAGAGGTTTCGCGCCTATGCGGCGCTCCTTATCAAGTGGAATCGCGCCATCAATCTGGTGAGTCCGAAGTCTCTCGAGGACGTCTGGCGGCGGCACTTTCTGGACTCCGCCCAGCTCAGAACCTATCTGCCGGTGCAACCGACGCCCGCCGTCATCCTCGACGTTGGGGCCGGGGCCGGCTTTCCCGGCCTTGTCCTCGCGCTGCTTGATTGTGGGCAGGTCCACCTGGTGGAAGCGGATCAGCGCAAGGCCGAATTCCTACGCGAGGCGGTGCGGGTCACGGGCGCGCCCGCCACGGTGCATGCCCAGCGCATCGAAAGCCTTGAGGCGCTGCCGGTCGACGTGGTGACCTGCCGCGCCTTTGCGCCTCTGGCGAAAATTCTCGACCTCACCGCGCGATTCCTGCAGCCGGAAAACCACGGAAAGCAGCCGATCGGCCTATTCCTCAAGGGCCGCCGCGCCGATGAAGAATTGACCGCTGCGAGGAAAAAGTGGAGACTGCGGCTGGAGCGCTTTGAGAGCGAAACCGACTCCGAAGCCTCAATCTTACGTCTCAGGCTTCTATCTCTTGGGGATGAAGCGTTTTGAACCTACAACATATCGATTCGACCCTGGAGCGTGGCACGATCTCGCCGGCGCCCGTCGTAGCCCGCGTGCTTGCCGTCGCCAACCAGAAGGGCGGCGTCGGCAAGACCACCACGACGGTCAACCTCGCCACCGCGCTCGCCGCCTGCGGCAAGCGCGTGCTGATCGTCGACATGGACCCCCAGGGCAACGCCAGCACCGGCCTTGGCGTCGCCGCCGACAAGCGCGACCAAAGCGTCTATCAGGTTCTGCTGGACGATCTCGCGCTGGAAAAGGCAATCACCCAGACCTTGGTTCCCGGCATGGACATCGTGCCTTCCGGGGTCGAACTCTCCGGCGCCGAACTGGAGTTGATCGACGTGCCGAGGCGCGAATTCCGCCTTCGCGATGCTGTCCAGGCCGTGCGGGGCACCTACGATTTCGTGCTGATCGACTGCCCGCCGGCGTTGGGCCTGTTGACTCTGAACGCGCTGGCGGCGGCGGATGCGGTGCTGGTGCCGCTGCAGGCGGAGTTCTATGCCCTGGAGGGGCTCAGTCACCTGATGCGCACCATCGACCGGGTGCGCCGCGGGCTCAACCACGGCCTGTCGCTGCAGGGCGTGGTCCTCACGATGTTCGACCGTCGCAACAATCTCTGCGAAATGGTCGCCGCAGACGTGCGCGAATTCCTCGGTGACCGGGTCTACAAGACCATGATCCCGCGTAACGTCCGGGTGTCCGAGGCGCCGTCGCACGGTAAGCCGGTGCTGCTCTATGACGTACGCTGCGCCGGCGCCCAGGCCTACATCCGCCTGGCGCGGGAGATTCTGCAGCGCGAGAACAGCCTGCCGGGTCAACCGGCGCTGGCGTCCTAAGCCTCAATCGGCCGGCCCAGTTGTTCCGGTTACGGAACGAAGGTGGAGGGGGCGGCACCGCGCCGGTGCGACCGCTGCTGTCCCGCCAGAGAATCGGAGAGAGTCCCGGACAGATGTCCTCGCCGCCAAGCGAGGCGCGCGGGATGGGGAAGAGCGTGTGATGACTGACGGACCGCCACCGGAACAGGGTAAGCGAACCAACCTCGGCCGCGGCCTCGCCGCCCTGTTCGGGGAGGAGAACGAGGACTACGCCTCGCTCGACAAGGTCCGCTCAGCCAAGACGATTCCCATCGAACATCTGCGGCCCGGCCGCTTCCAGCCGCGCCACTATTTCGACGAGGGCGCGGTCGCGGCCCTCGCGGAGTCGATCAAGGCCCAGGGCATCCTGCAGCCGATCCTGGTGCGCCGCCACCCGGAGCGCCCGAACGAGTTCGAGATCGTCGCCGGCGAGCGGCGTTGGCGGGCCGCCCAGATCGCCAAGCTGCATGAAGTGCCGGTGGTCATCCGCGACCTCACTGACGCGGAATCGCTCGAGCTTGCCATCGTCGAAAACGTCCAAAGGCAAGACCTGACCCCACTGGAGGAAGCTGAAGGCTACCGCCGCCTCATCGACGATTTTCAGCACAGTCAGGACGATCTCGCGCGGACCCTGGGCAAGAGCCGCAGTCATATTGCCAATACCCTGCGCCTGCTGGCCCTGCCACGGGGCGTAAAACTGTTGATGGAAGAGGGGAAGTTGACGGCCGGCCATGCCCGCACCCTGATCGGCTGCGACAACGCCGAAGGCCTCGCCACCCAGATGATCAATCGCGGGCTCAACGTGCGCCAGGCGGAGCGCCTGGTGCAAAACGCCAAGGCTGCCGCAGCTACCGGCAGCGCGTCGCGCAGGCCGGCCAAGGCCGGCGACGACGGCGGGGGCAAAGACACCGATACCCTGGCACTGGAGCGCGACCTCACGGCCCTCCTCGGGCTTAAGGTCTCCATCAAGTTCCAGGGTGGCGGCGGCTCGCTCACCATCCACTACAGGACACTGGAACAACTCGACGACGTGCTGCACCGGCTGAACCAGATGCCGCCCCGGGCGGGCTGAACGCCAGCGTTCCCGGAGAACGGCTCAGCCGGCACGCCGGCGGCGGCCAGGTGCGTTTGCGGCGATCTCCAGCAGGACTCGCGAGGCCAACAGTTCCGCCGGAGCGCCGCTGCGCTTGCAGGTGGCTTCGGCTTCCATCAAGCGATCCATGGCACGCGCCAGGCTTTCCGGCCGCCAGGCTTCCGCCTGCGCCTTGAAGGCTGCTTCGTTCTTCCAGAACACCGGCGGCCTTAGCCGCCGCATGGCTTCCTCGATAGATCCGCCGCCGCCGGCCACCGCATGCACCCGCTGAAGATGCCGTGCCACCGCCCGCAGTACGCTGACCGGCGCGTTGCCTTCCTTCAGGCTGCGGGGGAGTGCTCGCTCGAGCGCAGCCAGGTTGCCCGACGCCGTGGCCAGGGCGACGTCGTCAAGGCTGAGCAGCGCTGAATCGCCGACGCAAGCCTGCGCATCCGCAAGGGTGACTTCCCCGTCGCCGCCGGTGAACAGCAGCACCTTCTCCAGCTCGCGGCGCGTCAGCTCCCGGTCGCCGCCGAGCTGGCTCGACAGGAAGGCCGCCGCGTCGCGGGCGATGCCGACACCGGCTTCGGCAAAGAAAGCCCGCACCACCGCATCCAGGCTGCGCAGATCGTCGTGGTAGCAGGCCAAAGCCGCTGCCGTCTTCTCCGTCTCGAAGAGCTTGCGCAGGGTCGAGCGAGCCGGGAGGTCGTCGGCTTCAACGACGACAAAAGCTTCGCCAGGCGAGCCTGCCAGGAAGTCTTTCAGCACAGGAGTGATCTTGTCGCTGGCATCTCGTACGCGTACAAACCGCCGGCCGCCGCCGAAGGTCAGCGCGGCGGCCTCGTCGGCCAAGCGCGCGGGATCGTCCTTCAATTGCGCCGAGGCAATCTCGCTGATGCAAAACGGGTCATTGGGATCGGCGACGATCCGCGCAAGCATTGCGGCGGACCGCTCGCGCCGCAGGCCGGCATCCGGCCCGTACAAGAGCACCGCGCGTACGGCCGCGCCGGGGTTCTGAAGGAACTCCTCGACCTGTCTGGCCGCCAGCTTCATGGCACCGGCTCCCGCCCACGCCTGGCCGGCGCCGTCTCGTGTCTAGCGCGAGAAATACAGCGCAAGGCGGGTTTCGATGTCATCGGCCAACTCCCGCAGGGCCCGCGCACGCGCGTCGTCTTCGGAAACCGCAGTGGCAAAGGGGTTGGTGAGAATGTCGAAGCTGGTGGTCGAGGAGGACCGGCCCGCCAACAACGGCGACTGCCCATCGTAGTTCAGCAGCGCGAAGTCGGCGCTCATGCGCAGGTTCGCACGGGTTGCAGTTTCGTCGCGCAGAACGCCGAACTCGGTCACCGTTTCGAAAAGCTGAAGCTCGAGACGGTAGCTCGGCGAAAGCGGCTGTCCCGTGGGATTCAGCCGGTCGCGCAGGAAGTTATGCATCTGCTGGCCGGCCCGGTCGCTCAGCGGTTCGACCCGTACCGACGCGAGGCTGGCCGCGACGCTCTCGTTGTTGGCGCGCTGACCATAAAGCGGCTGGAAGCCGCAGGCCGCGAGCGCGAACGCAGGGCCCAGGGCCGCCGTCCCGGCCAGAAACCGCGCAAGTTCTCTCCTAGACAACGACATTGACGATCCGGTTCCTGACTACGATAACCTTGCGCACCGCCTTGCCGTCCATGGCGCGCTGCACCGCCGGCTCCGCCAGCGCGACCGCTCCGGCTTCCTCCTCGCCGGAATCGACCGGCAGGGTAATGGTAGCACGCTTCTTGCCGTTCACCTGCACCGCGAGCACCACCATTTCGTCACTCACCAGCGCCGATTCTGCGCTGGGCCAGGCTTCGTCGACCAGATAGCCGGCATGGCCGAGGCGCTGCCACAGTTCCTCGGCCAGGTGCGGCATCATCGGGCCGACCAGGCGCACCAGAAGCTCGAGCCCCTCGCGCAGCGCCCAGCGTCCGCCGTCGTCCTCGGCCCTGAACGCGGTCAATCCATTGGCCAGCTCATAAATTCGCGCCACGGCGCGGTTGAAGCGAAACTGCTCGAGATCCTCGCTGCAGGCAGCGACAGTCTTGTGCACCGTGCGCCGCAGATCGACGACCCGCTCGGAGAGGCCGTCCGGCAGCGGGCTGTCCTTGGCCGGCAAGCTGTCCAGGTTCTCGTCGACCAGGCGCCACAGGCGCTGGGTAAAGCGCCAAGCCCCCTCGACGCCGGAGTCCGTCCACTCCATGTCGCGCTCGGGCGGCGAATCCGACAGCATGAACCAGCGCGCGGTGTCGGCGCCGTAGGTGTCGATGATGGATTCCGGATCGACGACGTTGCGCCTCGACTTGCTCATCTTCTCAGCGCGCCCGATCGCGACCGGCGCCTTGGTTTCGACGTGGCGTGCGTCGCCTTCGCCAACTTTCTCGATCTCCGAGGGGTACAGCCACTTGTCGTCGCGGTCGCGATAGGTTTCGTGGCAGACCATGCCCTGAGTGAACAGTCCGGCGAAAGGCTCGGTCGCTTCCACATAACCGAGCGAAGCCAGCGCGCGGGTGAAAAAGCGCGCATAAAGCAGATGCAGGATCGCATGCTCGACCCCGCCGATGTACTGGTCGACCGGCAGCCAGTAGTCCACCGCCTCGCGGTCCATCGGCGTCTCCGCGAAGGGGCTGCAGAAACGCGCGAAATACCAGGAGGAATCGACGAAGGTGTCCATGGTGTCGGTGTCGCGCTCGGCCGCGCCGCCGCATCTTGGGCAGGCCGTGTGCTTCCAGCTCGGATGATGCGCCAGCGGATTGCCAGGCCGGTCGAAGGTCACGTCGTCGGGCAGGGCGACCGGCAAATCGGCGACCGGCACCGGCTGCGGCCCGCAGACGGCGCAGTGGATCACCGGGATCGGACAGCCCCAGTAGCGCTGGCGCGAGATGCCCCAGTCGCGCAGGCGGTACTGAATGGTGTCCTCTCCATCGCCCTGGGCGACCAGCCGGTCGATCGCCGCCCGCTTGGCCTCGGCGACGCCAAGGCCGTCGAGGAAATCGGAATTGAAGGCCCGGCCGTCGCCGGTGAAAGCCTCATCGGCGATCGCAAAGCTTGCCGGATCCGCCTCGGGCGGCAGCACCACCGGGAGTACCGGCAGGCTGTACTTGCGGGCGAAGTCGAGGTCG